>NZ_LAYY01000013.1 GCF_000986785.1 Mesobacillus campisalis | reverse complement strand
CGCGCTTTACGCCCAATAATTCCGGACAACGCTTGCCACCTACGTATTACCGCGGCTGCTGGCACGTAGTTAGCCGTGGCTTTCTGGTCAGGTACCGTCAAGGTACCGGCAGTTACTCCGGTACTTGTTCTTCCCTGACAACAGAGCTTTACGACCCGAAGGCCTTCTTCGCTCACGCGGCGTTGCTCCGTCAGACTTTCGTCCATTGCGGAAGATTCCCTACTGCTGCCTCCCGTAGGAGTCTGGGCCGTGTCTCAGTCCCAGTGTGGCCGATCACCCTCTCAGGTCGGCTACGCATCGTGGCCTTGGTGAGCCGTTACCTCACCAACTAGCTAATGCGCCGCGGGCCCATCTGTAAGTGACAGCAAAAGCCGTCTTTCAGCATTCCCTCATGTGAGGGAATGAATTATCCGGTATTAGCCCCGGTTTCCCGGAGTTATCCCAGTCTTACAGGCAGGTTGCCCACGTGTTACTCACCCGTCCGCCGCTGACCATCGGGAGCAAGCTCCCGAAGATCCGCTCGACTTGCATGTATTAGGCACGCCGCCAGCGTTCGTCCTGAGCCAGGATCAAACTCTCCAATAAAAGAGTGATTAGCTCATAAAATAAAACGTTGGCTCGTGAATCTCTATTATATAGAAGAAACACGATAATATTGTTTGTTGACGCTTGTTTGTTTAGTTTTCAAGGAACAATGTGTCATCGCTGACAGCTTTTATATAATATAATGTTTCAAATGAATCGTCAACACTTTTTTTATAAATCATTAAGTGCTTATTTGATTGGTGGCTAAGCAGCTAAATTAGAATAACATGTAGTAAAGGTCGAATCAATGTTAAATTTATACAGCCCAGGAAACTAACCAGCAAGATGTATCGCTGTAATGTAAGCAATCCAAAACAAAAAACTGCACTAAAGAAGTGCAGCTGTTTGTATTGGATTTGCCTATTACAAAAGTACCGTGCTTCCCATCAGATAACGATCGACTTCCCGGGCAGCTTCCCGGCCTTCATTGATGGCCCATACGATTAAGCTCTGGCCCCTCCTTGCGTCTCCCGCTGTAAATACACCTTCCACATTAGTTTTAAAATCACCATACTCAGCTTTCACTTTATTTCGGACTGTCTCTACACCAAATTGCCTCAATAATGACAGTTCTGTTCCTTCAAACCCTATCGCTATAAAGACATGCTGCGCAGGCCATATTTTTTCGCTCCCAGGTATTTCTTTAAAATAGAAACTTCCTTCCTCATCTCTTAGCCTTTCCATTTGGATAGTGTGAAGTTCCATGACCTCGCCATTTTCATTCTTGACCAATTTCTTTGTCTGGATGGAATATTGGCGCGGATCTGTACCAGTCTTGGCCTGGGCTTCTTCGTAGGCATAATCCAATGTAAAAATATTTGGATAAGCCGGCCACATATTATCGGCGGTCCGCTGTTCGGGAGCCTGGGGGTGTTTCCCAAATTGTACTACACTTCTGCAATTTTGGCGCAACGCCGTAGCAACACAGTCCGCACCCGTGTCTCCTCCCCCGATTACAATGACATCCTTTCCGGCTGTATTGATAAAATTCCCATCCTCAAAGTTGGAATCCAGCAGGCTTTTAGTTGTTTGACCCAAATAATCCATAGCAAAATGCACACCCGTTGCTTCCCGGCCTTCAATATGCAGGTCACGCTGTTTTTGCGCCCCGGTACACAGGATGACAGCATCATGCTTATTGCGAAGCTCTTCAACTGAAATATCCTTTCCAACCTCTGTATTCGTAACGAATGCAATCCCTTCCTCGGTTAAAAGACTGATCCGGCGTTCCACGATTTCCTTTTCCAGTTTCATATTTGGAATGCCGTACATTAACAGCCCGCCAGGACGGTCGGCCCGTTCATAGACAGTCACTGAGTGTCCAGCCTGGTTTAGCTGATCGGCACTGGCCAATCCTGCAGGACCAGAACCAATAATGGCGACTTTTTTTCCAGTCCTCCTCCCAGGAATACGTGGAGTGATCCAACCGTTTTCAAACCCTTTATCAATAATCGTTCGCTCTATGTTTTTAATGGCGACAGAAGGATCGGAAATTGCCAGCGTGCAGGAGCCCTCACAAGGAGCAGGACAAACCCTGCCGGTGAATTCCGGAAAATTGTTTGTCTTAAGAAGACGCTCCAACGCCTCTTTCCACCTTCCCCGATAAACCAGGTCATTCCATTCAGGAATGAGATTGTGGATTGGGCAGCCAGTTGTTGTCCCCTTCAGCTCCATCCCCATATGGCAGAAAGGAGTCCCGCAGTCCATGCACCGGGCTCCCTGCCTGCTCAGCGCTTCATCAGAGAAGGGGGCAGAATACTCCTTCCAGTCCTTGATTCGAAGGTGGGGGTTTCGTTCTATCGGCTTTTCTCGATTGTACTCCATAAATCCAGTTGCTTTTCCCATTTCCGTCTCCTTCCTACGATACTATGGCACCAGGCTGTACAGATGCCTTTTTCTCGTGACCGGCATTCGTCTGGAATGCTTTCAATGCGGCTTCCTCTTCAGTAAGTCCGTTTGCTTTCTGTTCCTCAATTTTTTCAATCATACGTTTATAGTCATTAGGAATGACCTTTATGAATCTCCCTAAGACTTCTTCCCAATTCTCGAGAACATAGTTTGCTTTGGAGCTCCCAGTGTAATTGAAGTGATTCTGAACCAACGTTTTAACCTGGTTGATTTCCCCTTGATCCGTCAGCGATTCAAAGGACACCATTTGGCTATTGGCCAATGCAGCGAATTCCTCTTCATTGTCTGCCAGTACATACGCAATGCCCCCAGACATGCCAGCGCCAAAATTCTTGCCAGTGTCTCCAAGAATGACGACACGCCCGCCGGTCATATATTCACATCCATGGTCACCTATACCTTCAACCACTATGCTTGCACCACTGTTGCGGACCGCAAACCTTTCGCCTGCCCTCCCGCTGACATATGCTTCCCCGCTAGTCGCCCCATAAAAAGCAACATTTCCTGCAATTACGCTGCCACAGGTAAATAGTTTGTCAGGTTCATGGGCCTTAACAATGATTTTGCCGCCTGAAAGTCCTTTTCCAATATAATCATTGGCATCGCCAGTTAAAATCATGGTCATTCCCTTGGGAATAAAGGCACCAAAACTTTGGCCTGCTGAACCGGTAAAGCGCAATGTAACTGTATCCTCCCGAAGTCCGGCTGCACCGAACAGCCTGGTCATCTCACTTCCAACAATGGTCCCGGCTACCCGGTTCACATTCCTGATCGTAAAGGAAGCATCCACTTGCGTTTGGAATTCCAAGGCAGGCTTGACTGCAGGCAATATCTGCTGAATATCGAGCGATTCGCCGATTTTATGGTTTTGAGGCGTACGGAAAGTCCGATATCCTTCAGGCTGGAACAAAAGAGCCGTTAAATCCAGATCTTTCGCTTTCCAATGGGCTTTGGCGCGTTCACCCATCTTTAGGACGTCTGTGCGCCCAACCATCTCTTCTACCGTCCTGAAGCCTAGCTCGGCCATCAGTTCACGTACTTCTTCGGCCACAAACTTCATGTAGTTCACGATATGGTCCGCTTCACCAGTAAACTTTTCACGCAAGGCAGGATTCTGGGTCGCAACCCCCACCGGGCACGTATCCAGATGGCACGCCCTCATCATCACGCAGCCAAGAACGATAAGCGGTGCCGTTGCAAAGCCAAATTCTTCGGCACCCAAAAGAGCTGCCATGACAACATCTTTTCCAGTCATCAGTTTGCCGTCTGTCTCGAGCACAACACGTTCACGCAAACCATTCAGCATCAAGGTTTGGTGTGCTTCTGCAAGACCAAGCTCCCAAGGAAGCCCGGTATGTTTAATGCTCGTTTTTGGCGACGCTCCTGTTCCGCCGTCATATCCGCTTATCACTATTACATCAGCAGCTCCCTTGGCCACACCGGCAGCGATCGTTCCAACACCAGTCTTGGCTACCAGCTTCACACTAATCCTTGCGTCGCGATTGGCATTTTTCAAATCATGGATAAGCTGGGCCAAATCCTCAATCGAATAGATATCATGGTGCGGCGGAGGTGAGATCAGCCCTACACCTGGGGTAGAGCCGCGAACATTGGCTACCCATGGATAAACCTTGTTACCGGGAAGCTGTCCGCCTTCCCCCGGCTTGGCTCCCTGTGCCATTTTGATCTGCAGTTCATCTGCGTTTACCAGATAGTGACTTGTCACGCCGAAACGGCCAGAGGCAATTTGCTTGATGGCACTTCTTCGGCTGTCCCCATTTTCATCAACAATAAATCGGGACGGGTCTTCGCCTCCCTCCCCGCTATTGCTTCTGCCTCCAAGTCGGTTCATGGCAACAGCAAGCGTCTCATGCGCTTCCTTACTTAACGATCCAAAGGACATAGCCCCTGTTTTAAACCGTTTGACAATCGAATCTACCGGCTCCACTTCCTCGATAGGGATCGATTTGTTCACCGAATCGAAACTGAACAAATTGCGCAGAAAGGTAATTCGCTCTTCGTCAGCCGCTTTTGAAAACTGTTTGAATAAACCGTAATCCCCTTTTCTCGTTGCCCATTGAAGAGTATGAATGGTTTTTGGGTTGAACGCATGATGCTCCCCCGTCTTCCTCCATTGGAAATCGCTTCCAGACTCAAGGGCATTGTCAGTGGAAGGTCCAAACGCTTGCCTGTGCAGGAGCAATGCCTCTCTTGCGATTGTTTCGAGCCCGATACCGCCAAGCTTTGATGAAGTTCCGCTGAAAAAGGATTCCATGACATTCGGACTTATTCCAACCGCTTCGAATATTTGCGCTCCCCGATAGCTTTGGATAGTCGAGATACCCATTTTGGACATTACTTTTACAACGCCTTCCGTGGCAGCCTTAATGTATTTCCCGACTGCTTCTTCATACGTAAAGGGAACTTTTCCTTCCGCCACTGCTTCCCGGTAAGTAGCAAAGGTCAGGTATGGATTGACAGCGTCTGCACCATAGCCAATCAAAGCAGCAAAATGGTGAACTTCCCTTACCTCTCCGGATTCAACTATGATGCTGGCTTTGGTACGAAGCCCTTTCCTGACAAGATGCTGGTGGAGAGCACTTGCAGCCAATAATACAGGTACAGCCGCTTCCTCTTCATTCATATCCTTGTCTGACAAGATGAGTAGACTGGCACCCTTCGAAATGGCTGATTCAGCCTCTTGGAATATCCGTTCCAGTTCGATTTCCAAATCCTCTGTAAATAAAGTGTGGATTAGCTTGCTTTTAAATCCATCAAGGAGGTTGGCTTTTAATAGCTCCAATTGACTATTGGTGATAATCGGTGAATCAATCTGGATTCGCCGGCAGTTTTTTTCCCCGGGATGAAGCAGGTTTCCCTCTGCACCAAGATAGGATACAGTCGAGGTAACAAGCTGTTCCCGAATGGCATCAATCGGAGGATTAGTAACCTGGGCAAAATGCTGTTTAAAATAATTGAACAGTGATTGGGGCCGGTCCGATAAAACTGCCAGCGGGCTGTCATTCCCCATGGAGCCAAGCGGGTCCTTGCCTTCTGTGACAAAGGGTATTAAATATTTATTGACATCTTCATACGTATAGCCAAAGGCTTTTTGGCGGACAATGAGGTCATTGAAACCCTCTTCTTGGAAACTCACTTTCAAATCCTTCAGCCTGACCAGCTGTTCGTACAGCCATTTTTGGTATGGTTTCTCTGCGGCCAATTCCGCCTTGATTTCTTCATCGGAAATGATGCGTCCTTGTTCCAGGTCGACCAGCAGCATTTTACCTGGACTAAGGCGCTCTTTATATAAAACCATTTCCGGCGCAACGTCTATTACCCCTACCTCTGATGAAAAAATAATGTAATCATCTTTTGTCACATAATAGCGTGCTGGACGCAGCCCGTTCCTGTCGAGGATCGCACCAATCTGCTTTCCATCCGTAAAGGAAATGGCTGTAGGGCCATCCCAGGGCTCCATCAAGGTACTGTGGTATTCGTAGAACGCCCTTTTGTCCTTGGAGAGATAAGGATTGTCCGACCATGGCTCAGGAACCAGCATCATCGCAGCATGGGCAGGTTTTCGGCCAGCCAGGACAAAGAATTCAAACGCATTGTCCAATATGGACGAATCGCTTCCGTCCGTATTTAAAACAGGAAGCACTTTCTCAAGGTCGTCGCCAAATGCTTCAGAAACAAACTGCTGCTCCCGGGCATTCATCCAGTTGATATTTCCCCTCAGGGTATTGATTTCTCCGTTATGGATAATGTAGCGGTTGGGATGCGCCCTTTCCCAGCTTGGAAAGGTGTTGGTACTGAACCGCGAATGCACCAATGAAAATGCAGATATAAAATTCTGGTCCTGAAGATCCAAATAAAAGGAATCCACCTGTTCCGGGGTCAACAGTCCTTTATAAACGATTGTTCTGCTGGACAGACTGGCAAAATAAAAAGCCTTTTTATGCTGCCCAGCCCAAAGCTCCGACTGTTTTCTAATTACGTATAATTTCCTTTCGAAGGAAAGTTCGTCGTGAACTTCAGCGCTTGCACCGATAAATACCTGGCGGATGACAGGAACAGTCTTTTTAGCTGCTTCCCCAAGGCTCCGGGCATCTACAGGCACGGTTCGCCAGCCTAATAGCACTTGACCTTCTTTTTCTATGAGAGTCTCGATATATAATTCAATTTCTTTTCGCTCAATCTCGTTATCTGAAATAAACAGCATTCCCACTCCATACCGGCCCTTTTCAGGAAGAATGATTTCCGGATGTTCCTTTCTGAAAAAACCATCGGGAATCTGAACCATCATGCCTGCTCCATCCCCTGTGAGCGGGTCACTTCCTTGTCCGCCGCGATGGTCCAGCTGGCAGAGCATTTGAAGCCCTTTTTTCACAATATCATGTGTGGCCTTCCCTTTAATATGAGCATACAGGCCAATCCCGCAAGCATCATGCTCAAATTCAGGGCGGTAGAGACCTTGCGCTTTCGGTATTTGATTAAAGGTCATTGTTATCTCCCCCGCATATTTTCTTAATACTTTTCCTCTGCTTCATATTTTAAGTTTTTCTATTTATACAAAACAATATATAATTTAAATAGAATTAATCTGTAAATGATATGAATGAATGGGGTGACAAGAATGGAGCTTAGACAGTTGCAATATTTTATGGAAGTAGCGGAGCGAGAGCATATGACAGAAGCAGCTCACCACTTGCATGTCGCTCAGTCTGCAGTCAGCCTCCAGATTGCAAAGCTGGAGGCTGAATTGGGAGTAGCGCTATTTGAACGGGTTGGAAGAAATGTAAAGCTGACGCAGATAGGAAAAGTTTTTCTGATTCATACAAAAAAAGCACTGAGGACACTTGATTATGCTAAGGAAAAGGTTGATGAATACCTCAACCCCGAAGCTGGCACCATCAAGGTGGGCTACCCGACAAGCCTTGCCGGGCACTTCCTGCCAACAATCATCTCGGCATTCAGGGAAAAACACACCAACATCACTTTCCATTTACGCCAGGGCTCTTATGCCGACCTGATAGAGGCGGTAAAAAATGGGGATTTGGACTTGGCCTTTCTTGGACCGGTCCCAACCAGAGACCCTGAAATTGAGGGGCATATCCTTTTTACAGAACGGTTTTCTGCTCTTTTGCCGAAAAACCATAAATATGCAGACAGGAATCGTTTGTCCCTGACGGACTTGAGGGAAGACGACTTTGTGCTGTTCCCCCGGGGATACATCCTGCAGCAAATCGTAGTGGAAGCCTGCCAGCAGGCAGGTTTCCGCCCAAACATCGCCTCTGAAGGTGAGGACATGGACGCATTGAAAGGACTGGTTTCCGCAGGCATTGGAATCACTCTCCTTCCCGACAGCACGCTGTTAGATTCCATTCCCAGGTTAACGGTGAAAATACCAATCTTAGAGCCGGATGTCAAACGTACAGTGGGCATTATTGTTCCCCAAAACCGGGAGGTCGCGCCTTCTGAAAAAATATTTTTCACATTTGCCAAGGACTTCTTTAGTGTCCTTGAACAGTATAAATGAGAATGTCAGCAGCAATATTCCTTTCTTGGTATCCTGATAGATTATTCTTCGCACAGGAGGGTAAATTTACAATAGATCAGTAAAATGAGAAAGGGTGGTAGAAGTGAAAAAACTGCGGTTATTTCCCCTGCTGGCAGCCGCTTTCCTATTTCTCTCAGGCTGCAACTCAAATGAAGAGCAAATTGTTAAGGAAGAGGATGTTACGAATCCTTCAAGGGAAGAGCAAAGAGCGGAAACAGAAGCTCCTCCTGAAGAAGATGTCCAAATTACCGAAACCGCCGGTTTGGGTGATACACGAGAGGTCTTCAACGAGGAATACGGAGAGCCGGAGGGCGATGAAGAAATCGCCAATTACCTGGACGACTTCATGGTTGTCACATTTGAAAACCACAGGGCAGTAAATATTGAGCTGCATTTTGGGTCCAATCCCGAAGGGCCTCAGACTGAGGAAGAAATCCTTGCTTACATCGAAGAGCGGATACCAACAGATGCAGAAGAAATCGACAGGACAACAAACGACCAGAATAGCCAGCAGGAAATCATTCAATATAAAAGCGAAACACTCAAAAATACTGTTAGCGACGAAAGCTTCGCACAGGATGAACCGGGAGCTTTCACTGTAATCATTGAAAAAGGACAGGATACTGCTCCATTTGCCACGATCACTCTTGGCAAGGGCCAAAACATCTAAATTAGGAAAGGGAGGCAACCTTTATATAACGGTTCCTCCCTTAATCTCTTATGAAGTAAAGTCAAAGTAATTCCTTTTCAGCAGCCGCGGCCTTTCCATCAGTTCCTTATAGGTAATTGATTTGGGCAGCTCTTTTGTATCAATCAAAAACAGCTGGTCTTCAATCGCTTTTGTCACTTCATCTGTTTGATAAGCCATATGGCAGCCTTTGCATACTATCCCAGGTGTTGAGGTAATCTCGATGGCCCTTGTGCCATCGGGCAGCTCCCAATAGACATCCCCTTGTTCCTCGGTTGCTTCGTACCCGCACCAGTCACATTTCAATGCCATAACCAATCCCCCCATCATCAAGATTTCGTTTCTCCTTGACCATCATTCTGGTTTGCCGACGCTTTTTTCTGTTCCGCTTGATATTTTTTCTCCTTTAATAAATCCCGTTTGTCACGTTTATCCTTCAGGCTTGAATGGCTCGGGTCGGAAACATATTTTTGGCGGCGGTCCAGCCTCTGCAAATCTTCCGGAATGAGATTGAACTTGCTGTCATTCATGACCGCAGCGATGCCTGCGTTCGATTTTTTCTTTTCATAATCAGGGTAGACCTGCTTGAAATACTCCTCAGCCTGGCCGGCTTGATAATTTTCAGGTTCCGGATAAGAAGTGATGACCCCTTCAAAATTGCGGAGAACCACTTTTTCCGGGCTCTGGGAGATCAAGTAATTGGGCTGAAGGGCAATTTTCCCTCCCCCGCCAGGTGCATCAACGACAAAGGTTGGAACAGCATATCCGCTTGTATGCCCCCGAAGCCCTTCAATGATTTCCAGTCCTTTGGAAACTGGGGCCCGAAAATGGCCAATTCCCTCCGACAAATCACATTGATAAATATAATAGGGTCGGACCCGGATTTTGACCAGATCATGCATCAGTTTTTTCATGATCGGTACGCTGTCGTTAATGCCAGCGAGAATGACGGACTGGTTCCCCACCGGCACTCCTGCATTCGCCAGCATTTCACAGGCTTTTTTTGATTCTTCCGTGATTTCTATGGAAGTATTAAAATGGGTATTCAGCCAGACAGGATGATATTTTTTCAGGATGCTGCAAAGATTTTCAGTTATTCTTTGCGGAAAAACAACTGGCGCCCTTGTGCCAATCCGGATGATTTCAACATGGTCAATCTCCCTGAGATTCTTTAGAATATATTCCAGGATGGTATCATTGATTAATAAACCATCACCGCCAGAAATAAGCACATCCCTGACTTCCTCCGTGCTGCGGATATAATTTATCGCGGCATCCAGCTGCTTCTTAGGGACTCCCATGCCAATCTGCCCTGAAAATCTCCTCCTGGTGCAATATCGGCAATACATGGAACACTGATTGGTCACCAGGAACAAAACACGGTCGGGATAACGGTGGGTCAGCCCTGGAACTGGGGAATCCTCATCCTCATGGAGGGGATCTTCCAGGTCATATTTTGTTTTATGAATTTCTCTTCCGATTGGCACGGACTGCATGCGTATCGGACATCTTGGGTCATCAGGATTCATGAGCGATGCATAATAAGGTGTGATATTAAGCGGAATGGTTTTTGTGGAAATCCGGACGCCCTCTTCCTCGTCCGGTGTCAGGTTAATTACCTTTTTCAGGTCATCCAGTGTCCTGATGGTGTTCGTCAGCTGCCAGAGCCAGTCATTCCACTGCTCTTCGGTAACATTCTTCCATAATTCAATCTCCTTCCAGTGGCGGTCTGGTTTATATAAAAACGGCTTCATGCAAGTACCCCCTAAGAACCTTTTACATACTAAATATGCAAGTTGCGTGCCAATTGTGTAACCGGGGGATAGCATTTCCACAGCCCTTATCAGCTGCCGTTTCGGAGTCATGAAGTGTCAACACAGCGAACAGCCTGCCGGAAACCCAGCAGGCTGTTTATTATTTCCGTAATTTATACTGCAAGGTTTGCCGGGGAATCCCAAGAATGCTGGCTGCCTTTTGTATATTTCCCTGCGACTCTGACATGGCAGCTTCAATTAATTGTCCTTCGTACTTCCTTAGCTTATCCTTTAAGCTTAGGCTAGGCTGGCTGCAATCCTTTAGGGGATGACCCTTTGAGATCATGGCCGGAAAATCCGCAGTGGAAAGCATCCTCTCCTCGCACACATTCATCATGTATTCGATGGCATGCTTGAGCTCGCGGACATTGCCTGGCCAGCTATGGGCCGACAGAAGTTCGGCTGCTGTGGTTTCAATCCCTGCAATCTGTTTCCCCAGCAGGTTATTAAAATGGTCGATGAAAGTTTCCGCCAGAAAAAGGACATCTTCCCTGCGCTCCCTCAAAGGCATCAATTCGAAGGTAAGGACATTAAGCCGGTAGAAAAGGTCTTCGCGAAGCTGCCTTTTCTCCAGCGCTGTCACCGGATGGACATTCATCGCCGAAATGACCCGTACATCGACATTGGTCACATTTACACTGCCAACCCTCCTGACTGCCCCATCTTCAAGAACCCTTAACAGCTTTGCCTGCAATTCAATTGGCATGGCATGAAGTTCATCCAAAAACAATGTTCCGCCATCAGCCAGCTCAAACAGCCCCGGCCGGTCCACTGCCCCAGTATAGCTGCCTTTTGAGGTTCCAAACAGAATGCTTTCAAGGAGACTTTCCGGGATAGCTGCACAATTTTGGGCAATTAGCGGGCCATTATTTCGCTTGGAAGCATGATGGATGGCATGGACGAACAATTCCTTTCCCGTACCGCTTTCACCAAATACAAAAATGGGTGACTGTGATTTCGCAAGCTTTTCAGCTCGCGCTTTTAATTGTGCGAACTTGGAATTTTTCGTCAGAAGGTCGGCAAAAGTGTATTTGGCAGATTGCCGGACCCTTTTCAAAGCATTTGGCTTGATGCTTCCGTGGATATCAACCAGCCTCTCGGCAAGCTCTTTAAGTCTTGAATAATCCTTGGCTATCTCCACAGCGCCGGCCACTTTTCCATTTACAACAATCGGAAGGGTGGTGTTAACCGTTTCAATCCTTTTTCCATGCAAATTCAAAAAAGACTGGGTTTTATTATAAAGGGGTTTTTCTGTTTTCATCACATGAAGGAGCGTGCTCGTTTTTTCATTAAGAGAAGGATAGATATCCAATAAATGCTTGCCTATTACCTCTTCTATTTCAAGTCCGTCATGCTTAGCTGCCACTCCATTGTAATAAATGGTGTTTCCCTGGGTATTCACAGCGTGTATCGCTTCATCAATACTTCCAAGGATGGCGCCCATAAATTCTTCCGTCATGTTGGCAATCATATTCATCTTATCACCCTCCCTTACTATGTATATGAGAACGCCGAAAAACCATCACCTGATTGCCGAAAATTCGGCACTCCCTTTTCATAATAAAAGCACCTTCCTGCATCCAGAAAGGTGCCTCTTGTTATTCCTCTGTATCTTCTGCCAAATTCCTGCACCATATATTCATATCTTCCATCTTATCGAATATCAGACAGTTATTGGCCAGCCTGCCGCGGTACGAGTAGCCTAATTGATGCAAGGCAGCATTCATTCCAAATGAAAGCGCACGGGCCAGTGAATACGAACAAAATATGCCCATGTCCTTCAGCTCTTTTTCCAGCTGAAGCAGAAGCAGCTTCATTAACCCATATTGCCGGTGTTCCTTCAAGGTAGCACAATCAGTTAATTCAGCATTTTGATAAAAAGAGTTTATTTCAGCCGAAGAGGCACTCACAATCTCGCCCTTATAATCAAATCCAAAGTAAATGGTGCCTTCCTGGATTGTTTTTTTGATATATTCAGGGTCATTCATAGGGGTAGGATAGATGGAAAAGACCTTATCATAGAGGGCTGCCAGTTGGACAGAGTCCTGGCCGCCAAGTTTTTTTAATTGGTAGTCAACTGGCGGGATGGCCGCTTTCACGTTCCTTTTAAGGATGGCTACCTTGTCGATCATTTCATCCTCTTCCACCCAGCTGCTTGATGTCTTACGCCCAGGAGTGAGAAACCTGGAGAAAAACAGGCAGTCTGAACCCAGGAAATAGCCTTCAATTTTGCCTTCTAGAAGGAAGCCGTTTTCCAAAAAGGCACTTGCATGCTCCCTGCGGACTTTAAAGATCAGCTTTTCTGCTTTATGCTGTCTGGCTATCCTTAGACCATACTCGATTACACTTTGAATGTTTCCACGATAATCATCTATCCTGACCCTGCGGTTAAAATGATCATGAAAAACGGTAAGGCTGCAATGTTCGTCCTTGATTACCTCCATCATGCTGTTCCGCACCATTCAAGGATGGCTAGCGCGATAACCTCTGCTGCTTCATATACATCCTTTAAATTTATATATTCATTGGCATCATGGGCCATCTTTGTAACCCCGGGACCGAAAACGACTACAGGCACTCCCCCGATTTTATTCAGAATCCCTCCGTCAGTGGCCCAGGGAGAAGCTTCAATGACAGGACTGCACCCCTTGATTTTTTCAAAGGCTTTCCCCAGAACTCCCACAAGCTCATGGTCAATCTCAAGGTTGCCCGGCAGCCAGCTTGCACCAAACCACTCTGTTTCGGGCTGGTGATTACGGAGCCATGGGTCCGAAGCCGCTATTTCCCTTAAGGCTTCAGCCATTTCTTCCTTTGCATTTTCCATGGTTTCATCTGGCGCAACCCCCATTCTGCCTTCTATTATGGCCGAATCTGGAACAGACGATGGCCATGACC
The DNA here is from genome assembly GCF_000986785.1 of Mesobacillus campisalis. GTDB lineage: Bacteria > Bacillota > Bacilli > Bacillales > Cytobacillaceae > Mesobacillus_B > Mesobacillus_B campisalis. The sequence goes on along the minus strand of NZ_LAYY01000013.1, from coordinate 143,205 downwards.
CGCTGCTAATTTTGCCTACATTGATGGGAATAGGAATTGGAATGGCGGCGAAAAGGGGATCAGTGATGCGGGAGTTCCGTTTTGCCTCCAACTCTCTTAAGCCTTTCAGGATAAGTTCGGCCTTTTCAATGGCGCTTACCCCTTCATACCTAGTCCCACCATGTGCCTGCTTTCCTTTTACAGTGATTCTGAACCACATTGAACCTTGCTGCTTAGGGAAAAACTTCATGTTTGTCGGTTCGGGAATAATCGCTCCATCCGCCGTATACCCCCGGAGGACTGCGGCCAATGTTCCGGCTCCGCCGCTCTCCTCTTCGATCACACTTTGGAAAATTACATTCCCCTTCAGAGTTATGCCGCTGTTTACAATGGCTTCAAGAGCCAAAAGGAGCGATACAGTGCCGCCTTTCATATCGGTAGATCCCCTGCCGAACAGCCTTCCGTTTTCAATATGGCCGCTGAATGGGTCCTGGTCCCACGCACTTACTTCTCCGACCGGAACCACATCGATATGGCCGTTAAGAATCAGGGAGCGGCCCCCTCCGCGCCCCTTTAGGGTGCCAACTGCATTAGGGTTTCCAATAAAAACCTTTCTGTCTGAACAAAAAGCAGGATGATTTTTCAGTGTTTCTCCGCCGATTTCCCAAATATCCATTATCAGCCCAAGTTCACGGCACTTTTCAATGATGACTGCCTGCGCACTGCTTTCCTGCCCTCTGGTACTGTCTTCCTGAACAAGCCTTTGCAAATAACAGGCCGCTCTGTCCTCGTTTTTACGGATGTAGTCTCTTACTTTCTTTTGTGCCTCCTCCAACTGGATTGCCCCCTTTTCTCTCGCACTACTGTTCCATCAATTTAATATCAGAAGGAATCTGGAAACTGCAGCCTGTTTTGGCGGCGATTTCATCAATTGTGGTCCCTTCGGCATACTCGGCGAGAATCAGCTTGCCGCCGGAAATTTTGAATACAGCAAGTTCGGTTATGATCATATCCACACATTCAGCAGATGTGAGCGGCAACGTGCATTGTTGGACGATCTTCGGCCTTCCTTCCTTATCTGTATGATTCATGAGTACAATCAATTTTTTTGCTTTTGCCGCCAGTTCCATCGCACCGCCCATTCCAGGTATTCGCTTACCAGGAATAATCCAGTTGGCTAAATCACCTTTGGAGCTAACCTGCAATGAACCAAGTATGGACAGGTCGATTTTTCCGCGGCGAATCATGCCAAAAGCAGTTGCGCTGTCGCAATAGGATGCTCCCGGCACAATAGTGACCGGAAAGCCTCCCGCATTGCACAGGTTTTCATCTTCTTCCCCAGCCTCAGGTGAAGGTCCCATTCCCGTTATCCCGTTTTCGGCATGAAACATGACCCTCATATCTTTGGGAAGATGGTTGGGCACAAGCGAAGGAATGCCAATGCCAAGATTTACAACCATTCCTCCACTGATTTCTTTTGCCGCCCTTTTGGCCATTCTGTTTCTTGCTTCTATTCCCATGCCCATTTCCAATTCACCCCGCCTGTTGGAATTACCATGTCCACGAATATTCCAGGTGTGATAATTTCTTCGGGATCCAGACTCCCGAGGGGCACGATTTCCTCCACTTCAGCAATCGTGAAATTTCCAGCCATGGCAACGAGCGGATTGGTGTTCCTTGCACTTTTGTCGTAGACAAGATTGCCATAAGGATCGGCTTTTTTAGCAAACACGATGGACACTTCTGCTGTCAGTGCCGGCTCTACTACGTACGTTTTCCCATTTAGCTGCATCCGCTTTTTCCGGTGTGATACCATCTCATTATCAAGGCCAATATCAGTCAAGATGGCTCCTAGACCCATGCCGCCTGCACGGATTCTTTCCGCAAGGATCCCCTGAGGGGAGAATTCCACTTCCAAGTCCCCTTCATTCATAAGCCTTCCTGCAACCGGGTTGGATCCTATATGCGAAGCAATTACTTTTTTCGCCCTTCCACGGCTGACAAGCTTCCCTATGCCAATATCGGGAAAGCCGGTATCGTTTCCGATAAGAGTAAGATTTTTGAGGCCTTTGGCCATCATGCCGTCAATCAGCGATGGAGGAGAGCCTACACCTCCAAATCCCCCAAACATAAGGGTCATTCCGTCTTGCATATGCTGAAGTGCTTCATTGAGACCGGAAATTTTATTAAAAGGATTCTCCATTCACTCCTCCCCTCCATTTTGCGGAACCAATTCCCTGCCAGCTTTATCCAGAACCCTCCTGAACAGTCTGACAAGTTCCTCCAATTCACGTTTATTGATTGTCAACGGAGGTGATAGGATGACCGCGTCCCCGCTTACCCCATCCAGGCCTGCAGCTGCCGGGTACAAAAGAAGCCCTGCCTCCTGGGCAAGCTTCACAATACTCCCGGTGAAGTTCAGGCTTCGCGGAAAGCTGGTTTTGGTTGCCGGGTCCGCAACAAACTCAACCCCGAGAAGCAGCCCCATTCCTCTGATATTGCCGATGAACGGGTATGATGCTTTCATTTTCTCAAGCAAATTTCTTAAATACACTCCGTTTTCTTCCACCCGGCTTAGGACCTTGTTCTTTTCAAGATATTCCATTACAGCAAGGGCAGCAGCACAGGATTGCGGGTTGGCACTAAGGGTATGTCCGCTCATGATGGTTCCGGAACCATTTCTTATCGGGAGCATGACTTTTTCGCTGACTAGAGCAGCCGCGATTGGAGCATACCCTGCCCCCATCCCTTTGCCTAGCGAGACAATGTCGGGAGTAACTTCCCAATGCTCCAGGGCGAGCATCTTGCCGGTACGGCCAAAGCCGGTCATTACCTCGTCGGCGATAAAAAGAATGCCATGTTCGTCGCATATGCGACGGATGGCTTTGTAATACCCTTTTGGGGGAGTGATTGCCCCGCCTGATGCCCCAACCACAGGCTCGGCTATGAAAGCAGCTATGGAATCAGCGCCTATTCTCCTAATGGCAAGGTCTAGTTCCTCCGCACATTCAAGCCCGCAGCTTGATGGTTCTTTATTAAAAGGACAGCGGTAGCAATATGGCGGCGAAATGACCGGAAAATCCGCGAGTAGCGGAATAAATCTCGACCTCCTCCCAGGGTGGCCCGACATCGATAATGCTCCTAGGGTAATGCCATGATAGCTGACCCACCGGGAGAGTATTTTTGTTTTCATTGAGCGGCCTTTTTCCTGCCAGTATTGGATAGCTATTTTCATTGCCGTTTCGGTAGCCTCAGAACCGCTGTTCACAAAAAAACTCCAATTCAAATCACCAGGCATGGCCATGGCTATTTTTTCGGCAAGCTCCTCGGCCGGACGGCTTGTAAATTGGGAGCGGTAAACAAAAGATACTTGCCCTGCCTGCTTTTTCATGGCTTGGATGATTTCCTCCACTCCGTGGCCAATATTGGCTGTCACAGCTCCCGAAGCTCCATCAAGATATTTTTTGCCTTCCATATCGTATAAATAGACACCTTTACCAAAGTCAATGACCGGATACTCTTCGTCGAGGGCCGGCTTTATCAAATAAGTTCTGTCCATCCTCTCACTCCGCCTTCTATGAAAACGTACTCAACCTTATAGGTCTCTATAGATTGTATGAACATGAAAAGCGATTCTTTCATGGATTGTTTACCTTAAACCTAAAAGAAAACACAAAAAAAATTGCCCGTTAATTCCGGGCAATTTGTTTATATTTTCACCAAGTCCCGCAGCTGCACCCTATGATGATCAGCAAGATAAAGAGTACAACAACCAGTACAAAAGTACTTCCACTGCCATATGCTGCTCCCGCTACTCCAGCGTAAGGGTAACCGCAGTATCCATAATCTGCAACAGGTGCTGTCTGACCGCAATGATAACCGTAATGCATGAACATCTCTCCTCGCTCTTTTGCTGTATTTCTTACATTCATACACTATGCGTTGGGTACTTGACCTGCATGTGCTTTAGCCCAATTTCTTTTATTGTCTCCCGCCGTGGAAACCTCGGGAAGCATGAGGAGCTGCGAACGATGAAAAAATCCAGACAAAAAAAGACGGACATTATGTCCGCCTTCTCCCAACTAGCTAAAAGTTACTTCAAGCACTGGAGTCGTTCCCTTTTCTACCGGTCCTTCTGCCTTTTCACCAAAAGAAGAAGCCTGGTCTGTATTCGTAATAATGACAGGGGTCACGATACTTTTTGCTTTAGCCCTAATGATATCAAGATCAAAAGACACTAGTTTGTCGCCAGCTTTTACTTTATCCCCTTCGCTTACAAATGTCTCAAACCCTTCTCCATTTAGGGAAACCGTCTCGAGACCGATATGGATAAGGATTTCAGCTCCGTTTTTCGCGCGGATGCCAATAGCATGCTTGGTTGGAAAAACCTGCATGATTTCCCCATCGACCGGTGAGACAGCCATTCCTTCTGTTGGTTCAATCGCAAATCCATCACCCATCATCTTCTCGGCGAATACAGGGTCTGGCACAGTTTCAAGGTCGACCGCAGTCCCGGATAACGGCGCAAGCAGCTGGATTGTTTTTACTGGTTCCTCTTTTTTTCCAAATAGTTTTTTAAACATATTCTTTCATTCCTTTCAAAGCTGTTTCCTCTTTTGTAAAACAGAGATAAAAAATTCTCCGACTATTAACAGCACCACTCATCTTGTCCATGATACTTATTCCCCATTTTACCTATTTTCACACTGTAAATACAAAAACTAAGCCTTAGCCCCCTTAAGTCAGGGCACATGTCTTACAGGATGCACATATTATAAATCACCCACAAATTTTTAGGAGAGAGGGATATGACCGTAAACAACAGCCTTTATGCTGATATGTATAAAGCGGCCATGATAAAGTTTCTTACAGGCCTTCCTTTCAGCAGTGGTTATACTATTCATATTGATGGGATTTCTCTTGGCGCACAGTTTCCGACCCGCAATAGCGGCTATACACCGGTCTCCCCAGGGCATCATCAGGCGGGCATTTCGATCCATGCCGGGACACCGGTAAATACAACCCAAATCCTTGAGTTATCTTCCGGTAAATTTTATACTTTGGCAGTTGCTGGGTCAAGGGGCTCCACAAAACTGCTTATTTTCGAAGACGAGCCCTGGGTACCGGCAGGTGAAGCAAAAATCCGGTTCATCCACCTTTATCCACAAGAGAAGTCACTTGATATTGCCGTAAAAAAACGCGATGTGATTTTCCCGGACGTCCAGTATGGGCAATCCACACCCTACCTTGGGATTACCCCAATGAGCCTTGAACTCGAAGCCAGAAAAACAGGAGCCAAAGGAGCGGCTATCGATTTTCCTTTATTAAAATTTGAACATGATACTGCCTATACCATTGTTATTACTAAGGAGGAACCCCTTGTTATAAAAGATACGTTTTAAACCAAAAACACTCAAGAACGGCGGCCAATCAAAAGGAGCGGCTGCCGTTTTTTCGCCTTTTTCAGTTCACTCCACAGGCACCAACAGCGTAAAGGAAATATCATCCTGCTTAAGATTGAACGTGTTGGCTCGCACCTTGATATTACTTTTAAGCTCCATGTCTATCAGCGATACATAAACGGTTTCCTTATTGGGCTGGATTTCGACCCACTCCGGAAGCTTATAATTGCTTTGGATGATTTTCATGACCCGAGAAACAGGAAGGTCGAGGCTCCCAAGGGTAATGGACTTCTGCTTCAAAACGAGATCGCCATTTTCCAGGGCCTCCGGTTCAAAAGTCAAAAGCATTTGCAGATGCTGGCCAAACAAGGGGAACGCACCATAAAGCTCGACCTCATCCGTTAAGAAAACCTGATAATCAATTGGCCCGGTGAATCCTTCTTCTTCAAGGTAATGGTTGATTACCTTATTTAAATCCGCCCTATTGGTTCGAATGTCAAAGGATACATGATCCCCCTCCAATTGGCTGCTTTGGCTCTTCCTTTCCTGACCGTGCTCAACCGGCATGCTCGCCAATACGAACAAGATAAGAATGATGGCAACCATCGCTCCAAGTAAGATAAAAAAAGCCAGCTTCCATTTATTCTTCATTCAGTATTGCTCTCCTCATTCCTGACTGTATAGGTTCTTCGCTCCAATTCAACCAGTCGTTCACCGCGCAATTCTTCAAACACTCTCTGTGCAATCAGTTCATAGCCCTGGTCATTGGGGTGAAAGTAATCATCGAACAAAAGATTGACTTCCAGATTCAAGAACAAGTCATCAATTTCAACAAAAACAGTGTTCGGGTATGAATCGACGACTTGCGAACTCGCCTGGTTCCATTCCGTGACAATCTGATTCATTTCTGCAATATCGGAAAACCAGGGAAAAAACGGGTTATAGAAACCGATAAGGACAACAGTCGCATTTTCGTTCAGCACAGAAACTGTTTCCATAATTTCTTTTATACGGGAAACATACCCTTCTTTCGCATCCTCAAAAACTGGCATTTCCAACCCGAAGATATTCCTTTGAATGACTCTCATCAAATCATTTCCTCCAATGGTGATAGCAACAAGATCTGCCTTGCCGACCGCGGTCTGCAGCTCTTCCGAACCCAGCCTCTTCAACAGCTGGTCCGTCCGGTTTCCTTTTACTCCATGATTCTCGATCACTACCTGCCTGATTCCTTCTTTTTCTAGCAGTTTGGCGAGATACGGGAGATATCCCCCCTGTCTTGTGCTGTCGCCGACCCCCTGAGTAAGGGAATCTCCGGCAGCGACAATATGAAGGGGACGGGGAAGGATCTCTTCGGGAACCGGCTTCTTATATTGGATGGAATTTTCCTTGGAAGGGATTCCTTAATTTTGCGATGTACTGGTAGGATTGCTGCAGGATGCCAATACGAGGAGGCACAGATAAAGTAGGCTGAGGTTTCTGAACATGGCATGCACCTCCCTTTATCATATTCTTTTTTTATTATAGCATGCAGCAACTTTCCCAGACACAGAGAAAGCATTATGGCAGTATACAAAAAAACAGACCTCAGAGAGGTCTATTGAAGTGTTTTGATGTCCTTGATGATATCTTCAAAGGGAGTGTCATTTAAGCCGGAATAGCTTTTCATGATCTGCCCATTCTGGTCCACAAGGTAAAAATAGGATTGGTGAATGACCGCATCCCCATTCTCAGGTTTTTGTACAATGGTTTTAAAGTTATCCATCGCAAAGGTCTCGATTTCCTTCTGCGAATAGCCAGTAAGGAAATTCCAGGAGGAAAAATCCACGCTGAAACGCTCGCCAAATTCCTTGAGTGTCTCTGGCTTATCCACTTCAGGGTCGACGCTAAAGGAGATAAATTCGACGTTATCAAGATTTTCTTCCTTGACCATATCCTGAAGTTTTAGCATATTCGCCGTCATGGGCGGACAGATATCAGGGCAGTTTGTAAAAATGAAATCCGCTACCCATATTTTCCCTTCCAAGTCGTCAAGCCCAAAATTTTGACCTTCCTGATTCACAAATTCAAACTCTTCCACCGGCCAGTTCAAGGGGTCCACAATTCCCTGCTGGCCGCAGCCAGCCAATAGTAAGGCACCTATCATCACGAAGGCCGATAACAACTTTTTCATTTCACTTCACCCGCTACCTCTCTATATCTTGCTACCTCTCTATATCTTGCTACTTCTTCATTCTAGCAAAGACCTTCATAATAGGAAAGGCTAATGGCTTATTTCCTTATTATTCAAAAAAGTACATGAAGCCAATGGCTCCAGGCCCTGTATGCGTACTGACAATTGGGGTTGTATCCTCAATTTGGATCTCACTATAGCCCGTCTTTTCAGCGATTGCCTCTTTGAGCTTGGCAGCCAGTTCCATCCCGGCGGCATGGACAAGCCCGACCCCTCTGACGGTCCGTCCTTCCGTATCTTCAACAAAACGGTTAACAAGGTACTTTACCACTTGCGAGTAGCTGCGCGCTTTTGAGACTGGAGTATATTCGCCGCCTTCAAGGGAAGCAATTGGCTTAATGTTCAGCAGCGACCCTATCATCGCCTTGCCTTTCCCGATTCTTCCACCCTTCACCAGGTTTTCGAGAGTGTCCACGACGACATATAGACGTGTGTTTTCCCTTACTTGTTCCAGCCTTGCAACTATATCCTCTATGTTGCGGCCTTCCTTTGCCATTTTGGCAGCTTCAATTACCTGGAAGGCCAAGGCTTTTGAAATAAAACGGGAATCAATCACCGTGACGTCTGCTTTCGTCATGCCCGCTGCACTTTCCGCTGAGCGGACGGTGCCGCTCATGCCCCCCGTCATGTGGATGGAAATGACAGAATAGCCCTGGTCGGCCAGGCTTTCATATACTTCCAGGAACTCTCCGGCTGACGGCTGGGAGCTTTTTGGAAGTTCTTTTGAAGCTTTCATCTTATCCATGAACTCTTGGGGAGAAATTTCAATCCTGTCCAAAAAATGCTCGCCATCAATGGAAATGGACAGCGGAACAATATGTATATCGTACTCTTTAATGACATTTTCGCTTAGGTCCACCGTTGAATCCGTAACAACCTTAATCTTATTCACATAATCACGCCCCTATCTGCTCTCTATTCAATTATACATGTTCTTAAAATAGGAACAAAACAAAAGGCGCCTATTTGGCGCCTATCGCTTATGCATTATTCTTCAATTCGGCACTTTGGAAAAGCTGCTCGTAGACGGGCCACTTAAGGACCCTTTTTAAATATTCCCTGAAAGAGTAAGTCTTTTTGGCATTTTCATCAAAGTAAATGCCTGATATAAAAGTTTGCAAACGGACTTGAATCATGAAATAATGAGGGTTTCTTTTCTCCAATACAGGTATTTCCTTCACCTTAACCTTCTGTCCAACAGTATTTTTGAACTCCAGGCTCTTGTATAACAAAATATCAATCCTCTTTTTATCCCGTTTGATTATATTATACCTTATTACCATATCGAATTGTGTCTGTTTATGCGCTTTCAAAAACTTTTTTCTTCCATGATAAAAAGCCTTCAGGATGCCCTGGAGGCTTTTTATTTAAAGTTACTGGCTATCCTGCCCGGCGTAGCCATTTTCCACTTCCCATTCTTTCTCTTTCTTGAGTTTCCGCTTATAGACGATCTTTGATAGATTGACGCTGATTTCATACAGGAATAATAACGGCACCGTCACCAGAAAGTCGGACATGATATCTGGAGGAGAAATAACCACCGCCACTACAACAAGCACAAAGTAGGCATATCTGCGGATTTTCGATAGAACAAAGGGATTAATAACTCCGAGGGATGTAAGGAACATCGTCACAACCGGCATCAGGAATAAAATGCCAAAGGGAATTGTCATGTTTAAAATAAACCGGAAATACTTATCCGCTGTAAAATTCGTCACAACCATGTCCGCACTCAATTCAATCAGGAAATTGAGTACAATCGGGAAAATGACGAAATATCCAAACAATAGACCGGCAACAAACAGAATGAACAGTGCAGGAATATAAGACAAAGTCACTTTTTGCTCAATTGGCTTCAATGCCGGTTTAACAAACAGCCAAATTTGGGTTGCCAAGACTGGTATGGTTCCGGCAATGGCAATTACAGTGGCAATCATGAAATAAATCCAAACGATATCACTGGGTCCCAGGACAATCAGTTTTATGTCCAGGTCCTGAACAAAAAATTGATAAATATCTTCTACAAAAAGGAACCCGACGATAAAAAATACAAGAAAGGCAGCAACGCTGATCATCAGCCTTTTTCTTAGTTCATCCAAATGGTCTACTACATTTAGTTCTTTATCTTCCATATTTCTCCCCTGCCAGACAAGAATGCTTTATTTAGAAAAGCTACAGCACCGAATATGCGCTGTAGCTTTATTGGTCCCCTTCATTTCAGAAAAAAGGGTGCAAGATAAATTATCTTACACCTTATTTGAGCGCTTTTTGGATTTCCTTTTTCTCTTCCTCAATATCGTCCATTACGTCGCTGGTTAACTCACGAGTGGATTTCTTAAATTCTTTCAGCGTTTGCCCGAATGCACGTCCAATCTCGGGGAGTTTCTTTGGTCCAAAGATGATTAAGGCCAAAACAAGGATTAGAATTAATCCCGGGACACCGATGTTTGATAGCATGGATCAACATCTCCTTCTCATTTTGTGAATCTACTATGATTATAGTGCATTAATTGCCCTTTGTGGAGCAATAAGATAATTGTTCATGATAATTTCACAAAAACAAAAAAGTTTTCCTCTATGTGATATTTCTTACTTCTTCAACATCATTTCGATTCTATCTCTATTATAGTTATTATACAAGCAAATTAAACAGCTGGTTATTATTGTTAAGTTCCAGGAATGCAAAACCTTTCTTTTCAAGGCTGGCGATCAGTCTTGGATATTCATTTTTATCCTTAAGCTCTATTCCCACCAGGGCCGGCCCGCTTTCCTTATTATGTTTCTTCGTATATTCAAACCTCGAAATATCATCCTGCGGCCCAAGAACGTCATCAAGAAACTCGCGCAAAGCCCCGGCACGCTGTGGGAAATTTACGATAAAGTAGTGCAGGAGGCCTTCGTGAAGCAAAGAGCGTTCCTTGATTTCCTGCATACGGCTGATGTCATTATTTCCTCCGCTTATTACACAGACGACCGTCTTTCCCTTAATTTCCTCCTTAACGAAATCCAGGGCAGCAATAGGAAGCGCGCCCGCCGGCTCCGCAACAATGGCATGTTCATTGTAAAGCTGGAGGATGGATGTACACACTTTCCCTTCCGGCACAACCACAATATCATCAAGCAATTCCCGGCAAATTTCGTATGTTTTTTGGCCAACACACTTGACGGCGGCACCGTCTACAAACGTTTCAATCTGGCTTAGCGGGAATACCTTCTCCTGTTGGATTGATGCTTTCATTGAAGCAGCGCCTGCAGGTTCGACTCCAATAACCCTCGTTCCGGGGGAAACACTCTTAATAAAAGTCCCTACCCCAGACATTAAGCCTCCGCCGCCAATGCTGCCAAGAATATAGTCAATCGGCTCTTCACAATCATTCATTATTTCCACAGCGACCGTTCCTTGCCCCGCGATTACCTTTTCATCGTCAAACGGGTGAATAAAAGCTCTCCCTTCCCGATCTGAACAGGCAACTGCTTCATTATAGGCATCGTCAAAGGAGTCTCCCGAGAGAATGATTTCCACAAATTCCCTTCCGAACATTTCAATCTGGCTGACCTTCTGGCCAGGTGTGGTAGCAGGCACAAAAATCTTTCCGTGAATCCCCAGCTGCCGGCATGCAAATGCTACCCCTTGAGCATGATTCCCTGCACTCGCACAAACAACTCCATTTTCAAGGTTCTCGCTCAAAAGCTTCATCGAATAATAAGCTCCCCTAAGCTTGAAAGAACGGACATGCTGCAGGTCCTCCCGTTTTAGATAAACATTGCATTCATATTTTTCGGAAAGCCGTTCGTTTTTTTGCAGTGGTGTATGGGCAACAATTTCCTTCAGATGCCTGTAAGCTATCAAAATATCTTCTACTTGCACCAATTTTTTTATGACTGTTCTTTGTTCCATACAGCACCCTCACTTTATAGTTGATTAATTTGTACATTATAACATATAAACGCGTTAATCGATAAAAGTTTTTTAATATTTTTACTACTTCATTTATAAAAAAATAAGACAGCCCATGCTGTCTTATTTCTTCCGCCTATAGATCAGGAACTCATAATCGTACGGATTTTTCTCATCCCTTATTCCCTTTTCGCGCGTTTCAAGTTCCCAGTCATCCATATGGAACACCGGGAAGAAGGTGTCGCCGTCAAACCGCTCATGAATCATTGTCACATACAGACGGTCCGCATGGGGAAGCACTTCTTTGAAGATTTCAGCACCGCCTATGACAAAGAGTTCTTCTTTATGCAAATCATGATAGTTAAGCAATTCGTCAACGGAATAAAGAACAGTGCATCCTTCGCTCTTATATTCATGATCCCGTGTGATGATAATGTTTTCACGGCCTGGAAGCGGCCGGCCGATGGACTCATGTGTTTTTCTGCCCATTGCGATTGGGTGGCCCATTGTCATCCTTTTAAAAAACTTGAGATCCTCCGGCAAATGCCAAGGCAGCTGGTTATCCCTTCCTATGGCACGATTTTCGTCCATGGCCCAGATTAAGGAAATCATACACTCACGGCTCCTTTTATATGCGGGTGAGGGTCATAGCCTTCAAGCGTAAAATCTTCAAATTTGAAACCGAAAATATCCTTGACTTCCGGGTTCAGCTTCATTTTTGGCAATGCTCTTGGCTCCCTGTCCAGCTGCAGGTTGACCTGTTCAACATGGTTTGTATAGATATGCGCATCCCCAAGGGTATGGATGAACTCACCTGGCTGAAGGTCGCACACCTGGGCCACCATCATCGTTAGCAGGGCATATGATGCGATATTGAATGGGACTCCAAGGAAAATGTCGGCACTCCGCTGATACAGCTGGCAGGACAGTTTTCCATCTGCCACATAGAACTGAAACAGGCAGTGGCATGGCGGAAGAGCCATATGGTCTACATCAGAAACATTCCAGGCGCTGACAATCAGCCTTCTTGAATCAGGGTTGTTTTTAATCTGGTGAATCAAGTTGGAAATTTGGTCGATGCTCCCTCCATCAGGAGTTGGCCAGGACCTCCACTGGTGCCCGTAAACCGGTCCCAGCTCCCCATTTTCATCCGCCCACTCATTCCAAATCCGAACTCCATTTTCCTGAAGGTATTTAACATTCGTATCTCCATTTAAAAACCAGAGAAGTTCGTGAATGATGCTTTTCAAGTGCAGTTTTTTCGTTGTAACCAAGGGAAAGCCTGCGCTCAAATCGTACCTCATCTGGTAACCAAACGTGCTGATGGTACCTGTGCCGGTACGGTCTTCCTTCCTTGTCCCTTCTTCAAGAACATGTTTGCATAAGTCCAAATATTGTTTCAAAAAAAGCACCACCTTAAATAACAGTCTTTCCTATTTTAAAGCAAAGCAATGGCTGCGACAACCAAAGTGCCGCAGCCATTATTCATTAATCCAGTGCCTCGATATATCTGAAAGTCTGAGGGGCCACATCTTTCAACAGCTTTTTATGCTGGCCGTCCAGATAGAACATGGCAAAGGTTTCTGCAAAGTATTCTTCGGGGTAATCCAGGAAATAAGCCTTTCCAGGAAACAGGAACTTGCTCTCCTGCTTCCAAATCTCCAGAAACCGCGGATCTTCCCTGATGAGTCCATAGACATGGCGGTCAACCGAGTGGGCCAATTCATGGAGTTCAAGATTGACAGAACCGTGGCCTTGCCCCTTGTCGCTGCTGCCAATCTTGACGAGGACCAGCCTTGACCCTCCTACCCCAGGAACTTCATCCCAGGTTTTGCCACTGGCATATCCTCGTGGCGTAATCCCTTTTAAGCCCCGTGCGGAAGGATTATCTGTAAGTTTTCCTTCGAAAAGGGCAATCTGTATGTCCTGTTCGACGATTTTCCTTAGCATTTCTGTTGGGAGGCGGTCAATTCTGACAATTATTTCCGCCGTTTCCCGATGATTAAAATTTCCTTCTGGCACTAAAAAAATTTCCCCAAGATAATCATTATGTTCGACATTCAAAGAATCCATCAGCAAGGATTGCTGAGGGTAAAGTTTAAGAGGAATGCCATTCACATTGGCATGGAGGCTTCCCGGAAGTAAAAATATAATGAAAGAAAAAAGGAGGAACTGGGTCAAATGGCGCATTTCTGGGTCTCCCTTAAATTAAATGTTTAACCATGGAGTAAGTCTATTAAAATTATAACATATTGGAAATTAGCTGAAGAAGCCTTCTAGCAACTTACATAATAAGGAAAAGGGGATAATTCCTCACACTTCAGGCATAAAACGCATATAGTTCAGTAGCATATGTAAGTAGGTGAAAACAACCATGAAATCAAAATGGCCGCCACATAAAAATTCCTCTTCCGATCTCCAGTTTGTTCTTAAAGAGCTTGCCTCAGGAAAGCTGGTAGCAGCAGATTTCTTTCTTTGCCTCATTCTTCTTCCCCTGATTCCAGTCACTTTCCTGCACCCTTTGAAACTATGGATCATAACCATTCTGGCTGCATATTTTACCTTCTGCTGCATACTGTTTTGGATTAGCAATGAGTTATTTAAACGAAAAAAAACCTAACCGGCTTATGGCTGGTTAGGTTCTCCATTTTGGCGGAGTATTTTTAGCCCAGTAGATTGACCCAAGATCAAAATGAGTCTGAAAACCGTCATGATGAGTATGATAATGAAAATTGAACCAATACCCTTCATGCGGCGGCCTATCCCTTCTTACATGGAACCGGATTATATCCTTTTGGTCCGGACCATAAATATGAAAGATTTTCTCGGAAACGCCCCCTCCAGGCAATTCCGATATGGACAGGTTTGCCAATTCTTCTTCCGGAAATTGTTCTGCCACAGAGACAATGGCTTTTTCAATGTTTGGGAGTATGATTTGTCTGAATTCATCTTCGATCACAGGGCCGATGCGGGTGCCGAACTTTTCCAGCGATTGCTCTTCCGCCTGTTTCATAGCTCTCCCCATGAAACTTTCCCGTTGACTCTCTTCCTCATGCTGCCCCTCCTGGTTTGCAGCAGGTGCCCGCATGGCATCAGCCATATCACCGCCTTTAGATTGTGACGGCAGCAGTTCGGACGCTTGTGAAGGCGAAACCATTCCAAGAGTTAATATGGATATCAAAACGACGAGTGATTTTCTCAGCCATAGCGGCATTTTCTTTCCCCCCGTGCAATAAAGTTCCCTTGCCAATTTAGATTAATCTATCATTATATAAATAATCATTTCTTTCACATGATTATTATACCGCTTTCATGTGCCACTGGGCAAAAGGTTTATTTTTATTTATAAGGGATAATATGTATTTAAGGTAGTTATATGGATATATACATACTGTACAAAGATAACCCAATATAGCGAGGGGGAAAGAAAATGACATGGACAGTAGCAGCCATCGGCATGGTTATGCTGGCTTATTTTGTATATCTGACAATTGTAGATTAAAGGAAAAGCGGAGCCGACTGCATAGCCCCGACAGGCATAAGACAGTCTCCAGAAGAAGTCGCTCTTTGACTTCTGGCGGAGAATGGCTTATGTCCCAAGGGGCTAGGAGGCGGAGCTGGACAAGGAAAGCTGATCCGATTGAAAAACCCTGAAGAAATTTCTTTCAGGGTTTTTCAATGATGCCAAAATGGAATGTTGCGCTTTTACGCCTGAAGACTTGAAAGCCGAAGTTTTCAAAACGGCTGCTGCGAAAATGATCTTTCAGGATGACCCGTTTTCTCGCAATGCGGAGCGCCTGCTCCATCATTTCCTTTGTTAATGTTTCATTCAGTGCAAAGTTGGTAAGGCCCCTGATTCCGTCCGATTCAAGGATGCTCTCTTCAAACATGGGGTCAAAGTACACACAGTCAATACTGGCTCCATCCATTCGCTCCATAACAGCAAGTGCCTCGCCCTGAACAACGGACACTCTTCTCATTGCCTTATCCATGGGCGGTAACCCAGAGGACCAGGACATCAAGCCTGCGGCTACAATATATGCTAAAACGGGATTGCCTTCCACACCAATTACCTTGCCGCTAGCCCCTGCGGCAAAACTGGCTACAATGCTGTCAGAGCCCAGGCCCAGTGTACAATCCAGCAAGCTCATGCCTTCCCCGAAGCCTGAAGCCTCCAGAAAGGGATCTTTTTCTCCCTTTAATAATCGTTTAACCCGAAACATGGCTGAATTGGGATGAAAGAAGAAAGGCTCGTCCTCACCGCGGGGATACAGTTCAAGCCGGTTCTTTCCAACCACCAAGCAATCACCCTTTACCGATTCCATCAACTGCAGAACAGATCGTTTATTTCGGGGAACATACGGGCTGCCCAACGCCTGGGCTATCTGTTCGGCTTGCCTGATCATATCTTCATTTGTTCTTCCCGCCGTTGTAACAATCATCGTTTTACACCCTATTCGACATGATAAAGAAAACTCGCCCTTTGGCGAGTTCCCTTAACAATGTTTTTCAAATGCCGCACTCAAATTATCCAGGATCTCTTCCATGGAATGTCCTTCAATTTCGTGCCGGGGAATAAAATGAACAACTTCCTTCCCCTTCAGGAGAGCCATGGAAGGAGAAGAAGGCTCCAGACCGGTGAAATATTCACGCATTTTTGCAGTAGCTTCCTTTTCCTGGCCGGCAAAGACAGTGACAAGGTGATCAGGCGCCTTGTCGCTCCGAAGTACCGCCTGTGTAACAGCCGGACGGGCAAGGCCTGCGGCGCAGCCGCAAACTGAATTAACAACCACTAGCGTGGTGCCTTCAGCGTTTTCAACATACTGTTCAACCTCTTCAGGTGTTAACAATTCCTTAAAGCCTGCATTTACTAGTTCCTCACGCATCGGCTTCACAATCTGTTTCATATATTCTTCATAAGCCATGGACATAAGAATCCCTCCCATCTTTAGTTGCAGTGTTAGCATACTATCTTTTTTGCTGCAATGCAATCAAGAGGAGGCGTCACTGGTGCCATCATTGCTTTATAATGGTTTTCCCTTCTACAAACATGACGCTTTCCGATAAAGCTTCAAACCCGCTGCGGTTTTCAATCAAAACCTCACTGCCTACAACAGCGTTTTCTATCAGCATATTTTCCCCAATCACGGCATGAGGAAGAATAACCGAATTTTTAACCAATGAACCCTTTCCTACCTTCACGCCATAGGAAAGAACTGAACTCAAAACATCCCCGAAGATTTCGCAGCCCTCACTGATGAGCGACTGTTTTATATATGATTCTTCATCCAGATAAGCAGGCGGCAATGTAGTGCCGGCCGTATAGATTGGCCATTCCTTGCGGTGGAGGATCGGCGAAGTTGCGTCCCTCAGCAAATCCATATTGGCTTCCCAATAACTTTGTACCGTGCCGACATCCTTCCAGTACTCATTGAACTCATAGGCGTAAAGGCTGTAATTCTGCTGAAGCATAAAAGGGATGATATCCTTCCCAAAATCGCTGAAGGATTCAGGGTCGCCATCAAGCTGTTCAAAAATATGGCAAAGTGTTTTCCAATTAAAAATGTAGATTCCCATAGAAGCGTTATTGGATTGAGGGTGGAGCGGCTTTTCAACAAAATCGAGGATCTGCCCGGATTCGTGGTCAACGTTCATGATTCCGAACCTTTCTGCTTCCTCCCATGGAACACGTACCACAGGTATCGTTACATCGGCACCTTTTTCAATATGTACCTCAAGCATACAGTTGTAGTCCATTTTATAAATGTGGTCTCCTGATATGATCAGTACATATTCAGGCTCATGGGACTGAATGAACAGACGGTTTTGTGCAATGGCATGCGCTGTTCCTTCGTACCATCTGTCCATGTCATCACACTGGAAAGGGGGCAAAAAAGTTATACCTGCATTCCTGCGGTTTAAATCCCAGGTTTCCCCGTTGCTGATATAGTTTTGCAGTGTATGCGGCTGGTATTGGGTGAGAATGCCAACTGTATCCATGCCCGAGTTTCGGCAATTGCTTAATGCAAAATCTATAATTCTATATTTCCCGCCAAAAGGAACGGCAGGTTTTGCGATTTTTTCTGTGAGCTTCCTCAGCCTTGTGCCTCTTCCTCCCGCCAACAGTAAGGTTATAATCTCTTTTTTTGCCATAAAAACTCCTTTGGAAAGATTTTATGTGTTGATACCATTCCGACTAAAATCAAGACCACTTTGTTCACCGCAACTCCGAATTTGGGCAGAGTTCTATGTTCTTATTACTTTAACAAAATTCTGTATATTTATGAATTTAAAGCACTCGACGAAAAGGGGGAGAGAACGACAACATTCTCTTGTTATGCTATCTTTCAACCTATCAGCAGGAAGGTTATTCGTCGTCAAACCGGGCGAATTGTCGAAATACCAAGATAAAATAAGGCTTTAGTCTTGATAAGCTGAGGACCTATTCCATAAAAAAGACGCGAATCCATCATTCGCGTCCTTTATAGGGATGTACTCCCCTCATTCTCAACTTTTTTTCCTTGCTTCCGTCATCTGTTTCCAAACGGACCCTTTAGCTTCCTCACCATGTTCAATTCTGGCAATGGCTAGCTTGATTTGAAGGGCGACTTCGAATTCAGGGTCATTTTCTGCTGACTTTAAGGCAGGCAGCGCCTTCTCGTCTCCCACTTCATATAAAAACATGGCTGCGCGCCAACGGACCAGCTTGCTATTGTCCTTCAAAGCCTCGGACATGGCTTCAGCTGCCTCCGGAAAACCGAGATCGGAGAGGCAGTCTCCTGCTGTCCTTCTCACTGTTACACTTTTATCCTTCAAAGCTTTATATAAATACGGCAGGACTTCAGGGTCCTCTATCATGCCGAGATAGACTGCTGACAAGCGCCTGATGGATGCTTTTTCATCTTCCAGTGCCTTTCCAAGAAGAGGAAGGTCATCTACTGTCGGGTCAGGCATCTGCTCCAGCAGCTGATAACGTTTCCGCCAGTCAGGATGTTCAAGGTCTTCCAAACTGACTGGCACCCTCTTTTGACTTGCAGCCCGCTGCTCCGGATTCTTTGCCTGGTTAATAAGCCCTTCCAGCCGCTCGGGCGGGTAAGCAGCCATGATTTCTTCTTTCATCTCTTCGCCGATTTGGTCCCAATCGCCGTAACGGACACCAAAATCTTTCCACCGCCTGACCATGACGAGATTATCTTCAGGTCCCTGAACCTCCATTGCAGCTTTGGCGAATATTTCCGGAAGCGCATATCTTTTCTCTTCGTTTCCATCCGTCAGTTTGATTTGGACTGGAACACCTTTATACATATGAACCTGGGCCTTGATTTCGCCGAAATGTTCGTCCACTTTCACAGAGTCTTCCGCTTCCTCGCCATCTTCCTGGCCGAACGCTTTTCTAACTTCAGGCAAAATTACCTTCCAGTCAAACTTTGCATTCCTTTCCACAGCAAGAAAATCTGCTACATGGTAAACTCCCTTGACCCCTTCAATTTCAAGAATCTTTTGGATAACCTGCGGGGCACCTTCCTTATTACCTTGTTTGTAATTATTGCTTTTACCCATGGGCAACGCTTCATCCAGATTGACCTTCATCGTATTCGGGCTTGGCGTTGGCTCAATCGAAGTTATTTTCATGGTTCCACCCCTTTGTTGAATATCAATTTTATCATATTGAAACTTGGCGGGTTTCGCCAACTTTCTAATGTAGGTTAGAATTAATCCGCTATCTCTGAAAGATAGCTCCATCTCTCGATCATCTGTTCCAGCTGCTCATTAAGCTCGGACTCTTCCTTCATCAAAGCCTGTCCTTTTTCAAAGTCGCTGCCAATACCGGACATTTCAGCTTGTATTTCCTCGATCCGGGCTTCGGCCGCAGCAATTTTGTCCTCTATTTCCTCCCACTCACGTTTTTCCATATAGGACATTTTCTTCTTTTTTGGCCTGTCCTGGGGCTCCTGCTTCTCTTTTTTTTCGGAAATGGACGCTTCTTTTTGAGTCAGGAGACTCTCTAAATAGTCAGAGTAATTCCCGAAAAACAACGAGATTTTACCTTCGCCTTCAAGTACAAGCAATTGGTCCACTGTCTTATCAAGGAAGTAGCGGTCATGGGATACTGTAATGACCACCCCTGGAAAGTCATCAAGATAGTCTTCGAGAACGGTTAACGTCTGCGTATCAAGATCATTTGTCGGCTCATCTAGCAACAGGACATTTGGCTCTTCCATCAATAATTTCAAAAGATACAATCGCCGTTTCTCTCCGCCTGACAATTTTCGGATCGGCGTACCATGGGTGGAAGGCGGAAAGAGGAAACGTTCCAGCATCTGCGAAGCCGAAATCGTTTTCCCATCAGAAGTATGAACTACCTGTGCCGTCTCCTTCAAATACTCAATCATTCTTTTGTTTTCATCAAGGCCTTCATTTTCCTGGGTATAATAGGCGATTCTTACGGTCTGCCCAGTGATCAGCTCACCCGAGTCGAGCGGGATCTTCCCTGCAAGTATATTGAGGAGGGTGGATTTTCCGGTTCCATTTCTGCCGATGATTCCAATCCGGTCACCCTGCTTTAAAAGAAAGTCAAAGTCCTGAAGGATCACTTTGCCGCTAAAGTTTTTCACCGCATCCTTGAGCTCAAGCACCTGCTTCCCCAACCGGCTTCCGCTAAGGGAAATATCAAGCTTTTCAGTGGCTTTGCCACTTATCTGTGTCTCCAGCTGTTCAAAGCGCTGGATTCTTGCTTTTTGCTTTGTTGTTCGGGCTTTCGCTCCACGCCGAATCCATTCCAGTTCCCGCCTGAACAGATTCCTTTTCTTTTCAAGTGTCGCAGCTTCATTCTCTTCCCTGGCCGCTTTCGCTTCAAGAAAGCTGGCATAGTTTCCTTTATAACTATAAAGGGTACCGCCATCCAGTTCAAAAATCCGGTTGGTTACCCGATCAAGGAAATAGCGGTCATGAGTGACCAGCAGCAGTGAACCGGTATAACGACCCAAATATTCTTCCAGCCATTTTACACTTTCATAATCAAGATGGTTTGTTGGCTCATCGAGGATGAGCAAGTCGGGTGCCTCTATTAATACCTGTGCCAAAGCAACCCGTTTTTTCTGCCCGCCCGAAAGGACGCCCGTCCTTTTTCCGAAATCAGCGATCCCCAATTTTGTAAGAATTGTTTTGGCTGCTGTATTTGCATCCCAGGCATCAAGGCGATCCATTTGCTGCTGCATCCCCATAAGCTTTTCATGCAAAGAGGCATCTGCAGGATCCTTCTCCATTTTGAACAGGGTGCTTTCATATTCCCTCATAAGTTTCAATATTGGGGCCTCGCCAAAAAACACTTGCTCCAGCACGTTCAAATCGGGGTTCAACTCTGGCTGTTGGGATAGATAGCTCATCCGATAATCCTTTGGAGTGGTCAAATGGCCCGAATCCGGCGCATCAATTCCTGCGATTATTTTCAGCAAGGAAGATTTTCCAGTACCATTGACGCCAATCAGACCGACCCGATCCCGTTCTCCGATTGTAAAGCTGACACCTTCAAATAAGGTTTTTTCACCATAAGATTTTGTTATATTTTCTGCAGACATCATTTTCAAGCATTACCATTCCATTCACTGTAAAATTGTTCGAGAAATTCCGCCATATACTCATGCCTTTGCTGCGCAATTTCCCGGGCCTCATCCGTATTCATGAGATCCTTTAGCTTAAAAAGCTTTTCATAAAAATGATGGACGGAGGAACTCTGGCCATTTCGATAGTCTTCCAGGCTCATCCCGTCTCTTACCTGAAATTCCGGTTCATAGATTGGATTCCCTTTTTTACCCCCATATGCAAAAGTCCTTGCAATGCCGATTGCCCCAAGTGCATCCAGCCGGTCGGCATCCTGGACAATTTTCGCCTCAATCGTTTTCAATTCCACTTTTCTTCCGCCTTTGAACGATACACTCTCAATGCAGGCAAGGATATGTGCGGCCGTATCTTCGGGCAGGTTCAGGGAATCCATGTGCTCAAGAAGTTTATCCCAGCCTTGTTTTTCCGATTCATTAAGTTTCTCATCTGGAATATCATGGAGCAGGGCAGCCATCTCAATGATAAAAAGGTCGCCTACCCCCAGCTTTTGGGCGATCAGCTTTGCGTTTTTTCTGACTCTGTCTATGTGATGCCAATCATGCCCGGTGGATTCATCCATCAATTCGGCCCGGACAAATTCCTCTGTCCTGGCTAAAGTGTCCTTCATAAACAGCCACCTTCTTCCTAGCTTGTATTTTAACATGAATAGCGCACCATGCCTTAAACAAGAATTTTACAGATTATTTTGGTCTCAAAAAAAAGGCCCCTTTTTGGGTCCTCTTCTTAAAGAGATTGATTGTACCAGCTAATTCCAATGGTATGTTCACCTGCATGGACACCAATCACTGCCCCCAGCGGAAAGCAGGAAAAAGCAACTTCTGTAAACTCTGTCTGAAGCTCTTTCATCCACTGTAAGGCTACATAGGGTTCATGGCCATATAGCAGCCAGGCTTCCCTCATTCCATATTTCCGGTAGGACGCACGGAAGTAGTCAAAGATTTTTTCCTTCGCTTTTTTTCCGCTTCTTGCCTTATCCTTGACTTCAAGCGCTCCATCCACTATGGAAATAATCGGTTTTATATTCAGCATGCTTCCGAATAGGTATTTGGCACTGGACATGCGCCCGCTGCGGTGCAGCTGTTCCAGGCTGCCCACCAGAACATAGGTTTCACTGCTGTCCCGGATTTTTTCCAGTGTGCTCTTGATTTCCGGGATGGAAGTCCCTTTTCCGGCAAGCGCGATCCCTTTTTTAATGAGAGCACTTTGCGGGAAACTCAGGATTTTGGAGTCGATTGTGACTACCGGCTTGTTCAGCAATTTTGATGCCTGCTGGCTTGAATCGATTGTTCCGCTCAACTTTGAAGAAACAAGTATGGAAATCACTTGATCATAATCATGATATAGTTTTTCATATAGCGTTTTAAAGGCGCCAACAGATGGCTGCGAAGTCTTTGGAGGTTCATTTAAGGTTTTTAATCTATGAAAAAGCTCACCTGCGGTCAAATCGATTCCATCCGTAAATTCCTTGCCGTCAAGGATTACCGACATAGGTATGGTGAAAATATCATCGCGGCTGGCAAGTTTATCATCGAGAATGGCAGTGCTGTCCGTTACCCAAGCAATACTCTCCATAGGCTCCCCCCCATGCTATAAATATATGATGGAAAACGGCGTTTAAGACAAGAAAAGCGCAGGACTCTGGACAGTTGTCAAAGGCCCCTTACGTTTCTTTTTCTTGGAAAAGGGCCCGTTTTTCCCCCGGGCCCTATATCAAAATGTGCTTTTACCCTTTGCCAATGCAAAGTTCCAGCTCCCTCATCGATGCAATCATATAATCCACCATTTCTGCAAGGTCATCGATTTGGTCCTCAAGTACCAGGCGGTTAAAGTGGACTGCCGCTTCATTTTTTACGGATATGCCCGCTTGGAGGGGATTGAGGGTTGCGGATTGTGTGATTGTTCTTCCGGCACCCCAAATCCGCTCAAGAGCCTGCTGGACTTTACTGTACAGCTCCTCTTCATGTTGGTGTCTCAGCAGAAACGCAGCAGTCACAGCACAGCCTGCAAGGTGAAGGGAACCCTCGCCATCCAGCAGTTCGGCTGCAAGGTTCCCAAGGCCAGCCTCTATTGTTAGGGCTGCCTGAATTTTACCCTCCACATCATGCTTCATCTGGAAAGAAACACTGTATTTCCTGGATAGCTTCGCCAGATTCACTAAATCATCGCGGTCAGTCACCAGGATTTCTCCCTGAAGGTCCCTGTCATAGACGGCACCTTCAATTACAACCTTGATATTTTCAAACGCAGTTGGGTCAAACAATTAATTCACCACTTTTCCGCTGGCACGCATTCTTTAAAATAAACCAATGGCATTGCCATCCTCATCAACATCCATATTTAACGCCGCTGGCCTTTTGGGAAGGCCTGGCATTGTCATGACCTCACCGGTGAGGACGACGATGAACCCGGCTCCAATAGAAGGCTTCAACTCCCTGACTGTAATGGCAAAACCGGAGGGCCTTCCAAGCTTGACAGGATCATCCGAGAGCGAATATTGGGTTTTCGCCATACAGACAGGCAGAACGCCCCAGCCATTCTGTTCAAAATCGGCAAGCTGTTTTTTGGCCTTCGGGGCAAAGTCCACACCGGATGCGCCATAAACTTGACGGGCAACAGCCTCAATTTTTTGTTCGAGTGAGTCGGATAAATCATACGTTCTCCTAAAGGAAGACGGAGCATCCATTACTCCCAGGAGCTTTCCAGCCAACTCAACACCACCAGCACCGCCCTTTTCCCAAACCTCGGTAAGTGAAGCCGGGATTGATTCTGCTTCACATAAGTCCAGCAGCGTTTTCGTTTCAAGATCGGTATCCGTGATAAATTTGTTTACGGCTATAACAAATGGCAGTCCAAAGCCGGCAATCGTCTCCGCATGTTTCTTCAGGTTGGCAAACCCGGCTTTGAGTGCAGGGATGTTCTCCACGGCCAATTCGTTTTTGGCAAGGCCCCCATGCATTTTCAAGGCCCGGATTGTCGCAACAATGACAACAGCAGCCGGTTCAAATCCGGCGTCTCTTGTTTTGATGTTCAGGAATTTTTCGGCCCCGAGGTCCGCTCCGAACCCCGCTTCCGTGACAACAAAATCAGCCAGCCTGGAAGCCGCCTTTGTTGCCATGACCGAGTTGCACCCATGGGCGATATTGGCGAAAGGACCGCCATGCACCAGGGCGGGAGTACGCTCAATCGTCTGGACCAGATTTGGTTTGACCGCGTCTTTCAACAACAGGGCCAATGCTCCTTCCACCCCAAGGTCGCCAACCGTTACAGGCTTTTTCTCCATATTATAGGCAATCACCATTCTGGACAGCCTAGATTTCAGGTCCTGCAGGCTTGATGCGAGACAAAGCACTGCCATGATTTCGGAAGCAACAGTAATATCGAAACCGTCTTCCCGCGGAACACCCTGAATCGGTCCGCCAAGCCCGACTACAACCTTGCGCAGTGCACGGTCATTAAGGTCCAGGGCCCGCTTCCATACGATACGGCGGGCATCGATTTGCAGTTCATTCCCCTGCTGGAGGTGGTTATCAATCAACGCGGCAAGTGCATTATTTGCCGTCGTTATTGCATGGAGGTCACCGGTAAAATGAAGGTTGATTTCGTCCATGGGCAGCACTTGGGCATAACCGCCGCCTGCGGCTCCACCTTTAATCCCCATGGTCGGTCCCAGGGACGGCTCACGCATGGCGATCATCGCTTTCTTGCCAACTTTATTTAAAGCATCTGCCAGTCCAACTGTAACCGTCGACTTTCCTTCACCGGCCGGGGTTGGATTTATCGCAGTTACAAGGATTACTTTTCCGCTTTCCTTTGTTTCCAGCTTGGCCAAGCAGTCAAACGATAGTTTTGCTTTATGTTTGCCGTACATTTCCAAATCATCGGGCCCAAGCCCGATTTTGGCCGCAATTTCAGTGATGGGAAGCATTTCGCTTTCCCTGGCAATTTCAATATCTGTTTTAAACTTCCCTTTTGTTTCCATCCAGACCCCGCCTTTTTTCAGGTAGTAGTTTCCCCCTCATTGTATCATTTGCAAACCTATTTCAGTATGTGTTTCACAATTTTTTCGAGAATTCAGCATTCTTAAATTGCCTGTTCATCGAGACAAGATTATAATTAGATTTAAATGTCAATTTATACAAGGGAGGGGTATGGAGTGCCAATAAAAATTCCTAAGCTTCTTCCAGCAAGGGAGATTCTTGAAGAGGAAAACATTTTTATCATGGAAGATGAGCGGGCAAGCAGTCAGGATATCCGGCCATTGAATATTCTAATTCTGAACCTGATGCCCGAAAAAGAGAAAACAGAAGCACAATTTCTGAGGCTGCTGGGAAACACACCGCTGCAAGTGAACATTACTTTCTTAAAAACGGCTACATACGAATCGAGGAATACTAGCCGTCTTCATCTCGACCAATTTTACACTACGTTTGATGAAGTAAGGGAGAAGAAGTTCGATGGAATGATAATCACCGGGGCTCCGGTAGAGCTGATTTCCTTTGACCAGGTGGATTATTGGGCAGAGCTAGTCAAGATTTTCGAATGGACAAAAACAAATGTTACTTCAACCCTGCATATCTGCTGGGGTGCCCAGGCTGCATTGTACCACCACTACGGGATCGGAAAGTTCGAGCTGCCTGAAAAATGTTCCGGAATTTATTCCCACCGGATATATGATTCGAAAGAAAAACTCCTGCGGGGTTTTGATGATGTGTTTTATGCTCCGCATTCCCGGCACACAGATGTATCCATTGAAGAAATTGAAAAATCGCCAGAACTCAAGCTTTTAGCCGCGTCTGATGAAGCGGGTGCTTTCATCGTCCATTCCCTGGACAGGAAGCATATAATGGTTACTGGCCACCTTGAATACGAAACAGACACCCTGGCACAGGAATATGCCCGCGACAGGGAAAGAGGCTTAAGTGTTCCCGTTCCCGAGCATTACTTTCCTGAGAACAATCCTGAGAACAGACCTGTCAATAAATGGCGTTCACACGCGCATCTTTTCTTTTCCAACTGGCTAAATTATTACGTTTACCAGGAAACCCCATATGAATGGAATTAACTCATTTTTCCTAGTAGCATGAACTGGAGCTGCCAATCTGGCAGCTCTTTTTTGCGATGCCAGCTTTGCCCTGAGGAGCATCAGCGCTTTTTTCGCCATTCCCTGAAAAATTTACAGGTTTACCAAAGATTGAATACAGCAAGACTAGGGAGGTGAACACAAAGAATCAATCGGAAGATAGGAAAGGAGGTGTGATGCATGGACGGAGAACAGCTGACTGGAGTTTTTAAAAATAATGCAGGTGAGGTTATTTCTTTCCAAACTTCTTCCGGAAGAGTTATTTCCTACCGGAAGGCCTTAATGGAAGCGGAAGCCGGGAGAATTACCGGTGTTTCAATCAAAGAAACGGAGACAGACGAAGAATTCGCCCTCCCCTATGAAATCGAGAATATCAGCAGCCTCCCTGAATCCTACTAAAAAACACCTGACTGCCCGTCAGGTGTTTTATTTTCACTCTTCGCTTTCTTCATTTCTGCGCCGAATTTCCGCTAGCGCTTCACCCCTGCTTCCATCTTCCTCAAAGAAATGGACCAGGTCGCCAATCCTGTCGATTGCATCCCAGCTGAGATGGTGTTCAATCCCCTCAACATCTCGATAGATATTCTCCTCTTTGACTCCAATTATCTTTAGCAGCTGTTCGAGAAGTTCATGCCTGTCCACAAGACGTTTTCCTGTCTTTTCCCCCTTTGGGGTGAGGACAAGCCCACGATATTTTTCATAGACCAGGTATTGGTCCTTATCCAGTTTTTGAACCATTTTTGTAACCGAGGAGGGATGAACAGACAGCGCTTCTGCTATATCTGACACTCTTGCATACCCTTTTTCTTCAATTAAAATATAAATCTGTTCGATATAATCTTCCATACTTGGTGTCGGCATCCCTAAACCTCCATTGTCAAACTCATCCTATAAAGTTTACTATACATAGGCGGCCTGGACAAGACAGTACACGTCAGGACTTGACCCTGCTGGCAAAACGGATGCTGCGGCCTTTTTCGTCCCATACCAGCTTTGCATTAAAAGCTTGTTCCTTGGAAGTAAATCCCTCTATTACATCCGTGCTTCCCTCTTTTAACAGCTGCTTTACTTGTTTCTGGGTAATTGTCCTGCCTAGAATTTGTTTTGAAACGGTGAACCCGCACTTGGTCTTTTGATAATTTGCACATCCATAAAAACTCCCTTTATCGACAACGGCTCCTCCGCATAGTTTACAGGCACCCAAATTCGTGCTCCGTTTCTTCCTGCCTTTCTGCTTGCCTGGGATAAATTCCTCTTTTACTTGCGTTCCAAAACTCCAGCTGGCTGCGCTTTCTGTGGTATTGGAAACTAAATGGGCTACCATTTTGCCTGTTTGATCCATAAATTGCTTCGGTGAAGCGGCCCCTTCCCCGATTTCCTTAAGACGCTGTTCCCATTTTGCTGTCATTTCAGGCGAGGCTAAAACTTGCCCGCCAACAGCCTGGACAAGTATTTTTGCTTTCGCGGTTGCATAAACCAGATTTTTGCTGATATTGATATACGCTCTGTCTTTCAGCATCGTGATAATGCCAGCGCGGGTTGCTTCAGTTCCTAGACCTTCCGTTTTCATCAAAACTTTCTCAAGCTCTTTATCTTCAATATGTTTGCCTGCGGTCTTCATCAAGGTAATCAACTGCCCCTCTGTAAAGCGCTTTGGAGGCTGGGTTTTGCTTTCTTTGACTTCGGTTTTCAAAACGGTGCCTGTTTCCCCCTGCTGGATGGACGGCAGCACATGATCCTTTTCCTTATCTTGTTGGGGAAGCACCTTCCGCCACCCTTCCTCAATGGGTACTTTGCCTTTTGAAAGGAACTCTGCCCTCCCATCCGCAAGCGTCCTGATGGTTGTATATTCAGCTGACGCAGAGGGATAATGGGCTGCTATCAATGTCCTTGCGAGCAGGTCATAAAGTTTCTGTTCATCCGGGGAAAGCCGGCTTGGATTTGGTACCTGTTCCGTAGGGATAATCGCATAATGGTCGGTCACTTTTTTTGCATTCACATACCTTCCATTATTCCTGATGCTCTCAACGGGCAACGGAAAAAGATCCTGAAATTGTGGGAGGTTGCTCAGCTTGTTAAGAATGCCAGGGAATCCCTCTGCTTCTCCCGGAGTTACATGCCGTGAATCCGAACGGGGATAGGAGACAATCCCGCGCTGATATAACCCTTGCAATATATCGAGTGTTTTCTTGGGAGAGAATTTGAATCTTTTATTGGCATCAGCCTGAATCGAAGATAGGTTATAAAACAATGGTGGCTGAAACTCTTTTTTTTCGGTGTTGACTTCGATAGCCTCTGCCGTCTTCCCTGTACAGAATGCGGCAATTTTTTCAGCAAGCTCTTTTGATTCTATTCTCGAATTCCCATCCTTCTCCCATTTGCCCTTATATTTCTTGTTATTGATGGCAAAATGGGCATAAACTTCCCAAAACGGCTGGGAAACAAAATTCTCAATCTCGTATTCGCGTTTTACAATCAGCGCCAGCGTGGGGGTCTGGACTCTTCCAACGGAAAACACATCGGAAAACCCCTCTTTTTGCAGCAGCAATGTATAGAGCCTGGAAGCATTCATTCCTACTACCCAATCGGCACACGCTCTAGTATAGGCTTCATAATAGAGATTTTTTGTTTCGGACTCCTGCAGGAGGTTTTGAAATCCTTCTTTAATGGCTTTCGGGGTGAGAGAGGAAATCCATAGCCGTTTCATCGGTTTGTTGCAGCCGGTGAGCCGGAGAATATTGCGGACAATCAACTCTCCTTCTCTTCCGGCATCGCCTGCATGGATAATTTCGGTCACCTGCGGGGAAGTGGAGAGTTTTTTAATAGTGGCAAACTGCTTTTGCTTGTTCTTGACGACTTCATACATAAATTGCTGTGGTACAATGGGCAAAGTATCAAGCGACCACCGCTTCCATGAAGAATCGTACTTTTCTGGCGGTGCAAGTTCGGTGAGATGACCGATCGCCCATGATACGTAGGCTCCATCCGGAAAGAGTTCGTTCGGAAGAATTTCAATGTAGCCATCCTGTTTTTTAGTTTTAAAAATGGAGGCTAGCGTCCTGCCCTGATCCGGCTTTTCGGCAATGATTAATTTCATGGCTCCTCCTTGCTCTATGTTATATTTTACTATACTTATTTTAGCCGAGCCTGCTGATATCCGTAAAGAAACAAATGGAGGAAGCGTCTTGTTCACGCTTCCTCCAACCTCTTATTCTTTATAAGGCTCAACGCCATTGGCTTTTCTGGAAAACCATTGATTGCTTGGAATAATGGATGAAACAGTTAAAATAAATGAAGGGATCTTTTCGGTACGTATGATGGTGGCCCCCATTTTCTCATCGAACATCAGCAGGGATTCACCGTGGGAATATCCTGCGAGGCTTGGCCCCAGAGTGATCAAAGACTTGATGATGGCTTCCTTGTCTTCATCTTCCG
Source organism: Mesobacillus campisalis (assembly GCF_000986785.1). Classification (GTDB taxonomy): domain Bacteria; phylum Bacillota; class Bacilli; order Bacillales; family Cytobacillaceae; genus Mesobacillus_B; species Mesobacillus_B campisalis. The sequence continues at coordinate 113,557 of NZ_LAYY01000013.1, read as the reverse complement.
CCTGTAGCTCCGGGGAAAACCTTATGATCCACTCACTGCCTTTAAATGAAAAACGAAACATTTCCTCACCCTTTTTATATCAAAATTATGAGGAGATGCAGCTTTTATGACAAGCCCTTTGGCCTTTTCCGAAAAAATAAAATAAAGCGCATTCATTGCTTGTCCTCCCCCTTTAGTGGCTTACCGTCTTTTTTTTACAGGACATTCTTCCAGTATCTTGACGCTTTAAGCCTTTTTATGTATATTTAAAGCATCATTTATCAGAATATATGATTATTTCCGTTGAATTGAGGGTATGTTCTAATAAATGAAAATTTCAACTGACACATTGTGTCGCGAAAAGGCTTAGGAGGAAATAGTAACATGCAAAACGGTAAAGTTAAATGGTTCAACAATGAAAAGGGTTTTGGATTTATTGAAGTAGAAGGCGGAGATGATGTATTCGTTCATTTCACTGCAATCCAGGGAGAAGGCTACAAGTCCCTTGAAGAAGGCCAGGAAGTTTCTTTTGAAATCGTTGAAGGAAACCGCGGACCACAAGCAGCTAATGTAGTAAAACTATAATTCAAAAATGTCTTGATGTTCTTTCAGGCTGGCATAATGCCAGCCTTTTATTTTGCTCTGTGTCAGGGCCTCTGTGATAGTTTGGCTCCGCAGACTTTTATTTTTTCGCCAACTGTACAGGCTGTAATGCAAAAACGATGCGCAAATCTTTTTCCATGGTCTTTTTTATGCTGTTTCTTTAAAAAACAGCCCTCGCAGTAGGTTGCTAACAATCCTTCAACTTCTTCGAGCAAATCTTTTCTGCCCAATAATTCCCCCTGCCTTTCTATTCTTTAAAGAATTTGCATTTTACTGTGGATGGTTTTGCCTTCAAGTGCCTGGCTTGCCAGCTTATCCGCTTCCTTATTATTCTTCCTGTCTATGGCTATATACTTCGGATGCAGCCCCAAATCGGCCATTTTTGCCTCAATCCGGTCCAGCCAGCGGTTTAGCGTCTCCTCATAGCACGGCCACTCACCCTCCAATTGCTTAAGCACAACCTGGGAGTCGCCCCTGAATTCGCATGAAAGATGGTGAACACCCAGTTCTTCGAGCAAAGTAAGCCCAAAGTAGAAGGCGGCATATTCTGCTTCATTATTGGTTTCAAGTTCGCCTATGTGCTGGTTTGCCCGGAGACGATACTTCTTCTTGCCCTGATTATAGTAGATGATGGCCCCCAAACCGGCCTTATTGGTATTTTTATCGAAGCCGCCGTCAAAGTAAACCGTTAAGTCATGCGGCTCTTCTTCAATTTCTGCAAGCAGCTTTTTCATTTCTTTGATTGTCCAGGTTGTACCCGCTTCATCTTCAAATGAAATTCCCGCTGCCTTTCCCGTTTTTTCAAGCTCCTCTGCAGTTTCAAGAGCCCGTTCTCCTTCTATCCAATCCGAAGTGAAGAGAAGAGGTTCTTTTCCCTTTATTTTGTAGCTCCATTCCAATTTATACTTCATGCTCCACCCTTCCATTCTAGGTAATTCTCATGATGGTATTTTTATCTTATTGTTCTGCTTTTTTATGATACACTAACATATAGCATTATAAACGAGAAGAGGGGAATGTTTCTTGATCGAGGTATATATCGACGGTGCAAGTGCAGGCAATCCTGGCCCCAGTGGCGCCGGAATCTTTATTAAAGGAAATGGTGAAGTTCATCGTTTCTCCATTCCGCTTGGCTCCATGACGAACCATGAAGCCGAGTATCACGCTTTTATTAAAGCACTGGAAATCTGCCTTGAAAAAGGTTTTAAAACCGTCTCGTTCAGAACCGATTCCGAACTGGTAAACAAAGCAGTTGAGAAAGAGTTTGTAAAAAATAAATTGTATGCTCCTCTTTTGGAGTCAGCCCTGCGTCTGACAAAAAAGTTTGATCTTTTCTTTATGAAGTGGATTCCTTCCTCCCTGAATAAGAGTGCTGATGAGTTGGCCCGCCAGGCGATCAGGAAAAATGAATCAGGACTGGGGGGCGCGGAATGAAACCATCCATTGTGGCAGACATCTCTCTTCTCCTTGTGGCCCTTATTTGGGGTTCAACGTTTGTCATTGTCCAAAACGCCATATCATTTCTGGAGCCTCTCTCCTTTAATGGAGTCAGGTTTGCCTTGGCTGCCATTTTGCTCGGGCTTTGGCTTCTCTTTTTTGAGCGGAGGCAGCTTAAGGCCTTAAATGGGAAGCTGATATCAGCCGGTATCATACTGGGTGTTTTCCTTTTTATCGGCTACGCCTTCCAGACCCTTGGCCTTTTATATACCACATCTTCAAAAGCCGGCTTTATTACCGGTTTAAGTGTCGTGATGGTGCCGCTGCTCACCATCGTTTTATATAAAAAGCCACTTGGGCTTAATGCCTGCCTGGGCATTGCCGGTGCCACAGCGGGACTTTATTTGCTCACGATCACCGATATCACAAGCCTCAATATTGGTGACGGTTTTGTCCTTATATGTGCTTTCGGGTTCGCCTTCCACATTCTGTTTACCGGGAAATATGCTCGTGAATTTCCTTCATTAGCCCTTACGGTTATCCAAATTGCCGTGGTTTCTGTGCTATCGGGAATTTCAGCTTTCATCTTCGAAGACTGGAGAAGAGCGTTCAACCCAGCAGTGGTCCTTTCTACAGAGGTCTTATCGGCATTGCTGGTTACCGCAGTCTTCGCTACGGGTGCAGCTTTCTTGATTCAGACAAATTTCCAAAAGTACACCACACCTACCAGAGTGGCACTCATTTTTGCCATGGAGCCTGTTTTCGCGGCGATTACTGGATATTTTTGGGCAGGCGACCGCTTATCCTACAGTGCTGCTGCCGGCTGCCTGCTGATTTTTGCCGGTATGATAGTCGCAGAGCTTCCACGAAACCTACTCAAGTGGCCTGTTTCAGTAAAAAAAGGAGCGGATACAGAGGCATGATCTTCTGTTTCCACTCCTTTTTTACAATGCAAGCAGCTGCTTGTCCCTTACGAACCGGATGGCTTCCTTCCGGTTCTTTATCTCATTGGCCGAAAAAGTCTCCAGCAAGGAAACATAGAAGCTGCCGTCAAACCTTTTTTGCGCTTTTAAAGTCAACTCAAGCGCTGCATTTGCCAGTTCATCCGTCGCCCCAGTATAATGCTTGCCAAAGTAGATGAAACCGATCGCATCATCACCGAAATGAAAACCCTTGCTATTCAGTCTAAGCAAATATTCTTCCAATGAAATCACAGCTGTTCAATCCTCCAGGACTATATCTATGTAGATATTACCAGAGGATTCGACATTTTTCTATCATTTTCTTCCAAGATAATAACCTGCCATTCCCAAAAGCACACCCAGCAATGCTCCGCCTACTACCTCAGCGGGCTTGTGACCAAGCACCTCTTTCAAAGGGTTATCTGGCTGTTCTTCGTACGCTACAGGATCATCTTTATGAATTTTATCAATCAGTTCATCAAGGTCGTTCACCTTAAGGGTAAGCTCTCCTGTCTGTCTCCGTATACCCTGTGCATCATACATAACAATCAGGCCAAACACCACTGCTAGGGCAAAGTCGATAGTTGGCACTCCTCTTTTTAGTGCAATATACGTTGCAAGGGATGAAACTCCCGCAGAGTGGGAGCTCGGCATTCCACCGGTTGCGATGAACAGCTCCGGCTTCCATTCTTTTTCCTTCATATAATGGATGGGGATCTTAAGTCCCTGCGCAACTCCGATACTTGATAATGCTATGGCAACACCTTTATTCAAATCGCTCACCTCCATATTATTTTGAAAAAAAACGGCTGTTTTTATTCTTTCGTAGCATAATAAGAAACGAAAGGCTGGCAGCTGAATTACACTTTGAGGACTTGCCGGCCTACTACGTTATTTCACTTTTTCAAGGAAAATTAAACAAAAAGATAAGGAGCGTGGCCATAAATGAGCAAAAAATCGGGTAGAGGCACGAAAGCACCAGGAGTCAATCCGCAAGGGTACGGCCAGGACGCAGAAATGACTGAAGATCCTAAAACAAAACTTGAAAATGCAGCAAAAAGAAGTAACACCAAGTAGCAAAAAAAAAACGGCCAAATTTGGCCGTTTTTTTTCACACAACTTCCTGCTCGGCAGGTATTAACTTATGCAGTCCCCGAAACTCGACTTCCGTAAATTTATCCAGCACTTTGTCACGGTCAATTTTAAAGAAGGCCGTATCCAAATTGCATTCTACCTCAACATCGCATTTGATTTCAGCAAGCTGCCTGCTGAGATGCAGCATTTCAAGGTCTTCCTCTATTTTCTTTCGCTGTCCAGCTGTCAGCTGATGGAGATTTTCCAGAATGCCTTCAACATTATTGAATTGCTGGAGAAGCTTGATGGCTGTTTTCTCCCCAATCCCTCTGACACCTGGATAGTTGTCACTAGGGTCTCCCATAAGGGCTTTTAAGTCAATCATCTGTTCCGGCCAGATGCCTTTTTCAATGTAAAAAGATTCACGATTATGGACAAGATAATTGCCATAGCCTTTTTGAAGCAAAATGACTGAGATGCGGTCATCAATCAACTGAAGGATATCCTTGTCCCCGGTTAGAATCGAGACACCCACTTCCCCGGGAGCCTTCCTGGCAAGAGTACCGATGCAATCGTCCGCTTCAAAGCCCGGAATGCCGATATTAGGAATATCAAAAGCTTCAACTACTTCTTTGACGAGTTCAAATTGCGGAATCAGTTCCACAGGAGCTTCCCCGCGATTTGCCTTATATTGCGGAAACATCTCGGTTCTGAAGGTCGTACTGCCCATATCCCAGCATACGGCAACATGGGTTGGCTTGAAACGGGAAACGGCAGTCATCATATGCTTAATGAAACCCTGGACGCCATTTGTAGGCAGTCCCTTGGAATTAATCATAAATTGGCCGGTCACTGCAGTGGCATAAAAAGCTCTAAATAACAAGGCCATGCCATCGACCAGCAAAAAGTTTGGCTTATTCATTTTTCTCCTCCTTGGATCATCACAGGATGGATTTTTCAGGTCTGTGGTCTATAATACAACCTTATTATTATAACATACCGTTACCGCCCAAAAATGGATTTCCAGCAAAAAACCTCTCACTCACGAAAACAAGGAAGCCTGCCTAAGGCTTCCCTTGTTTTCGTTTTTCCATCAGCTTCCTTACCTCTGGCTTTGGCTCCCAGCATTGAAACTGGTAATTGGTTTTCGTTTCATAGCCAAGGCGCCCACAATAGTAGCCCATCTTCCCATTTTCCCGCACTGCGCGGAAATGGATACAGGTAGCGCAAGCATGAAATGGGGTGGTCATATGTTCCCTCCTGCTCTTAAGGCGAAACTTCATCGCCCTCCACTTCTCTATGTGTGCCGAATGGCGTTAAGTGTCTCTTTTAGCTGTTCCACCGGAAAGTCAACAGCCAGTGCTGACTGAACGCCGACAAAATATTCTTCTGCCTGTTCGGAATAATCGTTTATTAGACTGGTAAAAAGCTGCTCCAGGGCAGAGTAATAATGGTTCTTTAAAACCTTATTCTGTGATTCCAAATAGATATCTGCCGGGGAATGAAGAAGCTGCTCCAATTCCTCTCCCATCCTGGCTTTTTCATTTTTCTCAAAGAAGGCCTTTGGGTTCCTGAACAGTCCAAGTGCCTTTTTAAATTGTCCCCTGTCCAAATCCTTGAATGGACCTTCAAAATCAATCTCTGGGAACCGGCTTATTTCCCATGCCGCGAAAGAAAGATTAGGATTCATTTTAGCCAGCTCCTGGGCAAGATCCTTTTGAAATCCATCTATTAAACGTGCTAGATGGGCTTCCACCCTTAATGAAGAAGCGCGAACTTCCTGCAACAGATCATACCCGATGTGCGACAGCAGGTCATCAAGCGCTGTCTGCAAAGCTTTCTTCAAATTGCGGCCATCATCCCTCAGCAAGGCTGGATTAAAGGATTCCCGAAAGAATTCTCCAAAGCGGAAAAAAACACGCTGGTTAATATAATAGACAAGCTCGTCAATTTCCTGGTGCAGCTGACTTTGCAGAAATGACGTGTTCTTTGCCCCTAAAAGTTCGCTGACACGCATTTTTTCATTTTCAAGGGCAGCCAGCTTTCTCGTTTTCTCTTCCATGCCTTCTTCTGCCGACTGAATCATCTTCCTAAGCAGTTCGACTGATTGAAGCCATTTTCCTTCAGCAGAATCCATTGCCATTTTTCTTAAATCATGGTCTATGAAGGAATAAAAGGCGTGTTCAAATGCTTTAAACCTGTTCTCGCCGCCGTTCCCCCCTGTTTTTACTTTTAATGCCTCCAGGCTTGATACCGGGAACATATGCGGTTTTCTAATTCCATACTGAACAAGCTGTTCTTCTACATACTGTATTACCGAGAGCATTTCATCCTCGGAATTCGCCAGGTCGATTGCGTTGACGATAAAGAACATTTTGTCGAGCTCAAAGGAATCTTTCACACGGCCAAGCTGGATCAGAAACTCCCGGTCGGCTTTGGAGAATGCATGGTTATAATAGGTGACAAACAGTATGGCATCCGAATTCTTTATATAATCAAAGGCCACCCCAGTATGCCGGGCATTGATGGAGTCGGCTCCGGGTGTGTCCACCAGGGTAATGCCTTGGCGTGTTAATTCACAATCATAGTAAACTTCAATCCATTCGACAAAACAGGACTTTTCCTCATCTGCCACATAACTTCGGAATGATTCCAGATTGCTCTCGAACTGTTCGTTGAATTTCCCCTCAAAATGGGACAGTCCTTTGGCAAATGCCTTAAGGAAGGAATAGTGCAGCCTTTCCGTTCCAACTGAAGTATCAATTTCCTGTATCGATTTGATTTTTGTTCCTGCCGCCGCTAAATCATCTGCGCCATATCCGAACAAGGAGAGGGATCGGTTTACTTCTTCAAGCAATTCACGGCTTCCCTTCACCTTGACAATGACAGTTCCGTGCGGATGTTCTTTGCTTGGGGGCTTAATTTTATTAATGGCAGCTGTGGTCGGGTTTGGTGAAACAGGCAGAAGGCCTTCTCCGATGAGCGCATTCGCAAAGGAAGATTTCCCGGCACTGAAGGCACCAAACAAGGCAACAGTAAATTGCTGGTTTTCAAGCCTCTCTGCTTTCTCACCAAGTTCTTTGGCACTCCTTTTTAATCCAGGAATGTCTTTTAGTTCTCTTGCTGTCCGCCTCAATTTTCCCACAAGCTTCTCAAGCTGGTGCTGGGAATCTTCTGCTGTTGTTTCCTGTACAGTCCCGGATGCCATTCCGTACGTTTCTTCAGGAACTTGTACAGCTTCCGGGGTTTGCTTGTTTTCTGTTCCTTCCCAAACTTCCTCATCCATTTCTGTATCAAAGAAAGAGAGAGCTTTCTCCTCGCTTGGTTCAGTTGTGTCTTTTCCGTACAGAATATCAAATATCCTTTCCGAGCTGTGAGCCAGCCACTCCTTGACTGCACACCATTCTTTATAGGCATTGGCCAGCATGCCCCAATGTGCTTCTTCTTCCTTGGCGGCAGACATTTCAATTGATGCCTGCTCCCTGACTGCAGCAGCGTAGCTTTCCCTGAACGAATTTAGCTGTGTGCGAACGGTTTTTTTCAGGGCCTCTGCGACATCATTCGTATAATTGAGCACATAATCACCAGAAACAACCGCCCCTGTTTTTATCGTCTCCCCGAGAATCTCTTTACGGAAGTCCGTTTTAAAGCCTTGTGCAAGTGAAAGAAGCCCGCTGTCCGATATTCCCTTTTCCTTCAGCAAACCAAGGAGGAACTCTTTGACATGCCAGTCAATCTGGGCTTGAACCTTCTCGGAAAGATCCTGATAGAACCGCTCAAGCCTGTCCGCTCGTTCCTGCATCGTTTTTTGCTTGGCAAAGAACAGGCCTGCCTTGAAATCCGGCTGCATCGCTTTTAGGTAGGACTCTGCCAGTTCACGGGTCTGGAACGGCATTAAATAGGCATTTTTTAATATGCCTTCAAGTTTGGAATTAAACTCTGTTGCAGCTAACTCCTGCTGGCGATTAAGATGTTCGAGCTTCAGAGCAGCGCTTGCCTGCTTTTCCTCGATCTCCGCCCATTCGTGCTGTGGCACTTCCTTCAGCATTGTTTCCAATGCTTCGAGCTTTTCTTCTGCCTGAAGGGACAATGAATGAATATGGTCTTCGGAGATTTTCACAAGGGATTTGGCTGCAGACTGCGGTAGCAGTTCGTCCCTCTGCTCAATGTACTGTTCAAGAAATGTTTGCAGCTGTTCAAATTGATTATGATTCATGTCGGGGTTGCGCAGGGATGTATAAAAGATCCCTTTAGGTTTGACCCCCCATGCAGAAAATGAAGCGGATACACTTTCCTGAAATTGTTTGAAGCTTAATTCTTCTTCACGATGCTTATCAATCATATTGACAACCAAATACAGTTCTTTTCCCGCATCCGTCAATTCTTTTGTGAATAGGAAATTCAGTTCGGACTGGACATGGTTATAGTCCATTACATACAGAACCAGATCCGCAAGATGGAGAGCCGATTCGGTTGCAATTCTGTGCGCATCATCTGTCGAGTCGATTCCTGGTGTATCCATGACAGTGACAGCTTCGAGAAAACCTGATCCCTTATGGCTGATTTCAAGCGACTGTATCTGGTCTCCATCCTTGCAATAATTTTTTACTGTCTCATAATCATATGGCGCAGGATACAGCCTTGGTTTCCCTTTTTTAAAATAAACGCGGGCATATTCTTCCCCGCCCTTGATTTTTACCAGATTTGCACTTGTAGGAATGGGGCTTGATGGAAGAATGTCCTCCCCGACCAGCTTGTTGATCATGCTGGACTTCCCTGCGGAAAAATGTCCGCAGAAGCCGATGGCAAATTCCTTTTCAAGAAGTTTTTTTCCTATTTCCTTTGACTTTTCTGCTGCTTCCAAATCATCGTTTTCGAGGAACAGCGGATGAAGCTTCAAGATTTTGTCCAACAATTGTTTTTCCTTTTGCGCTACTAATTGACCCATCATTTAGACCCCTTGTGACAATTTTGTGAATATATTTATTTTAAATGATTTTTCACTTTATTCCTATACATTCCTATCCAAAATAAAAAACCCGGGAAACCGGGCCTTTACAAAGGTTCATTTTCAATTATGCGGTTTGGCTACATTGTCCAAAACATATTTCATGATTCCGCCATAAACAACAACTGTAGTAATGACAAGCAAAGAGGTCATCTTATCCACCATCCCCGGTGAGCTTATATTAATCTTTGAGAATAATTATCAATTTCAAGGTTAGTTTACCATGATTGATATTCATTATCAATGATCCACCCTTAATTGTCATACTTATTTAACAAATTCGGGATAAAACGTCCATTATCATGGAACTCTTTTTCATACTGAGTCAGGCTGGCCAATGCCTTCTCTTCTTCGGGGATTCGCACGGAAAGGATGATCATATTCAATAGGGTAAATACCGCCGCGGTCCAATACGCATTAAACATCAGGGGTATCACGATCAACTCAAGAGCAACGATGACATAGTTTGGGTGCTTAATAAAGCGGTAGGGGCCCTTTTTAACAACCTTTGCCCCGGGAAGAACGATAATCTTGGTATTCCAAAATGGACCAAGGGACAGAAGTGCCCAAACCCTCATCAATTGGGTCAGCACAAACAGCACGATCAGCAATGGCCAGAAGGCAGAAAGCTCACGGTCCAAAATCACAACTTCTGCTATCGTGCTCAAAATAAAGGCACTGTGGATCATCACCATGGCGGGATAATGGCCAGAGCCAAACTCCAGCCCTCCCTGGGATTTCATCCACTTTTCATTTTTTCGGGCTATGGCCAGTTCAGTGAGACGTTGAATGATGATAAAACCAATAAAAAGGAAAAACATTATTCCCACCTCAACAGCAGCAATTCCGAACTGAATCCGGGACCCATGGCGGCTGCAAGTCCATGTTCCCCCTGTCCTGCACTTTCCATGAACCTTCTTAGGACATACAGGATGGTTGCCGAGGACATGTTCCCATATTCTTTCAGGACATCGAGCGATTTTTCAGTCATGCCCTCTCGCAGGCCAAGAGCCTTCACATAGGCATCAAGAACTTTTTTTCCGCCAGGGTGGGCTACAAAATGATGGATATCCTCCAAAGTCATTTCCTCGGTTTCCAAAAACTCGCTTACCACAGGCTGAAGCCAATCCTCTACTATCGAGGGGATATCCCTTGAAAACACCACATGGAGGCCATCATTTTTCACTTCCCATCCCATTACATCAAGTGATTCTTTCATCAGAGCAGACCCTGTCCCTAAAATTCTTGGGGAGGCTTCCCTTTTTTTGTAAGGCAGGAATTTTGAATCTTCTCCGCAGACGAGCGCACAGGCAACACCATCAGCGAACAAGGAGGTTCCCACTAGATTGCTCTTTGAACGGTCATTTCGCTGAAATGTAAGACTGCAAAGTTCAACTGTTAAAACAAGAACCTTTGCCTTCGGAAAGGCACGGCAATACTCATAGGCGCGGGAAAGCCCGGAAGCACCGCCAGCACAGCCCAGCCCCCAAATGGGGATTCTTTTCGTTCGAGGCGAAAAAGGAAGCAGATTCATGATCCGTGCCTCAAGGCTTGGAGTGGCAAGTCCGGAGCTGCTAACTGTAATGATGGCATCGATTTCTTCATACGGAACATGCTTTGATAAGAATGAAGGGCTGGACAGGCAGCTTTGGACTGCCTCGGTTCCCAATTGAACCGCTGCCTCGATGTAGGCATTATTTTTCTCTTCAAAGCTGTGTTCGGTCTTAAACCAATCCAACTCCTTGGCAAAGTGGCGTTTTTCAATTTGCCCATTCATAAAAACGGGCAGCAGCCTTTTTATATCCCTAAAGGATTCCGAAAATAGCTCCTCGGCAAAATCCATGACTTTGTCCTGTGTAATGCAATACGGCGGTATTGCTTCTGCGATTGATAAAATAGTCGGCATACAGCTTTCTCTCCTCACCTATCCATAAGGTTACTTTTTCCATTTACCCTTCCAATATTCAGCAAAACTATCACAGGTAAGGGAAACAAAAAAAGGCTTTCCCGGGGACCGGGAAAGCCTGACGTTTTGAAGGGAGTTGCTGTGCTCTTTTATTATAGCGAAGAATGCCGGCTGTGACAGCAGAAAAGAATTACCATTTAAAACTGAAGTCCTTATTGGGGTTTGGGCTGGTCATGAACTTGGATCACTATCTTCCTGGAAGCCAGGACGCCGCACGGCTTACAAGTTTGCAGTTCTTTATAAATCCTGCAGCAGCGATCGCAATAATATTTTTCCATCTGTACACATCCCCGAAAAAACTTTTTACATTATTCTATGTTTCTTTGCTGTAAAAGGTGATGATGAAAAATCTCATGAAAACTCTTTTTTGTTTGTCAAGAATCCGCCACCCTTTTCAAAATATTGCGCACCTTTTTACATACTTGTTTTCACAATTCGTTCACACTTTCCCCCTTACCCATGTGACATAAATCACTGTTATTACAACTTTACCCTATTAACATAGTAGATACATAAGGAATGAACAATTTGTGAACTGCTAAAAACTGGCTGGCAGCGGCCCATTTGTTTTGTATGATGGGATTGTATCCAACAGTTAACATTATTTTAAGGGAAGGGAGTGGACACCATGGCTCAGCCTGGACTTCAAAGGAAGACGAAAATAAAGGTGGAGGATTCATCGTCCCTGAAAGGAACATTGGCATCTGTTTTCTTGCTGGGATTTTTCCTGATTGTAACATGGGTCGGTGTATTTTATTTATTTGTAGAGCGATTTTAATCGAGAGTATAAGGGGAGAGAAGTACCATGCATATTCATAAGTATGAAAAAATCTGGCTTATCTTCGGGACTGCCACCTTGCTGGTGTTTTTGTCTGTTGTCGGCGTCAGCGCCTTCTATCTGGGCAACCAGCCGCCAAGCTGCATGGCAACAGTGGATCCTGAGAAAGTGGACACATTGGCTCCGTTCAACAAACCCGGATTGAATAAGGTAGAGGGAAAAGAATGGGATTATGAGCTTGTATTTGTCGCTTCGGCCTTTAACTATACTCCTGGGGAAGTAGAAGTTCCTCTTGGTGCTAAAGTTAAAGTCATTGCGACAACCAAGGATGTCATCCATGGCTTTTCAGTTGCAGGAACCAATATCAACATGATGCTGACGCCCGGGTATATTTCCGAATACCTCACAACCTTTGACAAAACAGGGGAATTCCTCATCCTTTGCAACGAGTACTGCGGGGCCGGACACCATATGATGACGTCAAAAATTAAGGTGGTTGAATGATGAAAACTGTGTCTGAAAAAATAAAAGTGGATCGTCTTGATGGAAAGCTGGGCATGGCTCATTTTTATGTAGCGTTCATCGCCCTGGCAATCGGCGGTTTGGCCGGATTGCTGCAAACGCTGGTAAGGTCCGGAAAACTTGTCCTTCCGGCAGGGATCGGCTATTATCAAATCCTGACCGTGCATGGTGTCGTTTTAGGACTTGTGTTGACAACCTTCTTCATTATGGGTTTTCAATTGGTTGCGGTCAGCCGGACGGCAGGGACCTTCACTTCCAAACAGCGTATGGCTGGTTGGATTGGGTTCTGGACGATGACAATTGGAACTTTTATGGCCGCTGTCATGATTTTGCTGAACGAAGCTTCGGTATTATATACATTTTACGCTCCTCTCCAGGCTCATGCACTTTTTTATCTTGGACTTACTTTTGTTATTGTCGGCAGCTGGATTGACGGTGCCGTCATTATATCAGCCTATGCCGCATGGAGAAAAAGAAATCCTGGAAAGCCAAGCCCGCTGCTTACTTTTATGTCCCTGGTAAACACCCTGATGTGGATCATTGCCACAATTGGTGTTGCAGCTACCGTTCTCCTGCAGCTTCTTCCCTGGTCCCTTGGCCTTGTGGACCGTGTCGATGTCGCCATCAGCCGGACGCTATTCTGGTATTTCGGACATCCGCTCGTATATTTCTGGTTACTTCCTGCCTATATGGCATGGTACGTGGTCATCCCAAAAATAATTGGAGGAAAAATTTTCTCTGATTCCCTGGCACGCCTGACATTCATTCTATTTCTATTATTCTCCATTCCTGTAGGGTTCCACCATCAGCTGATGGAGCCTGGTATTGACCCTGCCTGGAAGTTCTTTCAGGTAATCCTGACATTCATGGTCATTATACCTTCCCTGATGACGGCTTTCTCTTTGTTTGCCACATTTGAAACATACGGACGTTCCAAAGGGGCCACAGGTTTGTTTGGATGGATGAAAAAGCTTCCTTGGGGAGATGCGCGCTTCGTCGTTCCTTTTATCGGGATGCTAAGCTTCATTCCTGCAGGCGCTGGTGGCATCATTAATGCTTCCAACCAAATGAACCAGGTCGTCCATAATACCATTTGGGTAACTGGCCACTTCCATTTGACAGTGGCAACTGCCGTAATCCTGACTTTCTTTGGAATAAGCTATTGGCTGATTCCCCACCTTACAGGACGCACGTTTACGAAAGCAATGAATAAGCTGGCCATCATCCAGGGTGTGTTCTGGGCAATTGGCATGACTTTCATGTCAGGAGCAATGCACGCGGCTGGACTGCTTGGAGCGCCGCGCCGTTCTTCCTTCTCTGAGTATGGCGGAGCTGCCCAGGCGGCCGAATGGATTCCCTACCAGGTGGCACAGGGTGTGGGGGGAACGATTCTGTTCGTCGGTATTATTCTCATCCTTTATATCTTTATAAATCTGGCATTCTTTGCACCAAAAGGAGAAGAGGAATTCCCAATCGGGGAGGCCGCAGATGAATCGGAAAAAGCTCCAATGGTATTGGAAAACTGGAAGCTGTGGATTGGGATTGCTGTCCTCCTTATCCTGTTTGCCTATACCATTCCGTTTGTTGATATGATACAAAACGCTCCTATAGGTTCAAAAGGGTATAAGTTGTGGTAACTTTGAAAGCGGAAGCGCCTTGTTCAGCCCCGACCAGCATAAGACGCTCCAGAATAGAAGGCGCTTTTTGCCTTCAATTCTGGAGTGGCTTATGACTCGAGCTGCTCAAAGCTACGCTTCTCGCAAGATATTCGAAGAAGTTAATTCAATGATGAAAACTGGCTAGGCGCTGGAGCTAGACAGTTATCTAACTCTGGAAATATAAACTTTCTTATTTTTTCAAAAAGAGCGCTCCATTATTGAGGAGCGCTCTTTTGCTTCTTATTCTCGAGGATTCGCTGTTTACGTTTCGGGAGATTGACCAGAGTGACTGAAGCCAGGATTGCAGCTATTCCAATTCCCTGTGTCAATGTAATGCTTTCCTGGTAGACGGATATCCCCAGGATCAATGCAGCGACTGGTTCAACTGTAGCTATAATGGCCGCCCTGCTGCTTTCTGTCTTTTCCAGCCCCCAGGAATAGGCAAAATAGGCCATTACGGTAGGGAAGAGCCCCAGCCCAATGCTGTACAGGTACACTTCCCCTTCCGTTGCCCAAGCCTTTTCCCCTCCTAGCAGAATCGGGAGCAATAATGCAGCAGCGATGATAAACGTATAAAAAGTTACGGTAAAAGGATGGTATTTATTCAAGGCTACCTTGCCGAAGATGCTGTACAGCGCATAACCAAGGCCGGCGCCAAGCCCGATTAGAATACTCGCCGGCGGAAAGCTGCTTCCCGTACGCAAACTGACACCGGCCACCAATGAGCATCCTGCAATCGTACCAACAACCGCCACCAGTTTTTTTGCGTTCAGCTTTTCTTTTAGAAAAAGAAAGGACAAGGTAATCACAAATGCTGGCGAGGTATACAGAAGAGCTGCTGCGACAGGAATGTTCATCCTTTCTATTGCCGTAAAATAGCACCAATTAAAAAAGACAATGCTCATCCAGCCTGTGCCAATAAAAAGCGGAAGGTCTCCAGCTTTTATCCTTAAGTGACGACGGTATTTAACTAATCCAATTCCAATGAGAATGAAGGCCGCAGTCACTGCTCTAAGGGCAACGATTTCCATCGGGCTCAAGCCTGCAGCGGAAAGGCCCTTCACAAAAAAGCCGATCAATCCCCACATAAAAGCAGCTAAGGCAATCATGAGATAAGGCATGTTGTCATCCTTCCTCCAGGAAGGGATTTGTTAATTTGATAGTCTGTAAACTTCCCGGTATTTTTCATTAAGGTATTGTGCAAGGTGATCAGCATTCAAGCCTTCCCCAGTAACATCATTAAGAATTTCAAGCGGCATCTTCATCTTCCCATGAACATGGACCTTTGCGGTCAGCCACTCCTGAATTGGCTTAAGGTTGCCCTCTTCAAGGAGCAGCTCAAAGTTTGGCAGATCCTTCAGCATCGCCTGTTTGAACTGTGCTGCATACATATACCCCAGTGCATAGGATGGGAAATAGCCGAAGCTGCCTCCTGACCAGTGGACATCCTGTAAAACCCCCTGAGCATCGTTTTCAGGAATGACCCCAAGATACTGTTCATATTTTTCGTTCCAAATCCCCGGCAGATCCTCTACCTCGATTTCATCATTGAAAAGCCCTTTTTCTATTTCATACCTCACCATTACATGCAGGGGATAGGTAAGTTCATCCGCTTCAATCCTGATCAGCGACGGCTTTGATTCATTGATCGCGCGGTAATAGTCTTCAAGTTCAACATGTGCAAACTGCCCATCGGTATATTCCTGAAGCAGCAGGTAATTTTTCTTCCAGAATGAATAGTTCCTGCCGACAAAGTTTTCATAAAATAGAGATTGTGATTCATGGATGCCCATTGACGTTCCCGTGCATAGCGGGGTCCCCACCAATCGGGGAGAAATATTCTGCTCATACAGGGCATGGCCGCCCTCATGAATGGTTCCGAAAACAGCCGTCCTAAAATCTTTCTCATCATACTTGGTCGTCACACGCACATCACCCGGATTAATGCCGATGGCAAACGGATGGACTGTTTCATCAAGGCGGCCGGCATCAAAATTATAGCCCATCTGCCTGAGGATTTCCTCGCTGAATGCCCGCTGTTTTTCTTTGGGGAAATGCTTGAACAGGAAGTCAGTCTTTGGCTTGTCGGCTGAATCGGCAATTTGCTTCACCAGCGGTACGATCTGTTTTCTTAACTGACCAAATACCTTATCAAGGACCTCCACCGTGACACCAGGTTCATACATGTCAAGCAGAGTGTTGTATTTATTGCCGCTATAGCCCCAATACCCGATGAAACGCTTGGTGGTTTGCACAAGCTTTTCCAAATAAGGCCGGAACATCTCAAAGTCTGATTTATTTTTTGCTTCTTCCCAAATGCTTTCCGCTTTCGATTGGAGGATGACATATTCCCTGTATTCATCAGCAGGGATCTTCTTATTGCGCTCATATACTTTTTTGCATTCCATTGCGGTTTTCCTGGCAAGCTCCGAAGCATGACGGTCTTCTGCAATTTTATCTATGTATTCAGCCATTTGCTCTGAGACTGACATTGAAAACACTTCAGAAGATAATACACCTATAACTTGTGATCTTTGATCCACTCCATTTTTCGGAGCTCCTGTCCTCAAATCCCAATAAATAACCGAAAGGGCTTCCTCATAAGCAGACATCTTCTTTACATAGTCTAGAAATTCTTTTTCCAGCGTGACGGTTTCCATCTGCATCTTCCTCCCAATTTTATGTCTCTCCCATATTATCACATTTTTCTGAAACATAATAACGTACCCTTAAAAAAACGGAAAAATATTCCTTCAAAATAAAGTGGAAGCCCACCCTTAGCCGGGTGGGCCTTAAACATTAATTTGTGCCTGCTGCAAGATCACTGCTCCCTGAATTTTGCGGCTGGACAGGAAGGACATCCAGGAGCTTTTCAAGGATTTCCCGATCAAGAGTCCTATCGAGGAGAATGTGTACTTCTCCCTGATCTGTACTTGTCCTAATGAGCCGACCGATTCCCTGTCTTAGCCTTAAAAGCATATAGGGCAAGTCAACCTCATCAAAAGCATTGTCTGCTTCTTCCCGTTTAGCGGCAAACACCGGGTCGTTCGGTGGAAATGGCAATGCAAACAGGATGACATTTTTCAAAGCACTACCTGGAACATCCAATCCTTCCCACAGATTTACCGAACATAAAACACTTTGCTCTTCATTTTGAAAACGGGAAACAAGCTTTGAAATTTCTGCATCCCCTTCAAACAGCACAGGAAATTCAAACTCTCCTTCAGCCAGGCTTTTAAAGGAACGCAGTTCATCCCTGTCTGTAAACAATACCAGGGCCCTTCCCCCGGAAGAACGAATTTGCTGGATCGTATACTGGGCCCTCGCGGCAAAGCCTGCTTTGGAATAATCACGAAGGGAGATATTCATGACATCCTCGTAGTCAAATGGTGATTCAACCGAGAAGGAAAGATAGCTGTCAATTCCCAGGCTGTTTGCCATGTACTCAAATGACTTCCTCTCCGACAAGGTAGCCGAAGAAAAAACAAATGGCTTTTCTTGGGAAAATACTTCCTTGCGCAGTACTTCCTGAACCATTTTTGGCATAATGACAAGCGTTTTCTCGCCATTATGGATCTCAAGCCAGTTAATGCCGACCGAACGTCTGGCAAATAGAGTCAATGAATAACTGATCTGATCCAGGTATTCCTCTACAATCTTCAGGTTATAGTCGTTAATCACAAACATTTCACTTTCAAAAACCAATTCTTCCTGCAGAGATTCCAAAGTCCATAGCAAATCCTCCGCTATTCTGGACACGGAAGGTGCTTTTTTTACTGTAAGCTTTTCGGATGCCCTGCTTGCCTCGCTGTATTTTTCCAGTTCAATAAATAGCTGATCATTCAGGAATATGGCCTTTTCCATGAGGTTTAAGGTCTTTTCGCGGATATCATTGTCCATGATTCTCGTGAGCAGGGTTTCCAGGGTTCGTTCCGCATACCGATATGTCAACGCCTTTTGGCTTGCGAACTCAAGGAGATGCCCTTCATCAAAAACTACACAGCTCCCATCCGGCAAAAATGGAAGCTCACCTTCACGCTTGCGCGATTCCTTCGTCCAGATATGTTCCATATAAAAATCATGCGAGCAGACAATCAGGTCAGCCGCTTTTCGGTAATGCTCCCGCTGCAAGGTCAATCCGCAGCGATGCCGGCGGCTGCACGCAAGGCAATCCTGAAGTGGATCCCAGTTAATATTGGCCCATTCATTGTCCGTCAGGGAAGAATATTCTGTCCGGTCACCATACCGATGAAATTTCTGCAGCGTACTGCCTTCATGGACGAAGTCTGGCAGGCTGTCATAAACTGCATGATAGGCCTCATCGTCCCCATCCACAAAAGGATCCAGCTTATTCAGGCAAAGATATTGATCCCGTGATTTTGCCAGGCGGACATCAATATTTAAGTCCAGCGCTTTTTCAAGCTTGGCAATGTCCCCTTCCTTTTTGACAAGCTGCTCAATCAGCCTTTCATCGGCACAAGCAATGATGGCCGGCTGCTTTTTGTAGCGGGCATAACAAATGGCATAAAGCAGGTAGACGATTGTTTTTCCGGTACCCACTCCAGCCTCTGAAAAAATCACTTTCTTTTCCCTGAATGCTTTTTCGAGCTGAAAAGCCATGAAGATTTGCTCATCCCGCAGCTCGAATCCAGCTTCAGGGAGAATATCATAGAAAACATCGCCAATCCACTCGCTGAATTTATCGAAAAAAGATTCTGTTTTTGAAATAGTAAAAGGCAAACTGCCAGTCATGGTAACCCTCCAGACAAATTGACAGCGCCTTGCGATGGGCGCTGTCATTTCCATGTTATTTTACTTTAGCTGATTTCCTTATCCTTGTTGGGCGCAGGGTTCACTCTGAGCGCCTTGGCGGCCGTTTTCCCCAGTATTGGTAAAAGTCCGTCCTGATGAACCCATTAAACAGCTTTCTTTTTTTGGTTGCAGGCCTGCCGTAGAATTGCTCAAATTGTTCGTTTGAAGTCATGATATATACCGACCAAGTATCCAATGCTCCAAGTACTTTGCCCATTTCTTTATACATTTGTTCCACAGCGTTTTTTTCGCCAAGCCGCTCGCCATATGGCGGGTTGCTCACGATGACACCGTAATCCTTTTTGACCGCGAAATCCTGGACCCGCATTTGCTTAAAATTCACCAAGTCTCCAAGACCGGCCTCAAAAGCATTCTCTGCAGCGATTTTCACCAGGCGATGATCAATATCTGAACCTGTGATATCCAAAGGCTGATCATATTTCGCCATGTCCTCGGCTTCGTTTCTCGCCTGTTCCCAGACTGTATCCGGCATCCAATCCCACGACTCGGAGACAAACTCCCGATTAAATCCTGGAGCAATATTCTGGCCAATCAAGGCGGCTTCAATCGGAATGGTTCCCGAACCGCAGAAAAGATCGGCGAATGGGCGTTCAGGCGTCCAATTGGTCAGCATCACCAATGCGGCTGCCAGGGTTTCCTTCAGAGGAGCCTCTCCCTGGTCGACCCGATAGCCTCTTTTATGCAAACCGCTGCCGCTGGTGTCAATCGTTAAAGTGGCAACATCCTTCAAGAGAGATACCTCTATTTTAAACAGCGGTCCATTTTCCTCCAGCCAGGAAGTTTTTTTATAGGCTTTACGCAGCCTCTCTACAATAGCCTTTTTAACAATGGACTGACAGTCGGACACACTGAAAAGCTTGGATTTTTGCGATTTCCCGCTAACAGGGAATTCAGCATTTTCCGGAAGAAATTGCTCCCATGGGATGGATTTTGTTTTCTCAAACAATTCATCAAAAGTATAAGCTTTAAACTCTCCTGCCTTAATTTTGACCCGATCCGCGGTACGCAGCCATAAATTGCTCCGTGCAATCGCAAGCTCGTCCCCCTTGTAGGTGATCCTGCCGTTTTCGACCTGGCATTCGTATCCAAGGTCTCTCACTTCCTTCGCTACCAATGATTCCAGCCCCATTGCCGCAGTAGCAATCAATTCCAGTTTGCTCATCTATTTCACCCTTTAAAAAGTCACTTTTTATGAATCTCCATCATACCAGTTTACTCTTCGATAATCCAATCTATGAAAGAAATAAAAGAAGCCCTCCCGGCAAAAAAGGAGGGCTTGCGAAAACACTCATACAAAATCGATTAATAACGCTCTGTAAGCCATGTTTTGTTCCATTGTGCTGCGACCGGCAATTAGCCTCGCACTCCGGTGGTAACCATCTATCTACAGGTGGCATCACCTGTCCTTCCCTTCGTTCATTTCCTCCAGGAAAGTGCCCCTACCATTATTTGGGTTTCTCGCTCGCGGGGTTTACCTCGTTCCACCCTTCCCATTTCTGGGAAGGCTACGTCACTGTGGCACTTTTATAGGTATTCATGCCATATCCGAAGACTTAGGCATTTTCCCTGCCGTCAGCCAATCAGGCTGCCCTGGCTTATGAATTGGCCAGGCACGAACACTACGGACATCTCAGCCCGTGCGAGCATGGACTTTCCTCTGCAGAAAAACTGCAGCGGTTACCCGAACGCTATTAACGATTACATAGATTATTATATGAAATCATTCATAATATAGCAATGGTAACCAATTAGAAAAATTGGAAGAAAACGGTTCAATCGTAAAGCTTATTGCCAAAAACATGTTTTTCCAGGTTGGATAACCTTTTCAGTATATCGAAGTTCGTAGTCCCGGCAGGCTGGGCGCTAGGTCTTCTTGCTGCCTCCTCGAGCTGTTTCTTCAATCTCATGTTTTCCTGCTTAAGCTCTTCGATTTCCTGATGGAAGACTTCATAATCCTTAATCACAAGATCAAGGTACTTATCCACTTCCTCCGGTTTATATCCGCGCATGGCCGTTTTAAATTCTTTTTCCAGTATTTCTTTCGCTGTAAGATTCACTTTGTCAGATAGCATAATTTCTCACCTCGATATACCCCTATCATCACTTTATATTTTTTCAAAAACAGCGATATTTGTCAATTCTCTAATCCCGAACTTAGAAATCCTGATTAAACGCCTCTTCTTCCACAATCATCTGGAGGTCAGAAAAACTGATCATTCTGATATCGTACTCACCCTTTTCCTGCCTTTGTTTGGCAGCCTCGAAAATATATCTGGGACTTCCCTCTCTTTCCTGATCATAAAACAGAATGAGGACATTGCTCTTTTCTATGAAAAACTGGTTGGCCGCCCGCAGCTGCCAAGGTTTTTCGTAAGGCCTCCTTGATACTGAATCGACATGGTCGGCTTGGATCAGTACCGACTCATACCATTCCCTGTTGCTCTCATTCCATTTTTCTTCCTGATTCAAAAAAGGCGTGATGACCGAAAGCTTAAGGTCGGGAAGATACTCCTGCAAAGCAAACACTACCTCGGCCGCCCATAATTCCACTCCCGGCTGTCCGCTTATAAGGACCCATTCAAGCCCCTCTTCCGCCAATGCAGCCAATTCCTTCATGATAGCGGTTTTTATGTATTTGACTGCAGGATGGTTTTGTTTGAAAATCCCAAGCTCGTATGCCTTATATCCAGTAATGACAGCCACTTTTGGCATGGCCTCCTACACCTTTCTTTATGTATTCTCCATCTTGCATAGCCGTATAAAATGAAAAACAGGGGCTTCTTTGATAAACAAGCCCCTGCCATCTGTTTTAACCATTAACGTCCGAATCCAGGACCAAAACCTGGGCCTGCACCGAAGCCTGGGCCTGCACCGAAGCCAGGACCAGGGCCAAACCCCGGTCTAGGTACGCCAACGCCCATAGGCGGTACAGGACCTCCGTAATGATGCTGGTGCGTCACCTGATTAACCTGAGACTGAGTGTTCGGTGTATAGTGAATATGATCAAAATTGGTATGGTGGACATTTGTGGTATGAGTCGGGTGGATATGAGGTACTATATTGTTTGAAAAACTGTGATTTACACAGCATTTTGTCGGATGGACTACTGCCGGCAAAACTTGACCTGGTGGTCTGCAATGCATATGAATCTCTCCTTCCTCAAATTTTTATTCTTTACACTGTTAGCCTATGAAGAGGAGAGGTATCTTGTACTAATGAAAACACCTATTTTTACCTTTCGCCTAAATATTTCAAGCGATATTGTTTATATAAAAGCATAAAAATTGTCTTTAAAACCGGTGAAAACGATGACAGTCAGGAAAACTACAACAAAGAACATTACTAGAATCGCTTTATACATTCTTAACAGCCCCAATTTTTATTTTCTCCACAAGACTACATTTTAACGTCCATTTAACTTTGTTACAATATAAAATCCCATTTTCACTAGACATAATTGTTAACATTTTGTGACATCTGCTCTGTACTTTTATACAAAGAAAACCGGGGATTATAACCTTTCCCCGGAGATACATCGATGAAACCCTTCTATTGGTGCTTCATTTTCCTTTTAAGCCTCATCAGCCTTTTTTCCAAATCCACTTCCAATTTCTTTGCTTTTTCCCTGTTTAGGGCTGAAAGCAATCGATATGCTTTCTCGGAATAGCTCGCCGCAAGCAAGTATTCCTTTTCCCGGTGTTCAAAATACTTGGCCAGTTCAAGCAAGGATTCCAATTTTTGCAGGTCCGTCCCATTTTCGGAGGCGCTTTTCCATAACGGCAAGGCTCTTCCATAATCTTTATTCCGTTTGTATTCAGCAGCAAGTGCCACCATTGCGGCCATGGCTTCTGATCCGTCTCCATCAGCAATATTCAGAAAGGTCTCTTTCGCTTTTTCACTCTCTCCAATATAGGAGAACCAGCGCCCAACCTCATATGTTTCCCTTATAGTCCGTCCCTCATCCAATCCAAGCAATTGGAACGACAAATGGGTATACAGGGTAATCAGGGAGAGTATGTCAAGCTCATTGTGCTTCAAGACTCCAAGAAGTCCTTCGGGATGTTTCCTTTCCAGGAAATCAAAATATATCATTGGAGCGAGATACCCGGGAATGTCGTCTAACCGCTCAAACCCAAGAACTTCTTTTTCAACAGCGCTAAGCTTCATTCTTTCCATCTTATGTTTCCACATTCTGCGGGCAGCATGGTATAGGTCAAAATGGCCGAATGACGGAAGTTTTGGAACATGTTCCCTCACGAGGGTATGCCTCGTCTTGACCTGCGGCCAGTCAAAGGCTTTGCCGTTATACGTTACCAGGGTCCGATAATTGACGGATTCAAGGAAGCTTTGGTAAAGAGCTATTTCAGCTCCGGGATGAGGAAGAAGATGCTGTGTTAAAATGACGCCATCCCTGGTTAGGCGGGCATGGCCGAGCAAAAAGATGGTGTTGCCCGCTCCACCCCCCAACCCCGTGGTTTCCGTGTCAAAGAAAAACAGCTCCTCCGGACTATGCCCTACTGCTGATAAAGGGTGCTGGACCTTGCTATCATTCCATCTTAAAACAGCTTCCAAGGCTTCGGTAAAAGTGTAATTGCCATGTTTATGGGTAAGTGGATATACCACTTTTCGTACCAGGCAATAATGATCATCAAAATAATAGGGCGTAACATTTTCTTTCTCCCAAACATCCATAAAGGGAATCTCTTGCTTTTCCTTCAGGGCAGGCTTGATGGCATTTTCCGGGCTGTTTTTCATCCCAGTCGAAGGTGAGAGGTGGGGTTTCAAACGATTCAGCTTATTTTTCAGCGACATTTTATCACCTCTTTAGCCAGCTTTCGTGAACAAATCTATCATTTTCAGCACATCTTTTTTTGCCGTTTCTGCGGATGTGTCAGTTCCTATGCAGGATGGGCAGCCGGATTGACAACTGCACCCCCCTACCATCCGCTTCGCCTCAGCCAGAATATCTTCCATTAAGTGGTAGACTTTTTCACTCAGGCCTATCCCCCCTGGATAACGGTCATAAAAGAATATGGTCGGCTGCTCATTATGGGTGGCTTTCACCTGCGGAACAACGTGGACATCCTGCGGGTCGCACATCACAAATAAAGGAACAATATGTTTCAATGCCTGTGCTGCCCCAATAAGCCCCTGCTCAAGCCTATCATCTCCGAATTCATATAACTCCCTTTTCAATGAAATCCAGGCTGAGTTGGTATGCAGCTCTTCTTCCGGAAGATAGATTGGGCCCGACCCAATGTTTTCATGTGTTTCAAATTTTATCTTTTTAAAGATAGTAGCCATTGCACGGACACTGACATCTCCATACCCCAGGACTGTACTGCCGAGAGAGCGAAGTTTGTCTTCTTCGAGAACGTTCAGCTGGACAGCAAGATTGGCATCAGTAAAGTAGTCAACGGATACCTCCCTGACGAAAGCTTTTTTCTCCTCCCAGTCCAGCATTTCCACCTGGTACTGAATTCCCTGATGCAAATAGATAGCCTCCTCATGCAGCAGAGTCATCGCAGAAAAGGTGTCCATTTCGCCGATTACACGGACGTTCGCCACATCCGATTGATCTATGATGACCACATTTTCCTGTGAAGCAGATCGAAGCGAGATATTATGCGCCGGGAAGGCGTCATTCATCCAATACCATCTCTCCCCATTTTGGTGAAGGATCCGTTCTTCGGTCAAATATTCAAGAATCTCTTCCACTTCGGCATTGCCAAAACGTTCCCCTTTATTGAAAGGAAGTTCGTAGGCAGCACATTTCAAATGGTCAATCAGGATAATCAAATTGTCCGGATTGATTCTGGCTGTTTCAGGGCTTCTGGCAAAAAAGTAATCTGGATGCTGGATGATATATTGATCAAGCGGGCTAGAGCTGGCCACCATGATTACAACTGCTTCCCCATGCCTTCTGCCTGCCCTCCCTGCCTGCTGCCATGAACTTGCAATCGTGCCGGGATATCCATTCATGATGCAGACCTGCAACTGGCCGATATCAACACCGAGTTCAAGGGCATTTGTACTGACAACCCCATAAATTTCCCCAGATCTCAGCCCTTTTTCAATTTCCCTCCGCTCTGTAGGAAGATATCCGCCTCTATAACCGCGGATCGCTTTTGGCCCCAGTTTATGCTTAACTAGCTCCTGAAGGTAAGTAAGCAAGATTTCAACTCTGACCCTGCTTCTGGCAAAAACAATCGTCTGGATTTTATTTTTCAGAAACTCTCCCGCAAGCCACCGGGTTTCCAATGTAGCGCTCCTCCGTATATTAAGAGGTTTATTGACAATTGGCGGATTGTAAAAAATAAAATGCTTCCTTCCGGAAGGCGCCCCATTATTGTCAATCAGCTTCATTTTCTTTTCTGTCAGGTGTTCAGCTAGCTCGAGCGGGTTGGCAATGGTTGCCGATGTACAGATAAAAATGGGGTCACTGCCGTAGTATTGGCAGATCCTCCTGAGCCTTCTGATAACATTGGCAACATGGCTGCCAAACACGCCCCGATAAATATGGAGCTCATCAATTACTACGAACTTAAGATTCTCAAACAGGGATACCCATTTTGTATGATGCGGTAAAATGGCGGAATGCAGCATATCCGGGTTCGTTATCACAATATGTCCGGCCTTCCTCACCTTTTGCCTGATATTGGCAGGAGTGTCGCCGTCATATGTATAGCTGTTTATATTAAGCCCTGCTTCCTGAATCAGTTCATTGATTTCGCTTTTCTGGTCCTGTGCCAGTGCTTTTGTCGGAAACATATACAATGCCCTTGCTTTTGGGTCCTTAATAATTTCCTGCAGGACTGGGAGGTTATAGCATAAAGTTTTCCCTGAAGCCGTTGGTGTGACCGCCACAATGCTGTCACCCTTCTCTACGCTCTCATAAGCCGTTTTTTGATGAGTGTAGAGCTCGTTTATACCTCGTTTCTGAAGAGCTTCCCTCAACAATGGGCTGATGTCTGCTGGCAGCAGGGAAGTCCTGGCCTCCTTCGCCTCAATGGTTTCCCAATGGATGATATTTTCCTTGGCACTATCGTCAATCTTCAAATATTGAATGATATCGTGTAAATCGTTCCGGAATTTCATATCTTCACCTCAATAATTCTATTTTAGCGAATAAGCGTTCGTTCAAAAAGAACTAAAAGAAAATTCGTGACTGTATTTTTTTCCATGACGTGATATTTCTTTTCCAGACTCAAAATCAACCTTTCAACTCCTGTGGATCATTTTTTTGTTACAATAGGGAAAGAAGCATTGTTTATTGAGAGGTGGACACAATGAACAAATATCAAATCGAACAGTTTCTCTCCAGCTATTCTTTATTCCGCGACTTGGACCAAATGGAGATTTCCAAAATCGCCGACATCTCCATTTCCAGGGAATGGCAGAAAAACAGCCACGTTTTTCTTCAGGGAGACCCCATTGAAAATGTGTATTTTATTCATAAAGGAAAAGTGAAGATTTACAGAAGCGATGTGAATGGCCGGGAACAAATAGTGAATATTTTAAAAGGGGGAGAAATGTTTCCTCATGTAGGTTTCTTTC
The DNA here is from genome assembly GCF_000986785.1 of Mesobacillus campisalis. GTDB lineage: Bacteria > Bacillota > Bacilli > Bacillales > Cytobacillaceae > Mesobacillus_B > Mesobacillus_B campisalis. The sequence continues at coordinate 87,180 of NZ_LAYY01000013.1, read as the reverse complement.
GCAAGGGTGGATATCCTGCATATGCAGAAGTGCTTGAACCTTCAGCTCTCATCACCATTCCAATCTCCCATTTTGAGCGTGTACTGATTGAAAATCCGCAATTGAGCATTAAAGTATTCAAGGTGCTGGGCGAAAAAATCGTTGATCTGCAAGAACGGCTTGAAGAACAAATCCTTAACAATACGTATGAGCAAATCATAAAGCTGTTAATCAGGCTTGCATCCAAACACGGGAGCCAACAAGAGGACGGAAAGGTTTGTTTAAAAGCGGAGTTCACCAACAAGGATCTGGCCAATATGATTGGCACGACCCGTGAAACAGTCAGCCGTACGCTGACCAAAATGAAAAAGGAAAACCTGATCGAAACAGACGATAAAGGGAGCCTGATACTGGACCCTCAAGTTCTGCTGGAAGAGTTGCTATAATGCTAAAGGAAAAGCCGCTGTCTATCTTCTGGACAGCGGCTTTTTGCAAATTACAAATTATATAGTATGTCTTGTTTCTATACTTTTAATATTCCCCCTAGACCTTTTACCATTGAAGAGACCTGGGTTACCGCATTCATCATCTGCCCTGCGGTATCGAGCATCTTATTGACATCCAGTGTCCCTTCCTGATTTTTAAAGGAATTCATGACCGATTGGAACCCGCCTGTCTGTTTGGGCAAAAAGGCATTCTGCGGATAAGGATGCAAGCTGGCAAGCGGCTGTTGGCCTCCGGGCAAAAACCCTCCATATGGTGAAGGATTTTGTGGCGGCTGCAGCGGGTTATCAAAAAGCATTTGCGCAACATTCTGTGTGTCGGCGTAAGGATGGCTCCCCCCCTGCCACTGCCCCATCGCGATGCCCATGGGCCCTTGTGGAGCAAAAGGCATGTTCTGATGATTCATCGTGCCTCCGCCTGCCATATATGGATGATAGCCAGGATGCTGATAATGATAATACGGTTGAGATGGCTGTAAGTTTCTGTATCCATTGCCAGAAGGAAAGGATACTGGAGGGGGTGCATATGGATAGATGATAGGATATGGCAACTTCTGTTTCCTGCCAAACATGAAAAACCTCCTCTTCATTTTTTCGCTACAGCATCTTATGATGCATTTGCCCAAAGAGTGATTCAGTTGGAAATCTCTTCATTATTTGTCTAAACGTGAAGAATGATGTCTGAAATCTCAATATTTGGAAAATAAAAGAAGCTTTGCAAACCATGTTAAAATAATGATGAAATATAGGGAGGGAAAATACATGAACGTTCACGAACTGACATTGAAGTTTATCCAGGTTAGGAACCACACACCTGAACATGCGAATGACTTGCTGGACTTCGCCAAAAAGGCCTATGTCCATAACGAAATTTCCTTCAGTGATTACCGTATACTCGTTCGTGAGCTGGAGCTAAGGGGAGCAGCCAATACTCCGGAAAATGCTCATCAAAATTCCTGATACACTGCTGAGGCAGGAGTACCCTATTCCAGGGTACTTTCTTTTTTTATGGCACTCTGCCCTTATTTCTTAATAAGATCCAAAAGCGATTGCAGTACATAGTCAATGGACTGGATATGTCCCATGAATCTCTTCCTGCTCGTTTCTGGGAAAAAGGCTTGAATGGATACCATCTCAATATTGTCGGCCGTTGCATCAATCTGTTTTGGATGAAGGTTTCTCTGAGGGTTTTGCTCAAGCCAGACTAGCGTCTCGGCTTTCCATTCGCCTGCCCTTACCCTCACTTCATCTGCAAAAGGTTTTACCTCCTCAAAAAAATCTCCTTTTTCCCCTGTTCCCTTTGCCTGTTCAAATCTGTTCATGATAAACCCGCTGTAGTGTAACATCAATTCAGTAAGCTCTTTTAACCTATGGTTTCCATGCATATCTAAGCCTCCAAAAAATAAAAGCAGCCTTTGGCTACTTTATAATGATGTTATATATTTTATTTTGTTTAATAGCCCAGTTCAAGCTTTGGAACTTTATTTCCCGGATAAGCCAAGGCGATTCCTTTGCTCTCCTCCTCTAAAGACAGCATGCTTTTTTCAAGGCCAGCCAGTTTTTTCCCGCATTGTTCATACCGGGCTTCCTGGGTTTCATGCCATTGTGTTTTGAATCCTTCAATTGAGGAGTGCAAATCATATTCCAGTTCCACAAGCCGATCGTTCAATTCCGCCAGCATGATCAAAATTTCCTCTTTTTCCAGCCCTTCTGCTTTCATATGCGTAACCCCTTTCGGAACTTGTTATGTACAGTATTCGCCCTCCGCTGCCCCACTCCTCTGCACTTGACAAAACTAGAACGTATTCGCCAAAGAATATGGAATACCTGTTTGTTCGACAGAAATCTTCCTGCATTAAATACTGGGTTTTGAACAAAATAACAAGCGGAGGTGTTAGCATTGAAAAACGAGGAAAAGGACAATAAACAAGAGCAGAAACAAATGGAAGAGCGCAAAACCGGTTACGGAGACAAAAAGCTGGAAGGGCCGGATCGTCCATCAACCTGAAGAAGCAAGGGGATGCCCCTTGCTTCTTTTTATGGAAAAGGTTCAAAAAGCCCTAATCCCATCCATCCAAAGTCATTTCCTTTAGAGTGATCAGCTTATGGAACTGCTTCTGTTTCTCCAGGAACCACTCCGTAAGCTCAATGGAGTGCCTATGCTGAACTTCCTGCTCCATCCACCTGCTTTTAAAGCTTCTATTGTTATACCAGTCTTCCTGCCTCCTATAATGATGGCTGACAATAGGAAAAGCAGCTCTTAAAAAAGGTGTATCCCGTTTTTTGGACATAGGCAAGTACCGTTCATAATCATGTCTTGATCCCGTATGTTCCGTTGTGAGTGCAAAATCAATAAACCCGGGATACAGATCCGGATGAAACAAAATATCGGCAATCCTCTTGCCAAGGTTGATTCGTTTATGAACAGACTTAAACCCGTTCACACTGGCACCATAAAGGATCCCCCTTCTGGTTGGAAGAATCACCGAGCTGAAATGCAAAAGATCCTGAAACATGAACATCACAGTATTAAAAACTTTTTTCTGATACAAATGATGCTCAATGACGGAATCATGTATGACATTCTGTTCGTTCACAATAAGGGCAATCATAAGCCTCTTTTTATCCCTCGTCTTCCAATAATTCCACCACTCCCTCTCCATAAAAGAAGAAACATTCAGAATGGGCAATAGGTGAAACATTGGGCGCCCTATTTTCGTCGAATAATGATATAAAAGCAATTGGGGATAGGCATCATAAAAAATGGTCCAATTGGCACGCTCATAAGTCAGGAAAAGCATCCTCAATACATGGGGCTCAAGGATTTTGGGAAACCATTCCCCTTCAAGGTCGCACATATTATAGCCGCCATTCCGTGACACCATGCTCGCCAGGAACGCCCAAATCATATCGGGGTGCTTTAGGTAATAGTCGAAATATGCAGCCGTTCGCGAGATATTGTCGATATTGAACCTGTTGGTCTCGAGGCGGATTTGAAGAAGAAGGTCTTCCTCGCTAGTTGATTTCCATATTTTCCTTGGTACTATCACTATCCAGCCTCCTGCCTTTTTCCTATTAGCGTGAGTTCATTTAGGGCTTTTTATTCAACAACATATGAGGAAGATTTGGTATGATAGGTAAGTAGTTTGCGAGGTGCCATATATGAATTTCCATTATCCCAATGGGAAACGTTATATTCCCAAAAATACAGACGCTCCCCAAAAAAAGAGCCAAGGAAAAAATTTTGCATACAGCAACAGGGGGATGACGCTTGAAGAAGATTTAAATGAAACAAATGCTTACTATTTGGAACAGCAAATGGCTGTCATTCACAAGAAACCCACGCCAGTCCAGATTGTCCATGTCGATTACCCCAAAAGAAGTGCAGCCGTGATTAAGGAGGCCTATTTTAAACAGGCCTCCACTACGGACTATAATGGCGTCTATAAAGGAAAGTACATTGATTTCGAGGCCAAGGAAACAAAGTTCGCGACCTCTTTTCCATTAAAAAACTTTCATGAACACCAAATTCGCCATATGGAAGCCGTTCTCCAGCATAGTGGGATCTGCTTTGTGATTGTACGTTTTACATCCCTTGAAGAAGTCTACCTGCTTGAGGCAGGACATCTTCTTGGTTTTTGGAGGAGAATGCAGGACGGCGGCCGTAAATCCATAACCAAAAAAGAAGTGGAAATGTTTGGCCACCGCATTCCTATAGGGCTGCATCCAAGGATTGACTATCTACGGATTATAGATTATCTTTATAATCTTAGTTAAGCTTATTTTTCCGATGTTTTAGAAAGGAAGGTAAATATAAATGGCAGATAAGCCTCAAACAAGAGAGGAACGCCGTAAACAGAGCAGCAAACGTAAGCCTAGTGAAAAGAAATCCACAAAAGGATTATTTAAAAAGATATTTCTTGGACTCGTGATTTTTGGGATTGTCGGCCTGCTGGCCGGTGCAGCAACCTTTGCATTTATGGTCAAGGATACCCCCAAACTTGATGAGTCTATGCTGAAGGATCCAATTTCTTCAAAAATCTACGACATGAATGGTGAACTTGTAAGAGAAGTAGGTTCGGAAAACAGGGACTATATTGCCTTTGAAGATATACCACAGGTTGTTAAGGATGCTGTCATCGCCACGGAGGACGTCCGATTCTACCAACATAATGGAATTGACCCCATCCGCCTGGGCGGAGCCGTGCTTGCCAATATCACCGATGGGTTTGGAGCAGAAGGCGCCAGCACCATTACACAGCAGGTTGTGAAAAATTACTTTTTGTCCTTTGATAAAACACTTGACCGGAAAGCCAAGGAAGCCTGGCTCGCTTTCCAGCTGGAGCAGAAGTATACAAAAGAAGAAATATTTGAAATGTATGTGAATAAAATCTTCATGTCCGAAAATAGCCATGGAATCGCCACAGCCTCAAAAATTTATTTCGGAAAGCCATTGCAGGAAGTTGAACTGCATGAAGCTGCCCTGCTTGCCGGCATGCCGCAAAGCCCGAACAACTATAACCCTTTCAATTTCCCTGATAAAGCGGAAAAACGGCGCAACACGGTTTTAAGGCTGATGCACCAGCATGGGTTTATCTCAGAACAGGAAATGAAGGAAGCAATTGCAATACCGGTTACATCGAGCCTTATTGCAGAGGAAGACCGTGAAAAACGGAAAGAAAAAGAATTCGACGCCTTTGTCGACCGCGTTATAGATGAAGTCGAACAGCAGGGTGATTTTGATATCTTTTCCGACGGACTGGAAATTTATACAACCTTGGATCCCGATGCCCAGACTTATGTTGAGAATGCCCTAAATACGAATGATATTATTAACTATCCAAACGAACAGATACAAGCTGGTGTTGCCCTTCTCGACACCCAGACTGGGGAAATCCGTGCCATTGGAGGCGGACGAAACCAGAAAGGTGCACGTGAGTGGAATTACGCCACCGACCTTAAGCGTCAAACTGGCTCGACAATCAAGCCGATTCTCGACTATGGACCGGCCATTGAGCACCTCAATTGGGGTACTTACCATATGCTCGAAGATAAACCTTATCAGTATTCGAATGGTACGCCGATTAATAACTGGAATAATCGTTATGAAGGAACGATGACGATGCGGACAGCTTTGGCAAAGTCCAGAAATATTCCTGCACTTCAAGCCCTGCAGGCGGCCGGACTCGATAACGCCCGGGATTTCGCGGATGGCCTTGGACTGGGTGAATTCCTTCCTGATCCGATTACCGAATCCGCAGCCCTTGGTGCTTATGAGATGTCTCCGCTAAAAATGGCGGGAGCCTATGCAGCATTCGGCAATAACGGTTTTTATACAGAACCTTATGCTGTCAAAAAAATTGTCCTCCGGGATAAGACGGAAATCGACATGACACCTGAATCAGTAGTAGCAATGAAGGATTACACTGCTTTTATGATTACAGACATGTTAAAGAGCGCGGTCAGTTCTCCATACGGAACAGGTGGCATGGCAAATATCCCCCACCTCCCCGTAGCCGGAAAAACGGGAACAACGAATTATGATTCCGAACAAATAAGCAAATGGAACATTCCTGATGGAGCTGTACCGGACTCATGGTTTGTAGGCTACACTAGCAGATATACAGCTGCCATTTGGACTGGATATGAAACAAAAGAGAATGCCCTCCTGGCGGATGGATATCAGCAAAAAATACCGCAGATCCTGTTTAAAAACATCATTCAGGAGGTCTCCAAAAATATCGATACACCTGACTTTACCACACCAAACAGTGTTGTGAGGGTAGCGATTGAAAGAGGGACCATCCCTGCAAAACTAGCCAGCGAGTACACGCCAAAGGACCAAATTCTGTATGAATATGCCGTTAAGGGCCATGTACCTGCTGAAACATCGAAGAAATTCGAAAAGCTGGATGCGCCGAATAAATTGAACGCCAAATACGACGAAACCACCAACGAAATCATTCTGACCTGGGGACACAAAGCCCAGGGCGGGGTAAGTTTTGAAGTAAGTGCTTCCCTTGATTCCGGCGGTGAACAGCTGTTGAAATCGACAGCTGAAACAGGTTTGAAGATTGCCAATCCTTCTCCTGGCGGCACTTACACCTTCAAGGTAACCGCCATCCGCGGTGACCAGCGAAGCGACCCCGCAAGCACCAGCATCCAAATACCGGATCCTTCTGCTGTTCCGGAAGAAGAGGGACCTGAAGCTGAAGAAGGATCTAAAGAAGCAGAGAAAGACAAAGATGCAGACAAAGAAAAAGAAAAAGAGAAAGAGAAAGAAAAAGAGCAAGACAATAATCAAGAAAACGAGAGTGAAACTGGCAACAACCAGGATGAACCAGATGGAACCGACGAAACAGAAACAGAAACAGAAACAGAAACACCAACAGAAACCCCTGCCACCGAAAACGGAAACAGCAATGGAAACGGCACAGGCGGCAGCACAGGTAACGATACAGGCAACAATGGAAATGGCACCTAAAAAAAACCGCCCGGAACTTATGGTTCCTGGGCGGTTTTTTGTGTACCGTTGTGAAATGTAAGCGTGGACCTGGCAAACTGCTTATGCTGTTCATTCATTAATTCCGACAGTTGGATGTAAGAATGATAAAGCCCCGGCCTGCCCATGATAAACTTGAGTCTCTCTTCTACGTTCACAGGCTTTGCACCTAAGGTTTTCAAATTTTCCAATGGGAGACTTACCGGCATTCGATTGGACCAGTACACGAACTTCAAAAAAAGGTCTATACCCTGCTCCATCGCTCCAGATGCTTTAATCGAATCACGAACAGAATGGCCCTGGCCAATTTCTTCCTTAAGCTTTTCCCATTCGTTTAACAGCATTGGAATGTATTTTTCAGGCTTTTCCCATGGATGAACTTCTTTTTCCCCATTATAGCTTTCTGCCCAACTTTTCACTACTTTTCCTTCCCCTTCATCCGTTTCTTTCCTTCCCTGCACAATTCCAGCAAAGGACATATCTCGCATTGGGGATTCTGTGCCTTGCAATGGTATCTCCCAAAGAAAATCATTCGATGGTGGGTAACCGACCATTCTTCTTTTGGCACCTTCTTCATAAGCGTTTTCTCCACCTCAAGGACAGAGTCCTTCCACCGGCAAAAGCCAAGCCGCTTGCTGACCCGCTCCACATGCGTATCAACTGCAATCGCAGGGACTTCATAAGCTACAGATACAACAACATTAGCGGTTTTACGCCCTACACCAGGGAGTTTGGTCAATTCATCACGGTCATTGGGGACAATGCCTCCGTATTCATGGATCAGCATAAAACAAAGCTTTTGAATATTTTTTGCTTTATTGCGAAACAGACCAATGGACCTTATGTCATTTTGAAGTTCTTCAAGAGGGACGCTTAGATAGTCTTCGGGGGTCTTATACTTTTGGAACAGGTTTTTAGTTACTTTATTGACCAGTGCATCTGTACACTGTGCCGACAACGCCACAGCTATGACCAGTTCGAATGGATTAGAATGATTCAGCTCGCAGTGAGCTTCCGGGAACATCCGTCCCATTTCATCCAGACAATAACGAATTTCTTTCTTGTTTAACATCGTCTCCACCTGTCATAATGAAATTTTTTAACCATACATAAAAAAATGAGGAAACGATTCCCTCGTTGCCTCTGATTGGTTTTATGCCACGTTTACTGCTCAAGCCAATTGTAAAATGGGACTGGCTTGGGCTGGACATTTGTTTCGTTTTCCATTTTCCTTTGCTGTCCCTGATGCTGCCTGAACTTCCGGCCATGGCTTTTGGCCTGTTCAATTGTCCTGATCCCATTGCGTTTCCACTCAAACAGAATGCGGTCAATGTAGCGAAAGTTCAGTTTGCCTGATATGACGGCTTCACGCAGTGCGGCTTTGATAATAAGCGGATCGTGATGATCATCATCCATCCACATCGCAAGTGTTTCACATTCAAACGGGGAAAGCGGTCTCCCAAACTCTTCTTCAAAGCATGTATATAAATCCGTCTCTTCCACTTGCCTGGCATGTACCCGTTCCTGTTTTCTGCTTTGCAGGAAGCGGTCGATCAATTTTTCCCAGAATGGGTCAAGGGAATACTTTTCAAACCGTATTCCATCGGGCGAAAAGCCATCTTTAATTTCAATAAAGCCTTTCTGAATCAGGGTTCGCAGCATCTCCGTACAGTCAAAGGCGCTGGAAGCCATACGTCCGGACAGCTCGGCAGGCGTGGGAAACTCATTTCCTTTTTCAGCGAAATGAAGCACCTGAAGAAGCAGGACGAGCTCTTTTTCAGTCAAGTGCATGTTTTTATATTCTGTTAGTAAAGCGGCGGGGATACTGATGCTTCCCTCCCGCAGCCATTCCAAAAAATCAGCTTTTTGCATACCGGACACCTCATTTCTAGTATAACACGAACATTGCCGGCTAGTAACTCTGCACAAAAAGATTAAAGATGTGAATTAGTTCTAATAGACAGAAAAAGGGAAGCGCCTATACCATTGGAATGGAATAGGCGCTTTGGGGCCACAGCTGATTAGGCTGGCTGCGACAAACTCCACCTTCTTATGGATACAGCCTGTTTAGAAGACGAGGGAAAGGAATTGTCTCCCTTACATGCTCGACTCCGGAAATCCAGGCTACTGTCCGTTCGAGACCAAGTCCAAATCCCGAGTGAGGCACAGAACCGTATTGGCGAAGCTCCAGATACCATTTATAGGCATCCATCGGCAGATTATGTTCGTCAAGTCTCTGCTTCAACAAATCGTAGTCATGTATGCGTTCTGATCCCCCGATAATTTCGCCATATCCTTCAGGTGCGATCAGATCGGCGCACAGAACCACCTCTGGGCGTCCTGGCGCAGGCTGCATATAGAAAGCCTTAAGTGCAGTAGGGTAATGCGTGATGAAAACAGGTTTGTCATAGCTCTCGGCTATCGCCGTTTCATGGGGAGCTCCAAAATCATCGCCCCATTCGATATCATTAAAGCCTTTTTCATGAAGCAGCTTGACTGCATCATCATACGTAATGCGCGGGAATGGCGCTTTGATGTTTTCAAGCTTTGAAGTATCGCGTCCCAGTGTTTTCAATTCTATCTGGCAATTTTCCAGCACAGACTGAACCACGTATGAAACATACTCTTCCTGGACCTTTAGGCTATCCTCATGTTCATAAAAGGCCATTTCCGGTTCGATCATCCAAAACTCAATCAGATGGCGGCGGGTTTTGGATTTTTCTGCCCGGAATGTCGGACCGAAGGAAAACACTTTTCCCAGCGCCATTGCCGCCGCTTCAAGGTGAAGCTGGCCGCTTTGGGAAAGAAAGGCATCTTCTTCGAAGTATTTCGTGTGGAAAAGTTCGCTCCCGCCTTCAGGAGAACTTCCAGTAAGGATTGGCGGATCGACTTTTGTGAATCCTTGATTGTTAAAGAACTCGTAGGTTGCACGGATAATTTCATTCCTGACCTTCATAACGGCATGCTGGCGCTTGGAGCGCAGCCAAAGATGCCTGTGGTCCATCAGGAATTCGGTTCCGTGTTCTTTTGGGGTAATTGGGTAATCGGTTGCCTGGTGGATGATTTCCAGGCCATTTACGAGCAGTTCATATCCAAGTGGAGATCTTTCATCTTTTTGAACGCTCCCCGTAACATACAGGGAGGATTCCTGGGTTATGGACTTTGCCAGCTGGAACACTTCTTCCTCTACATCACTTTTAGCAACGACTCCCTGGATAAAGCCCGTTCCGTCCCGGAGCTGCAGGAAGGCGATTTTTCCGCTGGAGCGCTTGTTTGCGAGCCAGACTCCAATCCTGACTTCCTGATCGACATATTTATGAACTTCCGAAATAGTTGTTTTATACACTGATTGTTCCCTCCAAAACTAAGCAAAACTGGGTGTTATGTACGTGTTCAATTATAACCTTGGTTTGCATACAGGACAACATGTAAACCTTGAAAGCGGGGACAGATCCGCTCCATCCATAAAAAGGCGGAAGGCCGGATGCGGGCCCTCCGATTTCCTGCTAAGCCTGTTTTTGTTTGGATTGGATGTAATCCCTGATACGCTCGACAGCAGCTTCAAGCAGTTCAAGGGATGTGGCGTAAGACAGACGAATATTGTCGGGAGAGCCAAAGCCCGAGCCCGGTACTACGGCTACCTGGGCTTCCGTCAAAAGCTTTTCGACAAATTCATCCACATCCTTGCAGCCGGCCAGCTTAGCAGCATCTTTTACATTCGGGAAAAGGTAAAAGGCTCCCTGGGGCTTTATGCAAGTTATGCCAGGGATGTCCACCAATTTCTGGTGGATAATATTCAGCCTCTCTTCGAAAGCCGTGCGCATTTCCTCAACAGGAGCCTGAGTTCCCGAATAGGCCGCAATAGTGGCATATTGTGCATTGGAAGTAGGATTTGACGTACTGTGGCTCGCGAGGTCGGTCATTGCCCCGATAATTTCACTGTTGCCTGCGGCATACCCGATTCGCCAGCCAGTCATGGAGTGGGATTTCGATACTCCGTTAATGATGATGGTCCGTTCTTTTAACTTATCGGAAATTTCTGCAACCGACACATGTTTATGCCCGCCATAAACAAGTTTTTCGTAAATTTCATCTGATATAATCAGAATTCCCTTTTCAATGCAAACATCCCCGAGCGCTTTCAATTCCTCTTTTGAATAAATCATTCCTGTTGGATTGCTAGGAGAATTAATAATGACAGCCTTTGTTTGTTCGGTGACAGCCTGCTTAAGCTGGTCAGGTGTAACTTTAAAGTTATTGGCTTCCGCACCCTCGATATAAACAGGAACTCCTCCTGCAAGCTTGACCTGCTCAGGATAGCTCACCCAGTATGGAGTCGGGATAATGACTTCATCTCCCTCATCCAAGAGCACTTGGAATAACGTATAAAGAGCATGTTTCGCTCCGTTGGTGACAATTATTTCCTTTACACCATACTCAAGGCCCTGGTCCCTTTTTAATTTGGCTGCAACTTCCTTCTTTAAAGCGGGAAGTCCTCCTGATGGCGTGTATTTTGTATGCCCTTCTTCCATGGATGCCACGGCAGCATCAATAATATGCTGTGGTGTATTAAAGTCCGGCTCTCCCGCTCCAAGACCGATCACATCGTAGCCTTCCGCCTTCATTTGCTTTGCCTTCGCAGTTATTGCAAGGGTTGTGGATGGAGTAAGCGTACCTACTCTTTTTGCCAGCTGAATGTTCATCTTCATCCTCCATTACATATCTCTTTAATTAAAAATTATTAATCGCCCTCAGTTTTTCACCAGTTTCAAAATCTACGTAGTAATAATTAAGGCGGTCATTCTCTGAACGGTAAAAAATTTCCCAGGCAGGCCGGACTGTTTTCTGCAGCATGGTAATACCCAGCCTCACATCAAGAATTTCCTTCGGCTTCCTGTCACCATAAACAGTTTTGACAGCTTCTTCCTTATTCACACCGCTAGAGGCCTTTTTTGTGATGATTTTTTCACCATCTTCGGAAATCCAGACAAAGGCCTCTTCTTCATCACCGTCCCTGCCTTTAAGGACATAATAGGTCTCTTCGCCATTATAAAGCTGGAAATCCTGAAATCCGGAAAGGTCCGTCTCGTCATTTGCAATGGCCAACGCTTTTTCCTCAGCGGTCCTAAGAGGCTTTACTGCATTATAATACAGCAAAGCTGCGGCGGCTCCTGATACAATGACAAATAATGTGCTGAGTATAATCCACTTTTTCACGGAAACCACTTCTTTACGTACGATAAATCGTAAAAATTGCTGTATTTTTGTCTTCCTGGTCCAGCGCAAGGCCAAACATTAAATCTTTATGCTTCAATGTCCGGTTAAGTGCATCGACGATTTTATACAGGTCTGGGCTTTCCTGCAGTTTTACTGTAGACAGGATTTCGATTTTGCTTTCCATCCAAGTATTCCCCCTTCATAACAACAAAATTTGTTACTAATAACAATCGAATGGGAGGCTAAAATATAAATAACCATTCCCTATCTTTTATAACACCCATTATATCAGGTGTTTTTCTCTGTAGATACGAATGTTTACTGAAAAATCAACTAAAATTATTCTGGTCCACACACTTCTATTGCTGCGCAGATATGCGCAGTTTTTTTACGGCCAGCCCCTACAGCCACTCTTCAATGAACGGGAGGATTTCGTCGAGAGATGCCTGTTTTACTGGTACTTTCGGTATGGATTTCAGGAATGACTTTCCATAGGTGCTGGTTATGATTCTCTTGTCAAAGACAAACACGATTCCCTTGTCTGACGATGTTCTAACCAGCCTGCCAAATCCCTGTTTAAACCGTAAAACGGCTTCCGGGAGCGACAGCTCGGTAAAAGGATTGCCGCCGCGCCCGATGATTTCCTCGCATTTAGCTTCATGTATCGGGTCGCCCGGAGGAGAAAATGGCAGCCTTACAATAATTAGGCAGGATAAATCTTCACCCGGAATATCGACTCCTTCCCAGAAACTGCTGGTACCAAATAAAATCGCCTTTTCAAATCGCTGAAAGCTCCGGGTGAGCCTGCTCCTGCTTCCCGCCGTGATTCCCTGGGCGATCAGTACAAAGTCCTCCAGGAAGCCACTTTCCTTTATTAATCCATAAGATTTTTTCAACATGTCATGCGAGGTGAACAAGATAAGCATCCTGCCACGGGTGGCTTCCGCTATGGAAATGATATGCCCTGCTATTGCAGCCGTATATTCCATTTCCTTGACTGTTTTAATATCGGGAAGATCGCTTGGAATGATGAGCTGGACCTGCTGGTCATAGCGGAACGGAGAAGGAATCATCTTTTCCCTCACTGCCATCCCCTGGATGCCCAATTCCTGCTTTGCATAAGTAAACGAATGATTTACCGACAACGTCGCAGAGGTCAATACAACACTTTTTTTGCTGCTGAAAAAATGATTTTTTAATTGTTCCGCCACATTGGCTGAACGGGCATAAATAGTCGTGAAGTTTTGCACGGCACGAAGGTCGGTCTCAATCCAGCAAATGTCTTTTGCTTTGTGTTCCATAAAGAGTGAGCGGACAATCCGCAGCGTCCGTTCCATGTCCATCATCAGGACAGCCAGCTCTTCCAGATATCCTTTGTCTTCATGGCTGATTCTTCCAGTAATGTGCTGAACTTCTTCAAGACGGCCTTCCAGGCTTCGCAGCAAATCCCTCAGCATGAACAGGAATCGTTCAGCGCTGGCTCTTAGGGCCTGCTCTGCCTTTGATGCACCTTTGCTATTAAAAGTAACCTGAATCCGGCTTGCGCCAGCCTGCCTGTTTGTATTCCGCGCAAGCACGCTCGCTGCCTTAAACAAGTCGTCGGTCTCCTGCTGAAGGTTTAAAATGAGGGCGTTGATTGTATCGGCAGTACCTTTGGCAGCCTTGGAACCTGTTTTGTTCAAAACGGTCTCCAGCCTGAAAAAAAGCTGTCCCTGCTCATAAATACCCAGCTGGTTCAGCATCAGCCTGACAGACATATAGTCCAGAGTATTCCCGAAGTGCTTGCCTGCCGCTTTTTCAAAGTGATGGGCTTCATCGATGATTACATACTTATAAGGCGGGAGAACGGATTCTCCGGCAGCAATATCGGTCAGCAGCATAGAGTGGTTCGTAATGATCAGGCTGGCATTCTCTGCTTGTTTGCGGGCCCTGAAGTAAAAATCCCGCGTTTGCCAATGATGAGTCTGCATGAAGGTGACAGGTCCGCTTTTTACTTTGTTCCAGTAAATGACTCCGCCGCTTGACAGATTCAATTCATCATAGTCACCGGTTTCCGTTTCCAGGAGCCACACAAGGATCTGCATCTTGGTCAGTGTGGTGTCATAATTGTCGTCATCCTCATACAGTGATAGTTCGAACTTGGCTAAATTTATGTAATGGTCCCGTCCTTTTAGCAAGGCAGCCTTCACAGGGAAAGCAAACAGGGCCTGCAGCCGGGGCAGGTCATTGGCTAGAAGCTGATGCTGCAGCTGAGTGGTAAAGGTAGAGACTACAACCTTTTCTCCGCTCATTTTTGAGAAAAAGCCAGCTGGCACCAAATACCCCAGTGTTTTGCCGATTCCTGTACCAGCCTCAATCAACACGTGCTGGTCATTGTTTAAAGCCTGGAAGACTTCATCCATCATTTCCATCTGGCCTTTTCTCATTTCAAAGCCAGGGAGCACTTTTTCCAACAGCTGCTGTTTTTGTTTATCGTCCTGGGGATAGTCAAAATCGCCTGACTCATCGGAAGCTGCCTGCATTTGTTCTCGCTTCAATGCTATTCCGCGATAAACCTCAAGCCAGGGAGGTAGTTCCTCAATGGCTCGTTCCTTTCGCAGAAGCACTTCTTCAAGAAGCATATAGATATCACTTTTCAGGCTTGCAGAAAGTTTGCAAAGGTTCTTTAGCGTAGCATATGGAAATGTCTCAAGCTTTTCCAGCAAGATTAGGAGAAGCTCGGCTGTAACATACGCATCACTGTCAGCCTGGTGGGGCCGGTCATGAACGATGCCCTCCTGTGCAGCCAAATCCGAGAGCTTGTAGCCATCTGCTGTCGGATATAGGATCCTTGACAGTTCCACCGTGTCGAGAATCTGGCCAAAAAACCCATCGAAACCAGCCTTCTGAAGCTCTTCCTGGAGAAAGCCAAGGTCGAAAAAAACATTATGGGCGACGAAAAAGGCGTCCTCGAGCAATTCAATAATATCTCCCGCAATTTCAGCAAAAGCAGGAGCACCCTTTACCATTTCATCGCTGATACCAGTCAGCTCTTCGATAAAAGCCGGGATGGACTTGCCAGGATTGACAAGCGAAGAATATTTTCCGGTAATTTTTCCATCTTCAATGATAACCGCACCAACCTGGATAATACGGTCTCCTTTTTTGGGGGAGTTCCCTGTTGTTTCTAGGTCAATGACCACAAATTTATTGCTCATTATTGTACACCTCAGGTATTCAGTCATTCAACGGTATCATAAAATCAGGAAAGAAAAAAGCAATTTCAATCTAACATCGAGTTGAAAATTCTGCGTATGATTTACTCCATGAAGGGAAATGGCAAACTACCGGAATTAAAAGATTTAAGAAAAAGCTTCCGGCAAATGCGGAAGCTTAGAGAACCGTCCTTTCAGGCTCGGCGTGAAGCATTTCGACAATCTGGTTGTCCTCATCCATAATCGCTACTTTAGGCTGGTGATATGGAACTTTTTCTTCCGGTACAAGTGCATAAGAGATGATAATGACCACATCTCCTTCCTGGACAAGGCGGGCAGCTGCACCATTCAGGCATACAACGCCGCTTCCTCTTTCACCAGGAATGATGTAGGTTTCAAAGCGGGCTCCATTATTATTATTGACAATTTGAACTTTTTCATTAGCCACAAGCCCTACAGCATCCAAAATATTTGTATCAATCGTGATGCTGCCGACGTAATTCAAATTGGCCTCTGTCACCCTTGCGCGGTGGATTTTTGCATTCATCATCGTGCGAAACATTGATTATTACCCCCTAGTCTCAATTTCAAGTATAAGGTTGTCTATAAGGCGTGCTTTGGAGAATTTCACAGCAAGCGCAACAATCACCTTGCCGGAAAGGGCACCGACGGGCTTAAGCTGAGGATACGAATATATGCTGACATAATCAATCGCGGCATCGGTGTGTGTCCGCAGCCAATCCTCCATCAAAGTGATAATCTCCCGGGGGTTTCTTTCACCGTTCTCGATGTATTCCTTAGCCAGCTGAAGGCTGCGGAATAATTCCTTTGCCTGATTCCTTTCCGAGGGAGAAAGGTACACATTCCTGGAGCTTTTCGCCAATCCATCTCCCTCCCGGATGGTAGGGACAGGCACAAGTTCGACCGGAATGTTCAGGTCGGCAACCAAGCCCTCGACCACGGCCACTTGCTGTGCATCCTTCAGTCCAAAATATGCCCTGTCAGGCATGATGATATTGAACAATTTAGTTAGTACTGTTGCGACTCCATCAAAATGGCCGGGGCGGGAACGGCCGCATAACACATCCGTTCTATCCTGCACAGTGACCTTGACAGTAGAATCCGAGGGATACATTTCCTCGGGCGAGGGATAAAAAACACAATCAACGCCTTTACTTTCAGCCGCTTTCCGATCATGCTCAAAATCCCGCGGATAGGCATCCAGATCTTCCCCTTCCCCAAATTGGAGAGGATTCACAAAGATGCTCAGTACGACGATGTCATTTTCGTTTCTGGCTTTTTCCATAAGGGCCATATGCCCTTCATGCAAATAGCCCATTGTCGGGACAAAGCCAATCGACCTACCCTCCAGCCGAAATGTTCTTGCCAGTCCCTGCATTTCCTTTATGGTAGTGATAACCCTCATGCTCTTCCTCCGTAAAGGGCTGCCAATTCTTCCTCTTTCATGTTGAAGCTATGCTTTTCTTCAGGAAACAGCCCATTCCGGACCTCAAAGGCATAATCCGCGAGAGCATTGGAGATACCCTCATTTATATTGGCGTATTGCTTTACGAATTTCGGAACCCGCTCGACACCATAAGTAAGGATGTCATGATAGACAAGGACTTGGCCGTCCGTCTGCACTCCTGCCCCAATTCCGATTGTCGGGATGTTCAGCGAACCGGTGATTTCTGCTGCAAGCTGCTTGGGCACACATTCCAGGACAAGCGCGAACGCCCCCGCCTTCTGGCACTCCTGCGCATCTTTCATCAGCTTTTTAGCTGCTTCCGCATCCTTTCCCTGAACCTTATACCCGCCAAGGACTGCCGCTAATTGAGGTGTCAGGCCCAGATGGGCGACAACAGGAATGCCGCCTTTAACTAGCGCCTTTATATGGTCGACAACTTCATCGCCGCCTTCCACTTTCACCGCGTGGGCGCCTGTCTCCTGGATAAGCCTGGTTGCGTTCACCAGTGTGTCCCTGATGGACAGATGGTAACTCATAAAAGGCATATCAACCACGATAAAAGTATTTTTCGCACCTCTTTTTACCGCTTTGGCATGGTGGAGCATATCTTCCATTGTGACAGGAATGGTTGAGTCGTACCCAAGCACTACCATTCCCAGGGAATCGCCGACAAGGATCATATCCGCATCTGCCTGCTCTGCCTGCCTTGCAGCAGGGTAATCATAAGCCGTCACCATGACAATTTTCCTGCTATCAGCTTTCATTTTTAAAAAATCGGTTGTCTGTTTCACTTTTTATTCCTTCCTCCTTGTTTACAGGAGAGGAGATAAAACCGTGATGGAAAACAAAAAGGATCCTTCCATATACAGAAGGATCCCGTTCACCCACGCATTTGTTTCATCCCTCTGTCCCGGTCCAGTTACGGATCTAGGCAGAACTATTTTTCATTGAAACCCGAAAAGCCATAGGTGCAGTTCTTCCGATACCGCCCAAAAAAATTATAACAAATCTCACATGTTTATGCTACTACGTTTATGCTATTCACCAAGATGGATATCAGCTGAATAAACATGGCGGACTTCCCCGTCTTCCTGAAGGATTTTCAGGACGCCTTCATCAGTAATACCGAGTGCTTTTCCTTTAATGTCCCCGGCAACCGTCCGTGCGATTATCTCTTTGCCAAGGCTCAAGGCATAGCTTTCCCATAAAAGTTTGATAGGCTGAAATCCATGGTTCAAATACGTTAAATAAAGTTTCTCAAGCCTGACAAAGATTTCCTGCATGAGGGAGGCTCTTGAGACTGTCTTCCCTGATGCTGCGAGCAGCGAAGTAGCAATCCGGGCAATCTCTTCGGGAAAATCTTCCTGTGATTGGTTCACATTGATTCCTATACCGATAATAATGGCGTGTATTCGATCAGCATCTGCCTGAAGTTCTGTCAGAATCCCCGTTGTCTTGCGGCCATCGATTAAAATATCGTTCGGCCATTTAATTTGGGGATTCAGGCCCGTGACTTCTTCTATGGCCTGAACAACAGCGACCGCCGTTACCAGAGTGAGTTGAGGAGCCTGATGGGGAGGAAGATTTGGTCTTAGGATGATGCTCATCCAGATTCCCGAAAATTTTGGGGAGTGCCAGCTCCTATCCATTCTCCCTCTGCCGGATGTCTGCTCGTCGGCTACGACCACAGTTCCATTCACCGCTCCCTCTGTTGCAAGGCGATGAGCAATTTTTTGGGTGGATTCCACCTTTTCCTCATAATGGATATGGCGGCCGATAAATTCGGATTTCAAACCAAAACCGATTTCGTCGGGGGTCACTTTTTCCGGCGCCTTGACAATCTTATAGCCTTTCTTTTTCACCGCCTCAAAAACAAAGCCTTCTTTTCGCAGTTCCTCAATATGTTTCCATACCGCTGTCCTGGAACAGCCTGCTATGTCGGCAAGATGCTGTCCGGAAAGATATTCATCGCCTGCTTCAGTAAATGCCTCTATTAATCTTTTCCTAAGTTCTGTTTGCACTGTACCAGCCACTCCCTTATATCAGCCTTCTTATTGGCAATCCTGCCCGCTACCACAGCTTCCTCTGTCTCATTCAGGACATCTTTTATCCAGGGGCCTGGCCCCTTTCCAAACCATTCGATCAGGTCCTTCCCAGCCACACTCAGCTCCGCTCGTTCCTTTATCGGGAGTTGCTCAAACATTTCCTCCAAGTCTTCCATTGGCGCGGGACCGCTGCCGGACAGGGTGTTGTAAACTTTTTCTGCAGATAGCATGTTTGCCTTTCCTGACAGGTAGGCCATTTGTGGGGTCCAGCTGTTATTCAAGCGGTAATGAAGCCAGTGCAATACTTTAAGGCACACACGTATTTTTTTCCCTGGAAGCTTCCATTTCCTCAGAAAGGGCTCTGCGGTTTTAACATCCAGCTCCAATACATGTGTCAGGAGGACCCACATCTCTTCTGTTGAAAGGTGGCCAAGTCTGCAGCCTGCCAGCTTCAATAATTTGCTTTCCTGTCCATCCAGTCCTGGCAGCCAGTTGCTGATGCCCGTTTCCCCCATTAGGGCCAAAGCTTCGGAGCGATATGTACCTGAGATCAGTTTCTCGAATTCCGCCAATTTCCGTTCAACGGCAATGTTGTCAAGCAAAGGAGCAAGCTTGCTGATGGCTGCAAGTGTGCCTGGTTCGATGACAAATCCTAACTGGCCCACAAAACGGACGGCTCTCATGATTCTTAGAGCATCCTCCCCAAACCTCTCCTCAGGTGGTCCAACTGTGACAATTTCTTTTTTACTGATGGCGGACTGCCCGTGGAAAGGATCTATTAGTCTGCCAGCTTTGTCCATCGCGATGGCATTCATGGTAAAATCGCGACGCTGAAGATCCTCTGTCAAGGAACGGACAAATTCCACGGTGTCTGGCCTGCGGTAATCAGTGTATCCTGATTCGGTCCTGAAGGTTGTAATTTCATAAGGAGTACCATTAAAGATGACAAGTATGGTCCCATGCTGTATGCCAATATCAGCCGTATGTGGAAAAATGGTCTTCAGTTCCCCAGGGAGGGCTGAAGTGGCGATGTCAACATCGGCAATTTCCCTGCCAAGCAGGAAATCCCTTACCGAGCCGCCTACAAAATAGGCCTCAAAACCCTTTTCCTCAATCATTTCCAGTATTGGAACAGCTTTTAGGAATGGCTGCTGCATTATCTTGCCACCTGCCCGAGAACCTCTGCATAGACATCTTCATACTCCCTCACGATTTTCTCGGCACTGAATTTTTCTCTTGCTGTCTCTACCGCATTTCGGGAGAATTTATCATACTGATTTTGCTCTGTTAAAAGGTTTAATGCCTTTGCTGCCATGTCGTCAATATCGCCAAGGGCACAGATGAAGCCGTCCTCCCCGTCCGTGATCACCTCCGGAATGCCGCCAATATCCGTTCCAATGCAAGGCACACCGCATGACATTGCCTCAAGGGCGGCAAGCCCAAAGCTTTCTTTTTCGGAAAGAAGCAGCATCAAATCACTAATGGAATACAGCTCGGCGAGATTCTCCTGTTTCCCTAAAAAAAGAACCTTGTCCTTTATCCCCAGTCTATTAACTAAATTTGCCACCACTTTCATTTCAGGCCCGTCCCCTACCAATATCAGCTTTGCAGGCATCCTGGATGCCACTTTTGCAAAAACCCTGACAACATCGGGCACCCTCTTGACTGGCCGGAAATTGGAAACATGGATGATTACCTTGTCTCCTGGAGGGATTTTATATTCTTCGCGAAGGCTGCTCTTTTGGGATTGATAGACACGCTGATCGATAAAATTATGTACACAATGTATTTTCTTATCAGGATTGATCACATCGTATGTTTGGGCAACCAAAGCATTTGAAACCGCCGTAACCGCATCGGACTTCTCGATTCCGAAGCGGATCGCATCACTGAGGGATGAGTCGTATCCAAGCACTGTGATATCCGTGCCATGCAGAGTGGTAACGATTTTCAAATCCCGGCCGCTCATCTCCCTTGCGAGTATGGCACATACAGCATGGGGGATCGCATAATGAACATGGAGAAGATCCAGGTTTTCCCGCACAGCCACTTCCGCGATCTTGCTGGCTAGAGCAATATCATAAGGCGAATACTGAAATACGGAGTATTGGTTGACCTCTACCTGGTGGTAATAAATATTATGATACATCCTGTTCAGGCGGAAAGGCAGACTCGAGGTAATGAAATGGATTTCATGCCCCTTTTCGGCCAATAGCTTGCCAAGTTCGGTCGCGACAATACCGGAACCGCCCACCGTCGGATAACAGGTAATGCCGATTTTTAGTTTAGTCATCATGGTTCTCCTAACAAGTCATTGATTAAGATGGGGCCATCTGCCATGAACCCTTCCGCATAACTTACACCTGCAGCCTTTCCAAACAGCCTTTCCCTTGCTTCCACACTCTCTATATAACCATTTACGAGCGGGGTATCGTAGCTCTCGTCCGTTTTGGAAAACTGGCTTTCATAGGCTTCAAGGGAATTTATTTTCACTTTCATATAATTGCTGATATCTATAATGAAGTCTGGCGAGTGAAAACCATTGATCATATAAAAATATACATTCCTGGGGCGATGCGGAAGAAGACCGCCGGCCGTATCAAACTTTTGGATGCCGGCAGAAAAAACCGCCTCTTTGACCAGCTGGGCACAGTTCCCATGGTCCGGATGGCGGTCTTTGAAATATGGGGCAAACACCAGTTCCGGACGATAAAAGCGAATGATACCGGCAATTTTTCTTATGTATTCGTCTTTCATCATCAGGCCGCGATCGGGCAAATCCAATGTGCCTCTCCATGAAGCTCCTAAAATATCCGCCGCTTTCTTCGACTCCTGCACTCTCCGTTCGACGGTGCCGTTGGACGACAGTTCCGCCCTTGTCAAATCGCAGATTCCGACCAGCCTGCCGGCACTTGCATACTTGGCAAGCGTTCCACCCATGCCGATTTCAACATCATCGGCATGAGCTCCAAACGCAAGAATATCCAGCTTCACTCTCTCCATTTACCGCTCACTGTCCTTATTTACAATATTACGCCAATCCAGGTCGCCTCTCTCAATCCCCTTTATCAGCACTTCGGCAGTCCCCATATTGGTCGCCAGAGGAACGGAGTACACATCACAGAGCCTCAAAAGAGCGGTAACATCCGGTTCATGAGGCTGGGCGGTAAGCGGGTCGCGGAAGAAGAAGACTGCGTCCATTTTATTCTGGGCAATCATGGCCCCTATCTCCTGGTCTCCCCCAAGCGGTCCTGACTGGAAGCGATGAATATCAAGCCCGGTGGCCTCCATCAGCCTCATTCCGGTCGTTCCCGTCGCAAAAAGGGAATGATGTTTGTATATTTCCTTGTAGGCTACAACAAAGCCGACGAGATCATCTTTCTTTTTATCATGAGCGATTAATGCAATATTCATCTTCAAAGACTCCTATTCAATGATATTTTCCAGGCCGTAAACAAGGGTGCTGCTCTTGACGACTGTGTCAACAGCAAGCTTGACTCCGGACATAAAGGAAGCACGATTATATGAATCGTGGCGGATTGTCAGGGTTTGGCCATCGGAACCAAACAATACTTGCTGGTGCGCAATCAGCCCGGGCAGGCGTACAGAATGGACGCGCATTCCATCTATGTCCGCTCCTCTAGCACCCGGCAAGGTTTCCTTTTCATTAGGGTGGCCCTGTCTTTTCTCCTCCCGGACAGAAGCAATCATTTCAGCCGTTTTCACAGCAGTCCCTGATGGGGCATCAAGCTTTTGGTCATGGTGAAGCTCAATGATTTCAACATCCTGAAAGTATTTGGCGGCCATTTGGGAGAACTTCATCATCAGGACCGCGCCTACAGCAAAATTGGGGGCAATGATGCATCCGAGTCCTGTCTGCTTGCATAAACCCTCCAGCTTGTCCAAATCACCACTAGTGAACCCTGTCGTCCCCACCACAGGACGGACACCATATTCAAGCGCTGTAACAGTATGCTCCATTCCCACTTCGGGTGTGGTCAAATCTATCAGGACGTCGGGATTCTGTTCTTTGAAACATTGATGGATATCTGTATAAATCTTTGCTTCCGAAGCAGGAAAACCATCCAGCTCTCCTACTGTCTTTCCCTCATTCTTATAATCCAGCACGCCGGCCAGTTCATAGTTTTCCGTGTCCAGTACCAGCTTCACGGCTTCCCGCCCCATGCGGCCCCGGGGGCCAGCCACAATAATTCTTACCTTATCCAAATTTCCTCTCTCCCTCTTACTGTTCTTCGATTCTGGTCCAACGGTCTTTGTCTCTTGTGTTGAACTTTCGCATCACAAGGTCATGGGCTTCCTCCAAGTCGATATTCAAGGAATTGGCAAAACAAATAAGGACAAAAAGCATGTCGCCCAGCTCTTCCTCGATTGCCTTTTCCTTTTCTTCCGACTTCTTCGGTTTCTCTCCGTAAGAGTGGTTGACTTCCCGTGCCAGTTCACCCAGCTCTTCGGACATTCTTGCCAGCATCGCCAACGGGCTGAAATAGCCTTCCTTGAACTGGCTTATGTACTTATCTACTTCATCCTGAAGTTCTTTAACGGTCTTGCGGTGGTCCATTGCTTACACCTCGTATGGTCATTCTTAAATATGGATAAACATCTCTTTTTGATGTTAGCCTACAGTGCAGGTTTTGACAAATATTTTTGATAAAAAAGGTGATACTGTAAAAGAATGCCCCAATATGTGTTATTTTATATAATGGAACGCGATTGTTGCAATCATGGAATTAGGCAGGGAGGAAACGCTTTTGATCCTGAACTTAAAAATTAAAAACATTTTCTTTATCCTCATAGGGGCAGCAATCTTCTCATTCGGACTGGTCCATTTCAACATGCAGAACAATCTTGCCGAAGGCGGATTTACAGGCATCACTCTTTTACTTTACTTTGTTTTCAACTGGAATCCTGCCATTACAAATCTGATATTGAATATTCCGCTTTTCTTTATTGGCTGGAAGCTGCTGGGAAGAAGCGTGTTTTTATATACCATTATCGGAACTCTTGGCGTGTCGCTTTTTTTGGCCGTTTTCCAAAAATACCAGATTGAGATGCCCCTATACGAAGACCTCTTTTTAGCCGCCTTATTTGCCGGCGCCTTTATTGGAATCGGGCTGGGGATTATCTTCAGGTTTGGCGGTACGACAGGAGGTGTGGACATCATTGCCCGGCTGGCTCAAAAATATTTTGGCTGGACAATGGGACGCACCATGTTCATGTTTGATTTTTGCGTCATTGCCCTTTCCCTGATTACCTATTTGGATTACCGTGAGGCAATGTATACCCTCGTCGTTGTGTTTATTGGAGCACGGGTGATTGATTTCATGCAAGAAGGTGCGTACGCGGCCCGGGGAGCAATGATTATCTCTGACAAAAACGAAGCCATTGCCGAAAAAATCCTGAAGGAAATGGACCGGGGAGCAACCATTTTAAAAGGAATGGGGTCTTTCACCAAACAGGAGCGTAATGTCCTTTATTGTGTAGTAGCCAAAAATGAAATTGTCCGGTTGAAAAGTGTTATCAATTCCGTCGACCCCCACGCGTTTGTATCGGTGACCGTCGTTCACGATGTCTTGGGCGAAGGGTTCACCCTGGATGAAAACAAGCGGCCAATTGAAAGATAATCAGAAAAGCGCTGGAATCCCCGGGTCTGGAATCAAGCGTGTCCGCACTTATCAGTTGTTGGAACAAGTTAGGCACCTGACCTGATAAATAGACGGAGAAACTTCTCTTATTAGTAAATAATTATTAAAAAAGGCTTAAATAGACGGAGAGATTCCGCCTATTCCCTCGAAAATCACGAAAATAGGAGATTTTGCTTTACCTAACCGGACAACCTCCCCTTAAATACACCGAAACGTGGGTCATTTTGAATATAACGGAAAAATCTCCGCTTATCTTCAATTGGCTGATTGCTATATTGAAGCAAGATATCTTTTTTAATATAAAGAAACTCGCCAATAGCATTGGCGAGTTTTACTTTTTTATAAAAGAACAACTTCCTTCTATTCTTCCCTAGTCATCCCAGTATAAATCATGACCAGCCTCAACAGTTCAAGGACGGCAACAGCTGCGGCGGCAACATAAGTAAGTGCTGCGGCGTTTAGCACCTTTCTGGTCTCGCGCTCCTCGTCATTGCGGATAATGCCCGCACTGACCACCTGTTCCATCGCCCGGTTGGAGGCATTGAATTCCACAGGCAGGGTAACAAGCTGAAAGAGAACCGCCCCAGCCATAAATAAAATTCCTAAAAGAAGCATGTTCGACATAGAGGCAAAGATTCCGATCATGACCAATATCCAGGCAAAGTTTGAACCCAAATTGGCAACCGGGACAAGAGTGTGGCGGAAGCGCATGAAAGCATATTCTTCCTGATCCTGGATGGCATGGCCTACTTCATGGGCTGCGATTGCGGCAGCCGCAACGGAATGGCCATGAAAATTATCGGAAGACAATCGGACCGTCTTGGACCGCGGGTCATAATGGTCACTTAGGTATCCCCTTGTCTCTTCGATGCCTACATGGTAAAGGCCGTTATCGTCAAGGATTTTCCTCGCTACCTCTGCTCCCCGCATCTGGGATGATGAAGGCACCTGTGAGTACTTTTTATATGCTCCCTTTACCCGCATCTGTGCCCAAAGCGGAATCAGGATGATGATCGCGAAATAGATTAAAAACAATGGATATCCTCCTTCATATCATGATGTTACTTATATTTTATAAAGGAAGAAAAAGCATGTCAATTTTTTCGTCCTTTAAGACGGTTCTTACGTTTTTCGCGCTCTGCCTGGTACTTTCTCCAGCCAACATAGGACAAAGTCAGAATAATAATGCTCCCTGTGGAGATGATGACCCACCATAAAGAAGGATCTGTTTCATCCTCCGTCATTCCATCAAAAATATTTTTTAAATCAGCTTCCAAAGCCGCCAGCTGATCCTGGCTTGAGCCTTCTGATAGTAAATCAGGACGGTAGTGGTCTATATAGTTTACCCTGGCATTAAGCTGATGAATCCTTTCAGGAGGAATATCTATTTTCAAACTAGGATAAATCATATGATATAAAGACAAAAAAGAATCCAGGTTAGCCTGAAAATCTTCCTGATCCCCTTTCTCAGCCGCCTGTTTCATCCCGTTGAATACAGTCATGATCGGCTCCTCCAGCTCTGTCCACAAGGGCTGATGGTTGGACAGCATTGCATCGATCACAAGGCGGAATTTTGTTACCTTATCGATCCGCTCCTTATGTTCCATCTTGGGGCTTGCTGCAGCTTCAATGGCTTCATCATAGGCGTTGGTAAGAATCCTAAGCTCGTCCATCGAGAAAACAAATCTTCCTCCTGCCTCGGATAGAAACTCTCCCTCGAACTGGTCCAGTAACTTTTTTGCTTCCGCATATCGGTGAATCCTTACCATTTGCAGGGCTTCATCAGAAATGTTGTCCAATTTTTCAACTGAAGGTTTCTTTCCAGCATATGCAGCCAACGGTGCCAGCAAAAGGAACACCGAAACAATCAATCCTGTTACAATCCTTGCGCTCATTCCTGTCCCCCCCTCTAAATACTATTAATATGTATGAGAGACAGGGCAAGGATAGACCATATTAAATGCAAATAGGAAGCCCGGCAATACGCCGTGCTTCCTATTTCTGCGGTTTGGAAACCAGCTCCAGGGAAAAGCGGTTTTTGCGCAGGACCAAATAATAGCCAACACCAATTGAAAGAATGCTAAGCCAAAAAGTAAAATAGGCAATCTCTTTCATATACAAGGAAAGCTGCTGATACCTTGGCATCATCATAAACACATAATCAATGATTTCATTATGCAGGGCAACAATGCCTGCCACAGCCAAATGCCAAAGTTTATACCGATAAAAAGGGGCATACAGTATACCCTGAACCGCCATCGCCAAGTGGGAAGCCATAAGCATATAGCCCGTCCAGTGCAAATACCCTGAGGTGATAAGAACGAGCATGTTCATGACTACGGCCCAAATCCCATATTTGAACAGGGTGACAACAGCCAGGGCTTCCATGAGCGGCCAATTTTTCCCCGCTATGAATGCAGCTAGTACAAATACAAAAAACAGGCTCGCAGTAGGGCTGTCCGGAACAAACGGCAAGAATACAGCCGGGGTATCGGCAAGCTGGGAACCATACCACAAATAGCCATAAAGGGTGCCGAAAATGTTGATCACGAGCAGCATCCATAAAAACGGCTTGCTCGCCAGCAAAGGATAAAGCTGAGCTTTCATATTATATCCACACTTTCTAATTTTTAAAAAAACTGGCGGGAAGGATCCCGCCAGTTTCATGTAAGTTATTCCAAATTGGCAATGAACTCCGACATGATTTGAAGTTCTTCTTCAGTGCCTTTAAAGACTCCTGCTGGCATGGCGCCTTGGCCATTGACCGCAATTTCAGCAATTTCCTCAGCTGTCAAACCTGTTTGAGTCAGCTTAGGACCGCTGGCACCGCCAAGCTCTCCCCCATGACAGCTTAAGCATGTATTCTGCTCGGCAATTAAATAGCCCTCAGCTGCCTTGTCAATCTCAACATCCGAAATAGCACCCATTTGTTCCTTTGCTTCCCAGTCCGTCTGGTCAACGGATTCCCAGGTCAAATAGAAGATGGACGCAACCGCAAGGAGCATGAATCCAGTCGCAAGCGGACGCTTGGAAGGACGTCTCTCCGGTCCGCGGTCGATAAATGGAGCAAGCATTAATGCTCCGAACGCAAGGCCAGGCATGACCAGTGCACCTACGATTGTGTACGGGCCTGCCGCGAAAGAATATTTCAATAATTGGTATAAAAACAGGAAGTACCAGTCAGGCAGTGGTATGTAGGCAGTATCCGTCGGATCTGCTACCCTCTCAAGCGGCGGTTGGTGAGCCACAGTAAGACACAGGAAACCGACAAGGAATACTGCGCCCACAAGCCATTCCTTCAAGAGGAAGTTCGGCCAGAAAGCTTCCGTTTTACCAGGATATTCCGAATAATCCTTCGGAATATTAGGTTTTCTTTCAGCAGGGACACGTGAGTCACCTACGAATTTCATCCCTTTACCACGATGCATCGAGCAATCCCCTCCTTTTTCCGTGAAGTTGTACGAAACATATCATCCGGACAACATTATCTAAAGCAATCTTACAAAGGACCCGAAATACCTTGTTTACGGATCATGATGAAGTGCGCCGCCATCAAACCGAACAACGCTGCTGGCAGGAAGAAAACATGGATTGCGAAGAATCGAGTCAGTGTCTGTGCACCTACGATATCTGCACTTCCGGCAAGCAAAATTTTCAGATATGGACCAATCAGCGGAACCGCCTCCATGATCTGCAATGTAACCTTCGTTGCAAACAGGGCTTTCATATCCCATGGAAGCAAATAGCCTGTGAGGCCAAGTCCAAGCATAACGAAGAAAATCAGAACACCGACCAGCCAGTTTAATTCACGGGGCTTTTTATAAGCTCCCTGGAAAAACACCCTCAATGTATGTAAGAACATCATGACGATAACCAAACTTGCTCCCCAGTGATGCATGCCGCGGACAATTTGTCCGAAAGCGACTTCATTCTGAAGGTAATAAACTGATTCCCAGGCGTTCTTGATATCCGGAACATAGTACATCGTCAGGAACATACCCGAAAGAATCTGAATGACCGTGATGAAAAATGTCAATCCGCCAAAGCAGTATACAAACGCGGAAAAATGGTGTGCTGGATTGACGTGCTCCGGCACTTCGTGGTCGGCTATATCACGCCACATCGGCGTAATATCCAACCGTTCATCTACCCAATCGTAAATTTTGTTGATCAATTATTACGCCCCCCCCCGTGGTTGTGCTTTTCCTAGATACAAGATGCCATCCTTTTCCTGATGAGGATAAACATCCAGCGGCGCCAATGGCGGAGTGCCTGGAACGTTCGTGCCGTCTTTCTCATACAGGCCGTAGTGGCACGGGCAAAAGAACATATTTGGGTTCTTCTTATCGGCATTCCAGTCAACCGTACAGCCAAGGTGCTTACAAACAGGTGAAAGGGCGATAATTTCCCCATTTTCATTTTTGTAGACCCATGCCGTCCCGGTAACTTCGGACTCATACCAGGCATCCTTCTGGTCGAAGTTGAAATCGACTCGCTGCGGTTCATTGGTGATATCGGCTACTTTGACCTTGGTAGCAATGAAATCGCCTTCTGCACCTGCTTTAAGAACCGGATCAACGGCAAAACGAACCATCGGCATCATCATTCCGGCTGCCATGAAACCGCCTACACCCATAAGTGTGTAGTTTAAGAATTGTCGTCTTGAAACACGATTTTTGCTCACGCTTTTCCCCCCTCTATTCCCTTATTTAAGTACATCGGACATTAATTGAACACACAATTTAAACTAGGACATAATCATGATATATCAATCTTTCTATAAAATCAATATAATACTATGCTGAAAACATTTTTTGCAGTGAGAAATCTAACACCTATTCTTCTTCCCTCCATTTCTGGATAAACAGGTTCATTAACTGCCTTACCTGGTCCTCCATGACAGACACTTTTGAGGCCTCATTCATTTGTTCGAGCGGCAATGATGGAAGCCACAGGACCGTCCCCTTCAGCTCTCCCTCCCTCTGTTTCCAATCATAGTCGCATGTTACATAAAAGACATGCTTAAACTGCCTGTCCAGCAGCTCGGCTTCCCATTTTTCCAGTTGGCTTACCGCCTCCTCCGGCTTGCTTTTCAAATAGGTATGGCCCGGTATCAGCAAAATCCTTCCTTGGAGCTGCCTTTCCAGCTGCGAAGTAAGAATGCTGGCAAAGTCCGTCATGGCTGCCGATTCCTTCATGCCCTCGCCAAATGCGACCGGCAGCAGGGGAACCACTGCAGTGTCTACATATTCGGAAGACTTGTTGAACATTGCAATATCATCAGGTATCCATCTCATTGATTTCATCTCCATCTTATTCATTCCTATCCATTTTACCATTATGGATAAAAATTGTATAAGAAAAGCGCAAGCGCCTTGCCCTGCCCCGACAAGCATAAGCGACTCCAGAATAGAAGGCGTTCTTTGCCTTCAATTCTGGAGTCGCTTATGACTCGAGGGGCTAGGCGCTGGAGCTGGACAGTTATCTAAGTGCAGTAATAAATACCTAATCTCATAAAAAAACAAAAAAGCTTGCTGATTGTAAGCAAGCTTTTACTGGCCTGGTCCCAATTCTTTCAATTGTTCAGTCAGCCTCACAAAGGCCTCCTTATCCTGCCGGTCCAACGCATCATCAATCAGCCTGACAAGCTTTTCCTTTTGGAAATGGTAGATGCTTTCGCTGAGGAAGCGTTCGGCAATGATCCGATCCTTTTCGCTGATTTGCAGGCGCCTTGGCATATAAGGGTTTTCTTCCAGTACGGCTGCGAACTGCGGTGCCTTGTTCGATGCATGAAAGTTCAGCTGGATGTATATTTCTTCTTCGCGATTGAGCCTTATATCATGGAATGATTTTTCGGCATCGGTTGTCATGATGTTTTCCTTGTAAAACCGGAAAGGGACCTCATCAATGCAATGGGTGGACATCACAAGCCCGCGTGGGCAGAACTGGGCATTCTCAACAAAGTGGACCCGCTCCATAAGCTGGTCATGGCTCATCAGATAATTGAGTATCCAGACGCATTCACGTCTCTTTAGTTGGTAATGGTTCAAAAACCAGCGGATAAAATCTTTTTTCTCGTTGACAGATACAGGGGTTGTCATTGGTGAATCCCTCCTCTGCGTAAATGGGAAAATTTAATGGTATTAGTACTCCTCCGTCAGGCGTCCAAGGACTTCCCGATATTCATCATTTGCGGGATCCATGTTTTTAAGCCTACTAAAAATTTCGGCAGCCTGTGCTATTTTTCCTTCCTCAATTAGAAAATAACCATAATCCTGGAGAAAATCCTTGTTGTCTTTAAAAAAAGTATATGCTTGCTGGTATTTGGTTAATGCCAGCGAATATTGCTCTATATGGTGGTGGGCAATAGCAGCGTCCCAAAGCAGCTGAGGCTCTTCATCCTCGTTTAAATCCGTTGCCTCAATCAGATCGAGAACATCATGATATCTTTCCTGTTTCAGCAGCAGCTTGTTCAGGACAAGTGCTCCCTCGGTGAAACCTGGGTCCAATGCCAGCGCCTCCCGAAGGTTCGCTTCCGCTGCCGCTTCCTCCCCAAGTTTTAGCGCAAGCTTGCCGCCGCGGTAGTAAAGATCTTTATTGAACTCATCCTGCCCAATGCCCTGTTTGACAGTATCAAATGCTTCTTCAAGCAATTCTTCCTGTTCATATGCATGGGCAAGAGGAATATATAATGAATGATATTCGGGATCAAGGGCTTTTAATTCCTCAAATTTCTCGATCGCCGTCTTATTTTTTCCTGCCTGAAGCGCCGTAAAGGCATATCCAAATAAGGTATTGATTTCAAGACGTTCTTCGAGTGCCAGTTCATAAAAAGGCAGAGCCTCCTCGAACGAACCACCTGCACTGTATGCTTCAGCCAGGCGCTGATGCAGACTGGTGCCGGCAACCTCCTGTCTCTCTTTCAATACCAGCTCATAGGCCGGGATTGCCTCGGTAAACCTCCCTTGATGGGCATACAGTTCCGCAAGGGCAAAGTCGATGATAACCTCATCTGGAAGCATTTGCTTGGCCTTCATCAATTTTTGTTCACTTACCTCGAACAAACCATTCATTTGGTACAGATCTGCCTGCAATAGCAGGGCTCTCGGATATTCTTGGTCTCCTATACCGACTTTCTCAAGCATGAGCATAGCCTGTTCTTCTTCATCCATTTCAAGGAGTGTTTCGGCGAGGAGCAGCAGAAGCTCTCCTTCATCCGGATAGCTGAGAAGAAGGTCCTCCAGCAGTTTTCTGGTCTCCTCCAGAAATCCAAACCGGAATAATTCCTCGGCCAGCAAAAACTTCTCTTCGTCTGTCCCAATTTTCAATATGGTTTCATAACCTGCCAGAGCTTCTTGAAGCTCGCCATTTTCTAATAATCTTGTAATATTTTCTACAGTCATATTTTAACCTTCCAATCATTAACTCGGGGTTGCATAGAAAGACGGCATCCTGATCTCAACATATTCACCGGCCCCAGGACGATAGCTTACATGCTTGCCGGCCCTGATGACTATTCCATTATGGACTGTTACAGCCAGGTGGGTATCATGTTTTAAATAGAGTTCGGTCTCTGCCATTGGTTTGCTTTCCCTGTCTTTTAAATAAAAATTGTAACTCACTTCGCTGCCCTGATGCAAATAAGACTTCTTCGGAATGATGCCGACCTTCTCCAGGACCCCCCTGCCTAGCGGGACATGTTCCTCCATCTGTCTTTCCAGACTCGGGATGCTATGTCTCTTCATAATTTCCCGCCAAATTCTCTCCGGCTTTGTATCTGCCGGGTTCTTAAAAACTGGCACCAGCGGGCTGTTATAAGGGAACATCGCTTCCCTTATCCATCCCCATGGTATTTTCACTAGTTCTTCTGCATCCTCCACTTCCAGGAAAAGAACTGGCACTTTTTCTTTTTTGCATTTTCTTATTAACCCTGGAGTTAGCTTGTGTGCCGGAATCCTGGCACCTATGCAATAGTCAACTGGACAGTCTGTCAATTCGGAGCGGATTTTTTTGAACTTGTGCTCCATTTCCTTTTCGCGCTGAAAATGGACAGCGGTGAGAATCGTCGTACAGCCTTTGGCAATGAACTTATCAAGGTAATACGCTTTCTTTTCAGCAAAAGATAGATGGAAAGGCAAGTGGAAATCGGCCAGGACATGTGTCGGTGTCATGATAAAGCTATCGGCATCCATGCGGATATGCTTGTACATTGCTGGAGCAGCGGTTGCCGATAGAATCCTATTATTCTCCACCAACAGGCATAAATCCTTTATTTCGCCATTTTTTAGTACATGGGCATTTTCGATTATATATGCCATAAAACCACTCCTTATCGTCTTATGACAACCTATGTCCCATCCCGTTTGTTTATGCATGGAAAAGAATTGTTGCCCATGCTGAAGATTCATACGATGGAAGCTCATCCTTCCAGTCTATATCAATAAAAGAACCTCCCATACTGGGAGGCTTGGTTTACATATTAAAATAATGATTCAAGATGTTCAAAAAAAGCCGGGTAGGAAACAGCAATTGCTTCGCTGTTTTCAAGGTATGAATCCTCTCCCCTGGCGAGCAGGGCGGCCACCGCAAGCATCATTCCAATCCTGTGGTCCCCATGGCTTGAAACCGTGCTGCCCCGCAGGCTGGTTTTACCGTGGATCACCATTCCATCCTCGGTGGCCTCAATCTCGGCACCCATTTTCGACAGTTCCTTTACGACCGTATCGATTCGGTTTGTTTCTTTTACTTTTAACTCTGCCGCATCCTTTATCAGCGTTCTTCCCTCTGCCTGGGTTGCCAGCAAGGCAATGATTGGAATTTCGTCAATCAGCCTTGGAATAAGTTCCCCTTCAATCGTGATTCCCTTGAGGTCTGAAGTTTGGACAATAATATCACCGGCAGGTTCAGCATTTTCCGTTTCATATGGAAGCACTTCAATGTCTGCTCCCATTTCCTGAAGGGCATCCAGGATTCCAGTTCTCGTTGGATTCAAACCTACATTTAAAAGTTTTATCCTGCTGCCGGGAACTATTGCCCCTGCTGCAAGAAAGAAAGCGGCTGAGGAAATGTCTCCAGGAACCATTACGCGGGCTGCTGCCAGCTTCTGGCCGCCTTGCACGCTGATCTCGTTTCCTTCGGAGCTTACGCTGCCGCCAAACATTTTAATCATACGCTCGGTATGATCCCGTGTCTTTTCCGGCTCAACGACTGTAGTGGTGCCTTCCGCCTGCAGCCCTGCAAGCAGGATTGAGGACTTGACCTGGGCGCTGGCAACAGGAAGGGGATAATGGATCCCTTTCAGCCCGCCTCCGCTGATGGAAATCGGGGTGAATTCCCCGTCTTTCCTGCCGGAAATCCTCGCCCCCATTTGCGCCAAAGGGACTGTGACCCTTGTCATCGGCCGCTTGGCGATCGATTCATCGCCTGTAAAGACAGCATGGAAAGGCCGGCCGGCGAGTATTCCCATCAAAAGCCGGATGGTTGTACCCGAATTGCCGACATCCAGGACCTCCATTGGCTCCTGGAGCCCTTCAAATCCGACCCCTTCTATCGTTACCGAACTTCCTTCCTGTTCAATGGAAACACCCAGCTTCTGAAAGCAGGCAATAGTGCTCAGACAATCTTCACCGGGAAGGAAGTTCTCGACAGTAGTCGTTCCCTGTGCAACCGAACCAAACATAACGGCCCGATGCGATATGGATTTATCTCCCGGGACCTGAATGGTCCCCTGAAGGGAAACCCTGTTGGAATTCAGCTTGGTTGCCTTCATAAGCATCTCCTTTTACAGTCATTATCCAATTGACATTTCAAAATTCGTATAATGTTTAATACACTTTTCCGCTCTTGCCCGGTCTTCATCACTTTGAAAACTTATGACCAATACTCCGTACACTTCTTCCCTTGTTTCAAGGATCCGGATATTGGTGATTGAGATTTCTTCCTTGGCAAGATAACCGGTTATTTCCGAAATAACCCCGGGGTAGTCGGGAACATCCACAAACAAATCATAAAAAGCAGGTATGGCACCTTTTTCCTTTGTGGGCAGCCCATCACGGTAATCTTTCGCTGTCTGAAAATAGTTGAAGATTTCCTCGGCTGCGGCTGTTTCCAGAAGCCTGGCGACCTTGCTCATTTCCTGCTGCCATTCGTCCAGAAGCTCTAGCAGCACTGGCCGGTTCAGCAGCAGGATATCACGCCACATTGCCGGACTGCTGGAAGCTATTCTTGTAATATCCCTGAAGCCCCCTGCTGCCAGCCTCCCAATCAAAGTGGAGCTGCTCTCGGCAGAAGCAGCCTGATGAACAAGCGAAGCAGCAATAATATGGGGAAAATGACTGACAACACCAGTCAGGTAATCATGCTCCTCGGGGGAGACAGTCAAAAATTTGGCCTTTGTTCCCTGTAGCCACATCTTAAGGGTTTCTATTTCGCCTGCATTCGCTGTCTCATTGGGAGTAAGCAGATAGAAGGCATTTTCAAACAGGATTTTTTTGGCTGCGGACACTCCACTTTTATGGGAACCTGCCATAGGATGGCCGCCAATGAAACATATTCCTTTTTGCGCCAGGCAAAAGGCTTTATCAGTAATCGTCTTTTTTGTACTCCCAGTATCCGTCACAATGACATCTTCTTTAAGAGGGAGGCTGGAGAGCAGCTCTATTACCTGTTCGGCCACAGTGACCGGAGTCGCGATGATTATGACATCGGCAGATGCCGCCCCTGCCTCAATGCTATGGGCGGCTTCATCAATGACTCCGATCATTTTGGCAAGCCTGGTCTGCTCTTCATTAACGTCGAACCCGACAACTACAGCTTCTGAATGTTCTTCTTTGATGCAAAGAGCAAGGGAGCCACCTATCAGTCCCAGCCCGATGACAAATATGCGGCCTTTCAAGTAATCACCTTCTCTTTTACGATAGCGCTGCTCTAGCGGCTAGAAATTCTTTCATGCATTCTATTACGCCCGCATTCTGTTCCATAGAACCGACCGTAACCCTGACCGATGTCGGAAATCCAAGCGCAGCACCAGATCGCACAATGAATCCTCGTTCAAGAAGGAACTGAAAGACTTCATTCGCATCACAGGCAAAATCAATCAGGATGAAGTTGCCTGAAGATGGGTAATAATCCAATTGATGTTCCTCACAGAATGTGTAAAATTGACGGAGGCCTTCCTGATTTGCTTTTTTACAGCGCTTGAGGAACTCCTGGTCCTTAATTGCCGCTATGGCAGCCGCATGGGCAAGCGTATTGACGTTAAAAGGTTCCCTTGCAGGGTCAAGCGTCCGGATAAGGTTTTCATCAGCCACCCCATATCCAACCCTTAAGCTTGCCAATCCGTATATTTTGGAAAAAGTCCTTAGTACAATAAGGTTTTTATATTCCTTAATTAGTGAGAGCGAGTCATGATAATCTTCAGCTTCGACATACTCATAATAAGCTTCATCCAGCACCACCAGGACATCAGCAGGCATCTTCTGTAAAAATTCTGACAGGTCCTGGCTGCTTATGTAAGTCCCTGTGGGATTATTAGGTGTACACAGCCATACTACAGCTGTATTTTCGTCTACGGCCTCTGCCATGGCTTCAAGATCATGGTATCCTCCCTTAAGAGGAACCTCTCTAATCTCACTGCCTTCGAGAATGGCATTATGTTTGTATTGCGGAAAGGTCGGGGCTGCCATCACCGTATTAACACCCGGCTGAAGCAGTGATCTTGAAATGATTTGAATGATTTCATCGGAACCATTCCCAAAAATAAGCTGTTCAGGCTTTATCTCAAGGTGGCCGCCAACAGCCTGGCGCAGTTCGGATGCATATCCGTCAGGATATAATGCAAGGGAAGCAGAGTGGTTGGCTATGGCATCGGCTGCAGCTTGCGAACAGCCAAAAGGGTTTTCATTGGATGCCAGCTTGGTGACCTGCTTAAGTCCATATTGCTGTTTTACTTCCTGGATCGTCCTGCCGGGCTGGTACGGCTTCAATCCTAATATTTGTTTTTTCCATTTCATCTCTTCCACCCCATTCGGTTCTCTAGTACTATCATTCATATTGAATTCCAAGGCTCTCGGCAAACTTATTTTCCGAGAAGATCCGGCCGAAGGACTTGTGCCCCTTCAAGATAAATATGTTTGATTTGGTCCTGTCTGGCATCCGTATTCACATGGAACATCGCCCTGATGCACATAGGCAGGGAACCTGGAACAGGAATTTCCTGAACGCACATTACAGGGACATATACCCATCCGTCTATCCTCCGCAGAGCCTTGGCGGGAAAGGCAGCATTTATATCCTGAGTTACAGATATCAATACAGAAGCTACCGAATCAGGAGAAATACTGTTTTCGTTGATAACTTCTCTTAGAAGTCTTTCTGCAGCTGCTACAATTTCTTCTTCTGTATTGCCGGAAACCGTTATGGCTCCTCGTACCCCTCTAATCAATTATGGTCACCCCCTCCATTAAAAAGTTTTCAGGCTGTCGAGCAAAAGGTTATCGTCAAGTTGTTGGATCACCGGCTGCCCGATATCCTTGAGCAGCACAAAACGCACCTTCTGCCCAAGCGATTTCTTATCTTGTTTCATTCGTTCCAAAAGCCTGTCAGGTGTAAGCCCGGCCGGCAGTCTTGTGGAATACCCCAATTCTTCGAGCCAGTTCTCAAAGCCTTTGATATCAAAAGGGAGCGAGTGGACCTGGATGCTAAGGCGAAGGGCAAATACCATTCCTATGGCGACAGCCTCACCATGAGTGATGGAGCCATAACCAGCCTCTGCTTCTATCGCATGGCCGAGCGTATGGCCAAAGTTTAAATAGGCACGTACACCCGACTCTTTTTCATCCTGCCCGACAATGTCCCTTTTCACCTTTATTCCTGAGGATAAATGGCTAGCCAGGTCCTCGGGGGATATTTCTTCAAGATTCCTGATGGAGTGATGGAGCGAATGATAGAAATCCCTGTCACTAATCAAGGCATGCTTGATTACTTCCGAAAACCCGGAGCGGACTTCCCCTTGAGGCAGGGACCTTAAAAAATTGAGATCATAAATCACCGCTTCCGGCTGATAAAAGGAACCAATCATGTTCTTTCCAAGAGGGTGATTGATAGCGACCTTCCCCCCCACTGCACTATCATGGGCGAGAATTGTGGTAGGAATTTGGATGAATGGAATCCCTCTCATGAACGTGGATGCGACAAATCCTGCAAGGTCTCCTACAGCTCCCCCGCCAAATGCCAGAACAACCGATTTTCTGTCAAGTTTCTTCTCTAATGCAAAGCTTAAACAGTCATGATAGACAGCAAATGTTTTTGCCTTCTCCCCTGCCGGAACAACCTTCGTGTATACGGAAGGCTTATCAAGGATTTGTTTCAATTCCTCAAGATACAACTTTCCGACTGTTTCATCCGTAATAATCATTATGGAAGTAAGATTGGGAAATCTCTTTTCCAGAATTCCCGCCAAGGAGCGGGAAACCCCATAACCGATATGAACAGGGTAAGTTTTCTTTCCTGCTGAAACTTCGATGGTTTCCATTAAAACTCCCTCGCGTACCGGCGCTGCTCTTCAACGGATTGAATGAGCGCGTCCATTCTGTCAGCAGGGAATTGCTCCAGAATGGCAGCAGCAAGTTCCCAGGCAATTACACTTTCGGCAACCACAGCGGCCGCGGGAACTGCACAGCTGTCTGACCTCTCAATACTTGCGGCATAAGGCTCTTTGGTATCAATGTCTACGCTCTGCAGGGGCTTATACAAGGTCGGGATAGGTTTCATTACACCTCTAACCACGATTGGCATCCCAGTGGTCATACCTCCCTCGAACCCTCCCAGGCGGTTCGTCCTGCGATAGTACCCTCTCTCTGCATCCCAGAGGATTTCGTCATGGACCTCACTGCCTGGCTTGCGTGCAGCTTCAAAGCCGATGCCAAACTCTACACCCTTGAATGCGTTAATGCTCACCATTGCCCCTGCAAGCTTGGAATCAAGCTTGCGGTCATAGTGGACATAGCTGCCAACTCCGGGAGGCATGCCTTCCACAATGACTTCAACGATTCCGCCGATGGAATCTCCATTCTTTTTCGCTTCATCAATCGCGGCCATCATCTTTTTTTCAGCGTCAGGGTCAAAAGTGCGAACAGGAGAAGCTTCGGTTTTTTCTTTTAATTCTGCCAATGAGGCATAATTTGCTTCCTCCGCTGCGATTCCGCCAATTTCCTTGACATGGCAGGCAATTTCGATGCCCAGAAGGCTTAGCAGTTTTTTGGCTGCTGCGCCTGCAGCAACCCTTACGGTCGTTTCCCGGGCTGATGAGCGCTCGAGCACATTCCTCATATCCCGGTGTCCATATTTTAGGGCGCCGTTTAAATCAGCATGCCCGGGGCGTGCCCGTGTTATCTTGCGTTTGACTTCTTCTGATGCCTCGGAATCCAACGGAGCCTGTCCCATGATTTTGGTCCAGTGCGTCCAATCCTTGTTTTCGACCACAAGGGCAACCGGGGAACCAAGGGTGTATCCATGGCGGATGCCTCCCATGATCTGGAC
Organism: Mesobacillus campisalis; assembly: GCF_000986785.1. Classification (GTDB taxonomy): domain Bacteria; phylum Bacillota; class Bacilli; order Bacillales; family Cytobacillaceae; genus Mesobacillus_B; species Mesobacillus_B campisalis. Next base: position 48,071 of record NZ_LAYY01000013.1, on the reverse strand, counting down.
CGCATCCTTCTCGATTTGCATTCTTCTGCCGCGGCCATGACCTTTCTGCCGCCTGGCAAGCTCCATGTTAATATCTTCTTCTGTTAGTGGCATTCCGGCTGGCAGCCCCTCAATAATTGTGGTAAGCTGCGGGCCATGTGATTCGCCTGCTGTTAAATATCTCATATTCTTTCTCCCTTCAACTCATTAAAGGATTATGTACCAATATATCATACGCTTCAAAATAAAAATAGCAAAAATTTAAAAATTACGAAAGTGGGACGACGGAGTTCTTCCTATAAAAAAAGCTTCTGCTTGGCAGCAGAAGCCTTACTCATTAGTATGCCCACTCATTCATTAACTTTGTATACTCTACAAGTTCTTCTTCCTTGAAAAATAAGCCAATTTCCCGGACAGCGCTTTCAGGAGAGTCCGAGCCATGAATGATGTTCTTTCCAACTGTCAGGCCAAAATCCCCGCGAATCGTCCCGGGTGCCGCATCCTTAGGATTGGTTGCACCCATCATCTGGCGCGCGGTGGCAATGACATTTTCTCCTTGCCATACCATTGCGAATACTGGCCCGGAGGTGATAAATTCAACCAGCTCACCAAAGAAAGGGCGCTCCTTGTGCTCGCCATAATGCTGTTCAGCCAGCTCCGCAGGAATGCTCATCAATTTGGCACCGGCGAGTTGGAAGCCCTTTCTTTCAAAACGGGATACAATCTCGCCGATCACATTGCGCTGGACACCATCGGGTTTGACCATTAAAAATGTTTTCTCCATAAACTCCACTCCCCAAAAATCATATGTATGGCAGGCTGTTAATGCTGCAGCCCCTAAAATAGTATCATTTATTTGAAAACTTAGCAACTTGCTAATATTTTCGTTTGCCAATAAATTTCGCTATATCACGCAAGGTTTTCTTTGCGCGATTTTGTGGGAGTTCATCCAGGATCGAAAGAGCTTTCGCCAGATACCGATCGCTGACAGCCAATGATTTTTCAATAGCATCTGATTTCTTTATCATGGAAATCAGCTCTTCAATATCTGCCTGCTGCATATGTTCATGTACATTTTCAATTTTTGCCCGAAGCTTCCTGTCACTCATCGCATAGAGGACCGGAAGGGTAATGTTTCCCTGAAGCAAATCCCCTCCTGCAGGCTTTCCAAGCTCCTGTTCCGTGCCTGTAAAATCAAGGACATCATCTGTAATCTGGAAGCTCATTCCTACGTAATAGCCAAAACGGTACAAATTCCTGTGTACCCGCTCTTCCACTCCGGAAACGACAGCCCCGAGCTGGCAGGAAGCCGCAATCAGCAGGGCAGTCTTGCGCCTGATCCTGCGAAGATAGTCCCTTAGATTCTGGTCAAATATATATTTGTCTTTTATTTGTTCAATTTCACCAACGGAAAGCTGGACAATCGAATTTGATAATATTTGGTGTGCCAATGGATTTTTCACTTCGCCAATTAGTTCTAGCGCCCTGGCAAAAATATAATCGCCAGTGTACATGGCGATTCGGTTATCCCATTTGGCTTTTATGGTCGGCTGGCCGCGGCGCAGTTCAGCATCATCTATGACATCATCATGAACGAGGGAAGCCATGTGTATCAGTTCAAGTGGGACAGCTACATTTTTTATTTCCTCAATATCATAATCCCCAAATTTACCGCCAAGCAGCACAAACACAGGGCGAATCCTCTTGCCTCCTGCCCGGAGTGTATGCAGGGAAGCCTGGCGAAGCAGCGGGGACTCTGCTTCAATGGTAGCCTCAAGCTCGCTCTCTATCAAATTGATATCAGAATTTAAGTAAGAATACATCATCTTAAGTTTCATTGAATCCACCCAGCACTATTTTTTATGGCCTATATGGACAGCCGCCACTCCACCGCTGTATGCCTTGTATCTGACATTGGCGAAGCCTGCCTCCTCAAACATCCTGGCGAGCTCCTTCATTCCAGGAAAATCACGGGCAGATTCCTGGAGCCATGAGTATTCCTTGTAGCTCTTGGCAAAGACCTTTCCAAATAGCGGCATGATAAACCGGAAATATAAGCGGTATATCTGCTTGAACCCAATCAGTTCAGGCTGGGAGGTCTCAAGGCATACGGCCATTCCCCCAGGCTTCAGGACACGATTCATTTCTTTTAATACCTGCTTGTAATCAGGGACGTTGCGCAGGCCGAAGCCTATTGTTACATAGTCGAAACTATTGTCTTCAAAAGGCAGCTCCATTGCATTGCCGTGGACCAGGGTAACCTGGTCCAACTGCTTCTGCTTAACTTTTTGCTCCCCAATCTTCAGCATGTTCCTGCTAAAATCAAGGCCGGCAACCCTTCCTTGCGGGCCTGCTGCTTCCGCAAGTGCGATTGTCCAATCACCTGTTCCGCAGCATACATCAAGAGCGTGCTGCCCTCTCTGGACGTTCATCATTTTCATTGTGTCCTTGCGCCATCTGATATGCTGCTTGAAACTGATGACAGAATTCATCTGGTCATAGTTTTCGTAGATTTTTTCAAAGACTCCGTGCACGCGTTCTTCCTTTGACTGCTGCATTTTTACCCTTCTTCCAAAGTGAATTTTGATATGGACTGATGCTGGCCGAGAATTTCGCCGAGGCGCTGATGCATTTGCTTGTTCATCTTCGGCATTTTCTGCATGCCCGTTTCGATTAGGCTGATTGAAAAATCGACATACCTTTCACAAATGGAGAGCAGATATTTCTGCTGTTCGGAAGATATTCTGGCGGATGGAAGATGTTTAGGGAATGCCAGCTTCTTTAAAGTCTCGAAAACGACTGATGTTCCGGTCTGCAAAAAATGTTGCTCCTCCTGAATCATCCTTTTTACAAACAGCAGGTTGATTGCAAACTCTTTCCAGGCATGTGCGCCAAAGGTGTCTGCAATCTTGCCCACCAGGCATGATTCGATCAGCTTCACACTATTCATCAGCACATCGATTGCTTCTGAATCTTTATGATAAACGGAAATTTTATGCTCATTGACTTCTTTTACGCCTGCAGCAAGGTTCGTGATCAGCTCAATGTCACCCGTTCCGGCAAGCTGTTTATAAAACAGGCCGCTGTAATACGTCCCGGCCAATACGGTTAACTGCCGTTTTTTCAAACTTGGCGGATCTTCTGCAGGACTGGAGTTTCTAACGTGTTCGTGGGTATCGAGGGCAATTTGCAAAAGCATAGTCGTCACACTGTAATGAACGATCTCCTTTTCCTTCATCCCAAGTCCATCCAGAAGTGAAACAAGCAGCAATACCTTGTCTTCATCAATCACTGGAGCTTCTATATTCTCTCGTAAATATGGATGAAACAGGCTTTTATTGAGCTGTTCCATTACATGCGCTATTTTAATCTGGAAGTCCTGCAAATGAATCACCCTTGTCCCTGAAGTTCGATTGAATAGTCAAGGCTGCGATAACCACACGATACCATCAGGTAAGTTAAATATTACTTGATGCACTATCCAAAGCAGTGACCATTATATCATAAATTGACTTTTTCTTGGGGACGAAATGAAAATTAATCCCGTATCTTGCTGTGTGGCTGTTTGAATTGTAACAAAATTGTTTGAATATCCAGGAAGCTATTTTTTCTCGCTGTTTACCTCTCCGTAGGAGGTTATAATTTTGGCATTTCCGCGGATTTTTATGGCAGAGGTATGTTCAGTGAACTGGGCAATCATGACCTCTCCCTGATCGAGCTTTTCGGAGTGGTGAAATCTGGTGTCCGATCCCCTCGTCAGCCCGATTACATTGACTCCGTCCTCAATCGCTTTAATGACAATATAATCAGCACCCGGAACAGGCTTCTTCTCCATGTTTGCTTCCCCCTTTAGTCTTTGATCAGCGCAAGAATTTCAGCACGTGCATTCACATCTTCGGCAAGCGTTCCCCTTACAGCGGAAGTGACCGTCTTGCTGCCCGGCTTTTTTACGCCTCTCATGGTCATGCACATATGTTCAGCTTCTACCACTACCATTACCCCATGTGGCTGGAGTTTTTCCATGATGGCATTGGCTATGCTTGAAGTGATTCTTTCCTGGAGCTGAGGACGTTTGGCAACGGCCTCCACTGCCCTCGCCAATTTGCTGAGGCCAGTCACCTTGCCCCCTTTTGGAATGTAGGCGACATGGGCTTTTCCGAAGAATGGCACGAGGTGATGTTCGCACATGGAATAGAAAGGGATATCCTTGACGAGAACAACCTCTTCATGGTCTTCCCCAAAAATAGTTTCAAAATATTCCTGCGGATCCTGATTTAAGCCCGCAAAAACTTCCTCATACATCCTTGCAACACGTTTAGGTGTATCAAGAAGCCCTTCGCGATTTGGATCCTCTCCCACTGCTTCAAGTATTAAGCGGACTCCTTCTTCGATTTGGGCATGATTCACTTTGGCCAATTCCATTTCCTCCTAAGCATCTATATAAAGTGAAACTCCGTTCAGCAGGAGGATTCTTCCCACTGAATATAAGTTGAATTCCATTTGCTATTTGATAATAACATTTCCATATTAGCATAACTATTTCGATGCAGGCAAAATAATATAGATTTTGCCGTGGGCAAATTAAAAAGGCCGCTTGTTTTGCGGCCTTTTCTCAAGTATGCACTGCTGTGCATCTATGTAGATTCAATTATTTGACTGCATCCTTAAGGGCCTTGCCCGGTTTGAAAGCAGGCACCTTGCTTGCAGAGATTTCGATTTCATCACCAGTTTGAGGGTTGCGTCCTTTACGGGCAGCGCGCTCACGAACTTCAAAGTTACCAAAACCGATTAGTTGTACCTTTTCACCATTTGCCAAAGCATTTAAGATAGAATCAAAAACAGCGTCAACTGCTTTTGTCGCGTCCTTTTTGGAAAGTTCTCCAGCTTCTGCAACTGCATTGATTAGTTCTGTTTTGTTCATGCCATTCACCTCCTCCCAAAAATTCCGTTTTATTGCTCAGAAAATTAATAAAGTTATTACCTTTCTAAACAAATCTGTGGAATTCTATACATTGCAAAACCATTTTTTTGAAAACGGGCCCTCCAATGGGAACATTTGCTCTCCCAAAGGCGGTTCTTCCTCTTAAAACCCTGTTACAACAAGGGTTTGAGGCCTGCAACGTAATTCTGTTAAAAGATTATCACAATCAATTATCCTTATCAAGACATATTCCTTAAATAATGGGGAATCTTTACTCATTTTCCATCCTGATCGGTTCCGTCCTCCATTTCTACCCCGCTTTAGCTGTTTTAAACCCCCTTAACGACAAAAAGACTCCATTTCGGAGTCTGAAAACTTTTATAAAATGATGGCAATCAGCCCGCCTGAGCCCTCATTGATGATCCTCTCCAATGTTTCTTTCAATTTGTAGCGGGCATTTTCCGGCATCAGCGAGAGCTTTGCCGAAATTCCTTCCCGAACAATCGAGCTCAAGCTTCGTCCAAAAATGTCCGAATTCCAAATGGATAGCGGGTCATCTTCAAAATCCTGCATCAGGTATCGAACCAGCTCTTCACTTTGCTTTTCGGTTCCAATTATTGGGGAGAACTCCGATTCTACGTCTACTTTGATCATATGGATGGAAGGGGCAACCGCCTTCAGGCGAACGCCAAACCTCGATCCCTGCCTGATAATCTCGGGTTCTTCCAGGCTCATGTCGGCAAGCGAAGGAGACGCGATTCCATACCCTGTCTGTTTGACCATTTTCAGGGCGTCGGCAACCTGGTCATACTCCGCCTTTGCAAAAGCAAAATCCTGCATCAACTCAAGCAGATGATCTTTACCGCGGATCTCGACCCCGACAATTTCCTTGAGAATATCATCATAAAGATCATCCGGGGCAAACAAATCGATTTCAGCCACTCCCTGGCCCATTTCGATTCCAGCCAGGCCTGCCCGGTCAATGAACTCAAAATCACTGAATTGCTGGACTACCCTGTCAACATCCCTCAGTCTTTTGATATCCTTGACAGTCTCTTTAACAGCTTCCTGATAGCTTTCACGCAGCCAGTGATCCTCCCTTAATACCATAACCCAGCTCGGAAGGTTAACATTGACTTCCAGGACAGGGAACTCATAAAGGGCTTCACGGAGAACATTTAAAACATCAGACTCCCGCATGCTTTCCACACTCATGGAAATAACGGGAATATCATATTTCTCCGCCAATTGCCCTCTAAGCGTCTCCGTATTGGGGTGATGGGGCTGTGCACTGTTTACAACCATGATGAACGGCTTTCCTACTTCTTTTAATTCCTCGATTACCCGCTCTTCGGCTTCAATATAGTCAAGCCTTGGGATATCTCCAATTGTACCGTCTGAAGTTATGACGACGCCTATGGTTGAATGTTCCTGGATAACCTTCCGGGTGCCAATCTCAGCTGCTTCATGAAAAGGAATCGGCTCCTCGTACCAAGGTGTGGTAATCATCCTTGGACCATTCTCATCCTCATAACCCTTTGCTCCCGGAACAGTGTATCCGACACAATCAACAAGCCTGATGTTAACATCCAGCCCTTCGTCGACATGAATGGATGCCGCCTGATTCGGGACAAATTTTGGTTCAGTTGTCATGATGGTCTTGCCTGCAGCACTCTGCGGCAATTCATCCTGGCAGCGGGCCCTTTCGGCTTCATTGTCTATATTCGGTAACACAACAAGCTCCATGAATTTCTTGATGAAAGTGGACTTGCCTGTCCTGACTGCACCGACAACCCCAAGGTATATATCGCCGCCTGTCCGCTCGGCAATATCTTTAAAAATATCTACCTTTTCCAAGTGATCCCCTCCCGATCATAGAGTTAGTGGGAAAAATATCATAATATCTAGGACAATATATATTTATGATGTTGTCCTATGGCAATATGACATTTTTTTATTTTTTAACGCTTTTCCCGGGCTTTCGCCTCGCGGCTCTTTCCCACTAGTACTCCTGAAGGCAAAAAACCCTTCTTCCACAATATATTTTGCAGAAGAAGGGTTATGCCTATTTCTCTAAAAAGATTGGTTCGCCGCTGGAAGGATCGATTGTATACGGAAGCGAGTAGGCGGGAACAAAATTGGAATTATCACTGAGAATATGACGGATATCCTCCCCATCCTCTACCTCGTATCCTTTTTTCAACAATTGGTAAAGATCGCTTCGATAATCCACATAGATTTCACCGTCCCCGGTAATCACATACGGAAGATTTTGGCCAGTAAATGGACTCTGGGCTGCCGGCTCCTCGGAAAATCCAAGTTCTTTGTAATCCAGACTGAAGACCTCCCCCGAGATTTGCTCCTTAAAAGGCGGATATTCCTGCATCCTGATCCTGAGCTTAATATCCCTGATTGTTTCTGCCATCCTTAAATCAAAAAGTTTCACCTTCGGTTCTGTTTCAACGTCAATCAAAACGTATTGGAAAATACCCCCGTTCTCGAAAGCATTTCCAGGGACCTCAGGCAAATATCGCGGAACCACTTTTTGAAAGTCCACGAGGTATTTTTGATAAATAGGGGTTTCGGCATCCTTGGTCTTTATGGGAAGGATGCCGCCATTATCAGCTTGGAAATTTTCCACAGCCGATTGGACAGAAGCAATCTGATCTTCGTATGGAATCTGGTTTTTGGCAAGGTTTTCAGCGGGATACATACACCCCGACAACAGCGATACAAGGATGATAACAGGAAGCATGTTCACTAGTTTGTTCATTTTAAATTCGACCCTCGTTTTCGTTTGGAAATGATAGATTATCCAATGGTTGGACCGCTAAAGACAACCAGGAAGATAATGAGGCCTGCCGCTATCATCAGGACATACGCAATTAAAGCTGTTACCGCCTTAAAAAAACCCTTTAGTTTATAACGGCTGAAATACAATGAAATAAGCGACAGGAACATAAAGCCCATGCCTGCGAAAGAAACCCACATTTTCATTAAAGCTGGTGACAAGATAACCACTCCCCTTTTCCGAAAGATATTATAACATAATTCCCCGACGCCAGGGTATGCTTACATAAGCATATCGCCCATTTAGGGGATATTCCGGACAATAAAAAAACTGAGTAAAGAGGGGGCTGACTCTTTAACCCAGTCCAAAATGACTAAATAACCCATACACCCGGTTCAAACCACCAGTTGCTTCGATGCATTGTATGCATACAGCGAAGGAATCGCATCATCGAATGCCTATATTTATCAATTTATTCTATAAATGTTGCGACCGTTCGCTTAAAATGTCGGCAAGGTCTTCCATCTCATGTGTCCTTCTGCGCGTCATCAAGCCATCAACTGCATCTTTGGGGTCGACTTCGCCAAACAGGATGTCATGCAAGGCATCCGTAATAGGCATCTTCACATCATACTTACGGGCAAGCTGATGGGCCGCTTTAGTAGTCCTGACTCCCTCAACGACCATGCCCATTTCATCCAGCACTTCCTCAAGGTTCCTCCCTTTTCCCAGCATATTGCCCGCCCTCCAGTTTCGGGAATGGACAGATGTGCAGGTAACGATCAGATCTCCAATCCCAGTCAGGCCCGAGAAAGTTAAGGGACTTGCCCCCATTTTCACGCCAAGGCGGGCAATTTCGGCCAGCCCCCTTGTAATGAGCGCTGCCTTCGCATTGTCGCCATATCCCAGTCCGTCTGATATCCCGGCTGCGAGAGCAATGATATTCTTTAGTGCTCCGCCAATCTCCACTCCGATCAAATCCGGATTGGTGTATACCCTGAAGTTCTGGTTAATAAATAAATCCTGGACCTTCTCGGCCGCCTCCATATTTCTTGATGACACCGTCACAGTCGTTGGGTGCCGCAGGCTGACCTCCTCTGCATGGCTAGGGCCCGAGAGAACAACAACATCCTTGACTAGTTCTTTCGGCATCTCTTGTTCAATCATCTCCGAAATACGAAGAAGAGTATCAGGCTCAATCCCTTTGCTGACATGCACAATGACCAGTGGGTCTTTTTGGAATTGAGCTATTTTCGCCAAAACCTCCCTGATTGCTTTCGTGGGAACCGACAAAATGATGGTTTGTATCCCGTTAAGCGCCTTCTGTAAATCATCATACCCCGTCACCAATTCAGGAATGGTGATCCCGGGAAGATATTTTTCGTTGGTATGTGATTGGTTGATTTCTTTTACCTGCTGGGGATTATGGCTCCACAGTCTGGTTTCACAGCCATTATCAGCCAAAACCATCGCCAGCGCTGTACCCCAGCTGCCAGCTCCTACAACCGCTACTGCATTCCTTTTTTGCTCCAATTCATCACAACCCCTTTTTAAAAGTGAACCTGTATCAACAGGACCTGAACCTTTAGTGGGGAATATGCACCCTGTATTCCCTAGCTTCGCTCCCTGGCGAAAATTTTGATCGGAGTCCCTTCAAATCCAAATGCATCCCGAATCCTGTTTTCAAGGAAGCGCTGATAGGAAAAGTGCATCAGCTCAGGCTCGTTTACGAAAACGACAAATACAGGAGGCTTGACCGACACCTGGGTAGCATAGTAAACCTTCAGGCGCTTGCCTTTGTCTGCAGGCGCAGGATTCCTCGCCACTGCATCCATGATAACTTCATTCAGGACATTGGTTTGCACCCTTCTGGAATGATTCTCGCTGGCAAGATCAATCATCGGCATCAAAGTATGGATGCGTTTTTTCGTCTTGGCAGAAAGAAAGACGATTGGCGCATAACTGAGAAACTGAAAATGCTCCCTGATGTTTTCCTCGAACGCTTTCATTGTCTTCTCGTCTTTCTCGACAGCATCCCATTTATTGACGACAATTATGACGGCTCTCCCTGCCTCATGGGCATATCCGGCAATATGCTTATCCTGTTCGATGATTCCTTCTTCTCCATCTATTACGACAAGGACGACGTCTGAACGTTCTATCGCACGCAGGGCACGCAGCACACTGTATTTTTCCGTGCTTTCATAAACTTTTCCTTTTTTTCTCATGCCTGCCGTATCAATGATCACATATTCCTGGCCGTTGTACTTAAAATTGGAATCGATCGCATCCCTGGTTGTTCCCGCAACTTCACTTACAATGACCCGGTCCTCTCCAAGTAGCGCGTTGGTGAGGGAAGATTTCCCCACATTCGGACGGCCAATAAGCGAGAATTTAATGATGTCTTCATCATAATCCTTTTCCTCGGTTTTAGGAAAGTGTTTTGCTGCTTCGTCCAGTAAATCACCTATGCCAAGGCCATGCGATCCGGAGATGGGAAAAGGCTCCCCAAATCCTAGAGCATAAAAATCATAAATTTCGCTGCGCATTTCCGGATTGTCTATTTTATTGACGCCGAGAACTACAGGTTTCTTGGATTTATAAAGAATCTTGGCCACTTCTTCGTCTGCTGCTGTAACTCCTTCCCTGCCATTGACAAGAAAAATGATTACATCTGCTTCCTCAATCGCAATCTCAGCCTGCTGGCGGATTTGCTCCAAAAACGGCTCATCACCAAGATCAATGCCCCCTGTATCGATGATATTAAAATCATGAGCAAGCCACTCGGCAGAACTGTATATCCTGTCTCTTGTCACTCCTGGAATATCTTCCACTATCGATATGCGTTCACCGACGATCCGGTTGAAAATCGTCGATTTTCCTACGTTTGGACGGCCTACGATGGCTACCACTGGTTTCGCCACAAACTTCACCCTTTCACATTCACTTTACGCTGGTTTTTATGCTCCAGCACTCACCTTATTATTACTTATAAAAGAAAACCCTTCCTGAAATAGAAGGGTCTGGCTTACATAGTTTATCAAACATGTTCTATTGCAGGCAATCAAAACATATATCAATGCTTGACAATCACGTACAAGTCTTCGGATAGCGCATGGGCTATACCGTCAAGAATCGCCTCCAGATTTCCGGCAACAGATTCCATTTCCTGCTTGGAATCACAAAAGAACACCCCTGTCCCCGCAGGCACTTTATTTCGATTCGTGGTAATAACCGCAAGAATGTATTTTTCAAGATTCATCCCTTAGTTCCACCCTTCTCAGTTGGCATCCTGATTGCATTCTCTAGGGTTGGCACAGCCCCGATGACTCTGATCGCCCGGTCAATATCCCTCTCCTGGGGGAGGACAAATATCCCAATCCGGCCATCATCCAGATCCCGTTTTGCCAACGGCACCAGGGCAGGCGTGCCGGAATCCCGATATACCCCTAACGCCGTTGAAACATCATGGAGAACAGCCTGTCTCTGACCGAGATTTGCAATGGTCGACCTTGCATTAAAAGTTTTCGGCTTCAGGATAAAGCCCATCCCATACCTTAGGACTTCCTTTTGCCTTTCCGGCAGCCCAATATTCATGATATAGATATTGTCCACATATAAACCAGCACCATCAAACCTCGGCTCCATGTACTCAATATCAACAATATCTTTCAGCTTTCCTCCTGACATCAGCAAATGGGAAATAAACATTGTCAGAATGGCTGCAATGATTCCAATCCAGATGTTAAAGATTATGTAAGCAATGGTACTGACTAACGAGGTAAATATAACAAGGTAGTTTCGGCTTTCAAATGCGATGGCAATGCCTTCAATATAGGTTTTCCCCCTTGTCACCAATTCATAGTTATCAAGTTCTGTCAATGTATTTCTTTCCATGTTCCTTACTTCCCTGAACTGGGAAGCCGCGATTGTCAGGAATGTAACTGCAGTGTATTCTTGTTCCAGGATGGACGGTCCTGCTACGGCACCGAGACCGGCCGCTATAAATCCAAGTGCCACATGAATGATTTTCCCGTGAAGGTAAGTGGGATATTGCCGATAATCCGTCCTGAGCATGAAAAGTCTCGTAATCGTACCAACCGCCAGTCCAAAAACAATCGGAAGTGTGTATTCTGTCGTCATGATGAATTCTGTTTGCCCCTTCCATGATTAATGTAATTGCCCATTAATGCGGCTATTTGGCTCATTCCTGCCCACAATGCAATAAGTAACAGAGCGATAGCCAATGTATCCAAAAAAGGCGAGGATGCTACAGGATACGAAAAAGACAAATTCCTCATTAAAATTGAAAAAAGCACTTCCCCTTGAATCATTCCCGAAACCAGTGAAGCTATCATTCTTTGGTAAGAATGCTGGATTAGCGCACAAATGCCGATGCCACAAAAGGCCAGCATCCATCTCCTGTCAAAGACAACCCAAACAGGATCGTACAGCTCAAACAATAAAAAGCTTACATACCCCAGCATCATGATGAAGGATGTAAGAAAAACACTAATAAACACCCTTCCATTCATTTTTGCGCTTTCAATGATAAAAAAAAGGAACAGGAGCAACGCCGGGGCATGAACCAGCACACTTCCTACATAAAACTCGTAGGGAGAGGAAATAATCAATAGCAACAGCGCAGAAGACACCCTGCTTCGAGTAATTTTGCTTTTATCCATGAAAAAGGTCGCCCATACCCAGCCAATCCAGGCAATCCAATAAAATAATATTCCTTCCATCTGCATTTCCCCTCCTATCATTTCCATTATGGCTCGCTGTTATGTACTTTAATCCCTATTGCATAATCTTTTCGGGAAATCCCATGTTAATGGAGAGGAGGTGTGAAAATGGGACGAGACAGACAAGAACAAAAATTGAAAAGCAGCCGCCAGGTGGAATCCGACCGGGACCAGGCCCTTCATTATCCAGGAGCGACCAAATTGCAAAGCCCCGAGGAAGCGCGCAGGTTAAATGACGGAAAAGACAGCTATTAAAATGTAAAACAGCTTCTGCCATAGGCAGAAGCTGTTATCATGTGCGTTGGGCATATTTTTTTGTATCAATTCCCCGTTGGTCGAGCCAATGCCAAGTATGGCCGGAAATGAGGAGAGGTACCTTTTGGAGATCCTTTATTGTGTTGGCACCAAGGGCTGTCATAATCATCTTAAGTTCCTCTTTGATACTGGTGATCTCGGCAATCAGCCCGTCCCGCCCCTCCTGGGAAAGTACCTTGAGGAAGTAGCCGGCAAGGGCTGCTGCCTCTGCACCAAGAGCAAGTGACTTGGCAATATCGAGGCTGCTTTGTATGCCCCCGGAAGCAATAACGGGGATGTTTTGGCTTCTCTCTTTTGCCTCAACCACCGAAACAGCAGTTGGGATGCCCCATTCTTCAAAAAATGGCAGGCTCTTTGCTCTTCGCCTGTTTTCTATCGCCCCAAAATTTGTCCCCCCATACCCGCTGACATCCACCGCTAGTACTCCTGCGCCTTTAAGTGCCTCCACTGTTTCCATCGACATTCCGAATCCTGTTTCCTTAACAATGACCGGCACATCAAGACAGTCAACCAGTTTTTCAATTCTGTGGAGCACTCCGCGGAAATCCCTGTCTCCTTCCGGCATGGTTAATTCCTGGACCACATTAAGGTGGATCTGCAAAGCATCGGCATCCACCATCTTTACCGCTTCCTTCGCCTGTTCCACACTTGCTTCACTTCCAAGGTTGGAAAAAACAATCCCATCAGGATTTTCTTTTCGCACCACTTCATATGTATAGATTTCTTCCCGGTTTTTAAGCGCGGACATTTGCGAGCCGACAGCCAGCCCTACCCCCGTCTCCCTGGCAGCAATGGCAAGATCCCGGTTGATTTCATATGTTTGCCGCCCTCCTCCGCCGGTCATCGCATTGATAAAAATTGGCGAACTTAAAGCAAGTTCGCCAACTCTCGTCTTCAATTCGATTGAATCATGCGAAGTGTCTGGAATGCTCCGGTGAAGGAAAGCAACCTCCTCGAATCCCGAGCCGCGCAACTGCCCTGTTTCAAGGGCAAGCTCTATATGTTCCGCTTTACGCTTCGATCTGGACACTTTTGCATCACCATTATCGTTTAAGATTCTTTAGCTTGTCACCAATCATTTCTCCCAATTGGAATCCTTTTGTTTCCTCAGGAAGTTGGTAATCTGTCGCTGCCTGCTCCTCTTTTGGTTCAAACTCTTTCATGCTGAGTGAAAGGCGCTGCTCTTCCTTGTTTACCTCCAGTACCTTCACTTTAATCTCCTGGCCTTCCTGAAGCACTTCATGCGGCGTCCCAATATGACGGTTCGAAATCTGGGAAATGTGTACCAGTCCTTCTACACCCGGGAACACCTCCACAAATGCACCATAAGAGACAAGGCGCTTTACAACTCCTTCAAGCGTGCTGCCTTTTGGAGCTTTTTCTTCGATATCCGCCCACGGCCCAGGCAGTGTTTCCTTAATGGACAGGGAGATTCTTTCATTATCACGGTCTACACTAAGGACTTTCACTTGGACAGGCTGGCCTTCCTGGACAACATCGGATGGTTTCTCAACATGCTCGTGGGACAGCTGGGAAATATGGACCAAACCATCAATTCCGCCGATATCCACAAACGCACCAAAATCGGTTATGCGCTGAACAGTTCCATCAATGACCTGGCCTGCCTGCAGGGATTCAAGAAGGTCCTGCTTCTTCCTTGACTGCTCCTGCTCCACAACTGCACGGTGGGATAAAATCAGGCGGTTTTTCTCCTTATCAAGTTCAACGATTTTAAAAGTCAGATTTCTTCCTTTATAATCAGAGAAATCTTCAACAAAATGAGCCTCCACCAATGATGCCGGCACAAACCCCCGAACGCCAAGGTCTACGACAAGGCCCCCCTTAACAACATCCTTAACTTCGGCTTCAAAGATATCGCCGGTTTCGAATTTTTCCTGCAGCTGGTCCCAGGCTTTCTCCGCATCAACTTTGCGTTTGGAAAGAATCAGAGCATCTTCCTCTACTTTCAGCACTTCCAGCTCCAGCTCGTCCCCTTCATTAACTGCGTCGCTCGCTTTTTCAATATGAAGGCTGGAAAGCTCGCTAATTGGAATGATTCCATCCAGTTTGCTGTTTTGGATGTTGACAATTACTTGCTTTTCCTCCACTTTTGTTACCTGGGCTTTGACGCGGTCTCCTGCCTCAAAGTTTTCCACTTCAATTTGGTTCATATCTTCTGACATATGTACTCCTCCTTAATCCATAACTGCTCCAAAATATAGGAATGTGACAGAACATCACACTGTTAACATTAGATAGGAAAAATTCAAAAAAAATCTCTTTTCATTAACTTCTTACAAATGAGCCTATTTGTCAAGCAGAAGCTATTTGCTGCTTTCCATCAGTTTGCGGATTTCAGACATAATCAGTTCGGTAGCCTGCTCGGCGCTTCCTTTGCCTTGTCTCAATCCGGTAAAGTCGATTGGTTTCCCGTAAACGACCCTGACTTTGCGAAACGGCTTATATGGCCCTATGACGGCACACGGGACGATTTGGGCATCAGTCCTCAGTGCAAAAAAACCTGCACCTGCAAGACCCTTGCCAAGTTCTCCCGTCTTGCTTCTTGTTCCCTCTGGAAACAAACCTAAAACCTTTCCTTCTTTTAAAATTGCAAGTCCTTTTCTTAATGCCTCACGGTCGCTCATTCCCCGTTTTACTGGAAAAGCATTCAAATGCGGTACCAGCTTCCCCAGCACAGGCACCTTGAATAGTTCTTCCTTGGCCATAAAGTAGACAGGCCTTGGCGCCATCATCCCGACGAGGATGGGGTCAAAGTTGTCGATATGGTTGGAGCAGAGAAGGACTCCGCCCTCGGCAGGAATGTTCTCCCTGCCGGTTGCCTCCACGCGGTATAAAGGTTTAAACACTCCGTATACGACGGATTTAGCAAAATCATAAACGGTCAATTTAATCCGATCCTTTCAGTGGCAAGCTTCATAATCGTGTCGACCACCTGCTGGATCGACAGGGATGTTGTATCGATCTCTACCGCATCGTCTGCTTTCTTGAGCGGGGAAACCTTTCTCTCCGAGTCTATTTTATCCCGCTGGGCAATTTCCTGCTTCAGCTGTTCAAGGTCCGAAGGAAACCCCTTTTGGAGATTTTCCGCATGCCTCCTTTGTGCTCTTTCGTCCACACTGGCAAGAAGGAAAACCTTCACCTCTGCATCTGGCAGGACATGCGTACCGATATCTCGACCGTCCATCACAACGCCGCCTTTTGCTGCCAGTTCCTGCTGCCTCTTGACCATTTCCTTTCGTACTTCCTCATGAATGGCAACATAAGAAACTTTATTGGTCACTTCAGCAGTCCTGATTTCGGCAGTAACTTCCTGCCCGTCCAATAGGACCAGCTGTCCTTCACTGCCTGGAAGCAGCTCGATGGCCGTGTCATCCAAAATGTCCATTATAAGCGCCGGGTCATCCATATCGGCACCACGGAGAATGGCCTTCAGGGTCAGCGCCCTGTACATGGCCCCTGTGTCAATATATACGTACTCAAGGTTTTCGGCCACTCGTTTGGCCACCGTGCTTTTCCCGGCAGCAGCCGGCCCGTCTATTGCAATCGAAATTCTTTTACTCATATTTCCTCCTGTAAACCTGTACAATGATGAAATTAATTATATCTTATATTTTACCACAACAGTTGAACTGGCTAACAATAAAAAAAGAAAGCAGGTTAATTTCCTGCTATCGGCTGTTCCATATCGTTTCAACCGTTTTTGCGGATTTGTCCTTCACAACACCTTCGTACTGGGCAAGTACCTTAAGCTCCGGAATGGCATCCAGCTGATGGAGGAATAATTGCGCCAAAAATAAAAAAACAAATTGGATAACTGCCATTTTAATCAGGATTCTTTCAACGGTCTTCATTTTTGTCTCACCTTCCCTTCCTATTATTGGATGGTGGAAGAACGTTTATGCTTCTAAACTAAAAAAAGAAAGAGGAAAAGCATAGGCTTCTCCTCAAACTGCATCCTCATATATGGGTTCGGCATTATTCAGCTTCTCGACTTTTTCTTCCAGTCCGCTGTCAGCATTGATATAAATCCGGTAGGTATCTTCGTCAAGCACTCCAGTAAACTCATGGCATAGAACTTCCTCATTCAAATCATTCAGGATGACCGCGGTTCGCTCTTCCATAATGTTCACATTGGTGTTCACTTTTTTCTTGGCTTCTTCAGCAGTGATTTTTGGCTGAGGAACTTCCCTGACATGATGGGACTTCAAATAATCCTCTGCTGAAAAACCGATGATATCCCCATTGTCAAGGGCAACCTTAACCCGAATGGCATCCGGATAAATGCGTGTCTCGTTTTGAGTGCCGACAAAAGTGAAGACTCCCATATTATCATATTGTGCACTCTCAAATAAATCGAGATTTTCAAACTGATTTTGTTTCAGGAAAGCAATCGCTTTATTGCTGGCATCATTGAGACTGATTTTCTGCTGGTCAACATCCCTTGAAACGATATACCAAATAGGATAGCCACCCTTTTTCGTAATATCCATTGAGGATTGTGTATTGTTCCTGTTATCCTCAATCGCAACACTGAAGAATCCAAAATCAGATCCTTCTCCATTTCCTGTGACCTTTACTTCTGCCCCTTTCCCTGGGGACGCCCATTTCCTGGCGATTTCCTCCGCTTTAGACTCCGTGATTTCCCTGCCTTTTAGGTATTGAAAATTTTCGTCACTTTTCTGAATGCCGACCATCCCTGGTCCAAACTCTGTTTCAGAATAACTCTCCACTGTTTTTTCAACCGTTTTAAAGCCATTGATAATCGTATTGTCTGCTGCTTTATCTCCTGAAGCAAGAGCAAGTTCGACATCCATCCATGTCAGGTGGTTATCAAGCACCATGTGCTGCACTTCTCTTAAATCATTTTGTATTTTTGCCGATTCCTTGTAAAGTTTTTTTAGCGTGTTGTACTCTTCATCCGTTAGCGGCTCTTTATCAAGGTCGCGGACTGCCGCCTTGTAGGAAAAGTTCCCGATATTTGCAAGAAACTCTTCTGTTTTATTAAACGGAACAAGGGTCAGGGGCAGCTGCCCGACATCATTATGCGCCTGGGAAGTTATTTTCCAAACTTCAGCGAGGCCTGGAGACAAGGAACTTCTTGAGTTCATGGCCAAGACCGTTCCTATTTTGTCATTCAAAAGGTCTACCTGGAAGGTCAAATCATGAAACGCACGCTGATAATTATTCTCTGCATTTTGCAGGATTGCATTTTTTTCACGGTGCTCCTGGTAACCCCAAATGGCGGTTCCGGCTATACCGATAGTTAAGACGGCAATGAGTATTCCTCTAAGCAAATTCCTCACCTCTACTTACAAAAAATATGTTTCCCAATTTTCTTTATTTGCGGCCTGCCCCAAATCCATGCACTGGTAGCTGTATCAGGATTGAAGTAATACATCGCTTCCCCCGTGGGATCCCAGCCATTAATGGCATCAAGGACAGCCTTTCTTGCTGTTTCATTCGGCGTCAGCCAGATTTGCCCATCAGCAACTGCTGTAAAGGCAAGCGGTTCGAAAATGACCCCGGATACCGTGTTCGGGAATGTCGCGCTTTCAACCCTGTTTAGAATGACCGCTGCCACAGCAACCTGGCCAATATAAGGTTCACCCCGAGCTTCTCCATAAACAGCATTCGCCATCAATTGGATATCATTCTGGGAGAATCCATTTGGCGTATTGGCTGCAGTAACCTTGTCTGGAGCAGCTCCCTGTTGTGGTGCCGGCTGATTTCCAGCCTGGCCCTGTGCCGGAGCCTTTGGTTTTGGCGCAGTTTGTTTATTAAGGTCGGTCCCGCCATAATGTGTAAACTTATTGCCCTTTCTGATTTGTTCTTTTACATGGCTTTTATTGTATTTGGAGGCTTTTACCAGTTTGTTTTTCGTCTCTTCTCCAGCAAGCCCGTCCACTTTAAGGCCGAATTCATACTGAAAATTCCTTAACGCCCAATAAGTCCCCCACCCGAAGACACCATCGATTTTTCCATTGTAAAAACCTAGATACTGCAGCCTTGATTGCAGCTCAATAACATCATCCCCAACGGCGCCCTGCTGGATCACCTGGTCAGAAAACGCTGCAGCACGCTGCCCGTTGCTGCTGTATGGGATGATAGCCATCACCATTACAAAAACAGCAAGCAATTTGATTAGCAACTTGAATTTCACTCATGACCCCCCTAGTTGTGAAAATAATAAGATTTAAGATTAAACCTATTTTTTGTTACAAATTTACTTTTATGCAAAAAGCTTGTTAAAATAAAAAAACCTTCATTTACCAGAAATGAAGGTTTTTTCGATGATTAAGTTATTTTCAAAGTGCTGGTCGCTCAGCTTCCTGGCCTTTTTGACCTTTTTGAGGCCCAGGTACCAAAGGAAAATCATGAACGGAATCATCAGCACAAGCCAATCCTCCAGCGTGAGGAGAATATAGTTATAGCTTCCGTGAAGGAGAAAAGGAACGAGCAGCGACAATATCAGCCATTTATGGGAACTGCCCTCCGAAAATTTGCCTTTGCCCATATAGTAGCCCATAATCACCCCAAACAGCGCATGGCTCGATACTGGGAGAAGGGCCCTCCCTATCGCATATTCCAAACCGTTGGCAAACAGGTAAAAGATGTTTTCAACGGAAGCAAATCCCAAAGATACAGAAGCACCATAAACGATTCCATCATATGGCTCATCAAAGGAAACATGCTGAAAGACAGTATAATAAAGGATAAACCATTTAAAAAATTCCTCAAGGAAGCCAATTGCCAGGTATGGTTCAAACAGCCGGCCCTGGAGCACATTTTCGGCATCAAGAACATATTGGATGAACATGATGGGGAAAACAAGCAAGGCGCCGGCAATGAAGGTTTTAAAGACTATTGAAAACGGCTCTGAACCGTATTGGTCTTTTAAATAAAAATAACTTAGCAGAGCCAGTCCGGGAGCAATCCCCGCAGTAACAATTCCCAGCATCAGTTATCCTCTTTTCAATTTGTTTTAATCATCGTATCATGTTATGGAGAGAAATTAAATGGCTACTTTTAACTGAATGCACGGAGGGGAAATTTATGAAAAAGAATATACTGCTCATTCATACTGGCGGGACAATCTCAATGAGTGAGGATAAAAGCGGGGCTGTTAAGCCGGGGGCCAAGAACCCTTTGACAGATGAAGCCCTGCTGCTCAGCAGCCTTGGCAACTTGATTGTTGAGGAGCCGTTCCATCTGCCATCCCCCCATATCACTCCAAATGAAATGATGATCCTCAAGGGGTTGATTGAAGATTACCAAAGCAGGGGAGGAATTGATGGAGCTGTTATTACACATGGAACGGACACACTTGAGGAAACCGCCTATTTTCTCGATTTGACCTTGCAGGCGGATTTTCCAATCGTAGTGACTGGAGCCATGCGGTCCAGCAATGAAATTGGATCGGACGGGCTCTATAACCTTATTTCTTCCATTCGCGTGGCTACCAGCCAGGAGGCACAGGGAAAAGGCGTCCTCGTGGTGCTGAATGATGAAATCCATACGGCAGACAATGTTACCAAAACGCATACCAGCAATGTCTCGACGTTCCAGAGTCCTCAGTACGGACCTATTGGCATTGTCACCAAGAGAGGAATCTTTTTCCATCATGTCCCGGCCCATCGGGAGTATTACAAGATCTCGAGTATTGATAAAAAGGTTGTCCTTGTCAAGGCCCATGCAGGAATGGATTCTTCCCTGCTTCTGGCAGCCAAGGCCCTTCAGGTTGATGGTGTCGTGATAGAAGCACTGGGCCAAGGAAATCTTCCTCCGGCGGCAGTGGAAGGCATCACCCAATTAATCAGCAGCAATATTCCAGTGGTGATTGTCTCCCGCGCCTTCAACGGCATTGTGCAGGATGTATATGCCTATGAAGGAGGGGGCAAGCATTTGAGGGAATTGGGTGTTATTTTCTCAAACGGGCTTAATGGGCAAAAGGCGCGCATCAAGCTATTGATTGCCCTCGCCAGAACCAGCGACATGAAGGAAATGGAAGATATGTTCCGTTTATGACAGAAAAGAGGCAGACTGTTCCCAGTCTGCCTCTTTTTAATGGGCTCCTGCTTCCCTGTTCTTAATGGCGTCGGCGATCTGCCCGCCATGAAAACGGCCGTTTTCAATAAAGATTTCATTGGCATTGTTGCCTGCTGCAATGACCCCTGCAATGAAAATTCCACCTACGTCCGTTTCCATCGTTTCTTCATTATAAATGGGCCTGCCCGTGGCTTCGTCAATACCGATCCCCATCCCCCTAAGGAAGGAGTGGTCTGGATGGTATCCGGTCATGGCAAATACAAAGTCATTTCTCAGCTTATTAATATTTCCCTCTTTTTCGTAGACGAGCTCATGGTCTCCGATTTTCCGCAGATGGGCGTTGAATTCCATCTTGATTGCGCCGCTTCTGACAAGCGAGTCAAACTCCGGCAATATCCACGGCTTGATGCTGCTTGAGTAATGGGACCCGCGATATAAAACGGTCACCCTCGCCCCAGCCTTGTTGAGTTCCAGGGCTGCATCGACACTTGAATTTTTGCCTCCTATAACCGCCACATCCTTGTCAAAATAGGGATGCGCTTCTTTAAAATAATGAAATACCTTTGGCAGATCTTCCCCCGGCACCCCCATATAATTGGGATGGTCATAATAGCCGGTGGCTATGACCACATAATCCGCCTTGTATTCATTCTTATCGGATACGACAGTAAAGGATCCATCTTCATCTTTTATGACTGAAGCCACTTTTTCAAAAGAGTGGACCCGGAGATTTTCCCGTTTGACTACTTCACGGTAATAGACGAGGGCCTGATTCCGTTTGGGCTTATGGCCTTCGATAATGAAGGGGATGTCCCCGATAGCAAGCTTTTCACTGCTGCTGAAAAACGTTTGGTGGGTAGGGTAATGAAAAATTGCGTTTACAATATTCCCTTTTTCTATGATGACGGGATTTTTCCCTATTTTCTTTATCGCGATGGCAGCGGCAAGTCCACATGGTCCTCCGCCGACAATCACAACATCTTCTCTTTGCACACTATCACTCCTTGTCTCTTGAGCATTCCCTTAAGAATTTTTTCTTCGCACCCTTCGTCAGGCTTGCGTGATGAAGAAAATTATATATGAAATGCAAGCGCCATGGACAGCAAAAAATCTCCTATCCTGCATGATAGGAGATTTCCTCGACAGAATCAATTTCGAACCACGCAGCCAGCTTAAATCCAGCCCCTGAAGCGGCTGGCTTCTGCCATTTTGCGGACGCCGACCATATAGGCGGCAAGCCGCATATCAACGCGGCGGTTTTGGGATGTTTCATATATATTCTCGAAGGATTTGACCATGACCTTCTCCAATTTTTCTTCCACTTCTTCTTCTGACCAGTAATATCCCTGGTTGTTCTGTACCCATTCAAAGTAGGAAACCGTCACGCCACCCGCTGAGGCCAGCACATCAGGAACGAGAAGTATCCCTCGATCCGTAAGGATTTGGGTAGCTTCGAGTGTAGTCGGTCCGTTGGCTGCTTCCACGACAATGCTTGCCCTGATATTATGGGCATTTTCTTCAGTAATCTGATTCTCAATCGCTGCCGGGACGAGAATGTCACATTCCAGTTCCAGCAATTCTTTATTGGTGATCGTATTATTAAAAAGCTTGGTCACGGTCCCAAAGCTGTCCCGACGATCCAGAAGATAATCGATATCCAGGCCTTCCGGGTCATATAGAGCTCCATAAGCATCGGAAATGCCCACAACCTTGGCACCCGCATCATGCATGAACTTGGACAGGAAACTGCCGGCATTTCCGAATCCCTGTACAACCACTCTGGCACCTTCAAGCTCAATGCCTTTTTTCTTTGCGGCTTCGCGGATACAGATTGTCACGCCTTTAGCAGTGGCAGATTCCCGGCCATGGGAACCTCCAAGCACCAATGGCTTGCCGGTAATGAATCCTGGTGAGTTGAATTCATCAATCCGGCTGTACTCGTCCATCATCCAGGCCATAATTTGCGAGTTTGTGAAAACGTCTGGCGCAGGGATATCTTTTGTCGGGCCGACAATTTGGCTGATTGCACGGACATATCCCCGGCTCAGCCTCTCAAGCTCGCGGAAACTCATATCACGCGGATCGCAGACGATGCCGCCTTTTCCGCCGCCGTACGGAAGATCGACTATTCCACATTTTAAGCTCATCCATATAGAGAGGGCTTTTACTTCTTTTTCCGTTACATTCGGATGGAAACGAATTCCACCTTTTGTTGGACCCACGGCATCATTGTGCTGGGCTCTATAGCCAGTGAATACCTTGACTGAACCATCATCCATTCTGACAGGGATTTTGACAGTCATCATCCTGAGCGGTTCCTTTAATAGCTCAAAAACTTCATCTGGATACCCCAGTTTTTCCAATGCCTTATGAATTACCGTTTGCGTAGAACGCAGTACGTCCAGTTTTTCTTCTGAATTTGCATTCCCGTCATTGTTTGCGGCTACCATTCTTGGAATCCTCCTAAATCACTATTACAGTTGTTGTACGCTTTCATGGATAGTATACACCTTTGGTTATTTAATGCAAGAATAAAAAACCTTGCAGTATATTTTCAAATACCCTTGTTTTATTGATAAAAAACGGCAGTCCAGAAAGACTGCCGTCATGAAAAATAGCGGACCAGCGTCTGGATTGCGTCTTCTTTAACAACTTCCTTTCCGTATTCCATCAGCCGGTGAATACTGAAAATCGAAGGGCTTCCATACTCGGCGAGCATTGGAACAACTTTGTCTGCTTCCAGCTTTAATCCATCCATCAATAAATAGTAGGTATTGTTCAAACAATATAGACAGCCGCCGCCAATCCCCAAATTTGCCAGCCTTACTGCCAGCTGGATGACATCCTCCACATTGGAGAACTCAAACAGGATATCGTCGCTGCCATCCATTGTAACCTGCATTTCGATGAACCCATCTTCAAACGAATCTATTTCATTCTCCTGCTCTTCAACCGTTAGTATCATGACCATTCCCTGAGCCTGGAGAGAAAAAATTTCCACAGCTACCGTGCCAAGGATCTCAAGGCCGAATTCATCGCTGGCTTCCTCAAGCATATCATGGAATAACTGGTTCCACTTCATGGAATCCTTCCAAATATCCTCCTTGGTCAATCCCCGGTCAGACAGGTCATCAGAGGTGAGGAATATTTTAATTTTATTATATGTTAACCTTTCCAAGCGCATATATAGGCCCCCTGCCATCAACGAAGCTATTGTTTTATATTTTATGAAATTTTTGCAGGATGGTGAGTCATTTAGCGGATTCCCGGCAGGACCCCTTAATCTTTTTGCCAGTGTGTATCCGGACATTCACTCTTTTCGCAAGACAATCAAATGGGACTGTGCTTCGGCGCCCAGCCTAAGCGGCAGGGCCGTTGTTCCATAGCCGTTGCTCACCAGCAGCGTTGTATTGCCCAGCTTGCGGATTCCCCCTTTTTTATAAGGACTGTATCCCAGAATCCGAATCTGGCCACCATGAGTATGGCCGCTCAAAACCAGGGAAACTTTATGCTCCTCGTCCAGCATATACGCAACCTCGGGATTGTGGCTGACCAGGACCCTGAAGGATGGCTCTGCCCCTTCCAAGGCTTCGTCTGGGCGGGCGTTGCCCATGGCAAGGTCATCCACCCCAGCAAGAATCAATTCATCTCCCTGGTCAGCAGACAGACTCTTCCAGGAATTTTCGAGAATCTCTACTCCGGTTTCTTCCATGATCTCTTTCACCTTCTGCCGGTCGAGCTCATAGTCATTATTTCCCCAAACAAAATAGGCTGGGGCAATGGATGCAAGCCGCACAAGATTCTCTCTCACCTGCTCCAGTTTTACCCCTTTCTCGGCGAGATCACCGCCAATAATCACAACATCAGCTTTTTCCTTCGCTCTTGCTATTATGTCAGGCGATACAGACCTCCGGTGGATATCGGATATGAAAAATATCGTCAGGGCATCGAAACCTGCCGGCAAATCGGAAAAGGACAGCTGGTGGCTGACAATTCTGTCTGCGTTGGCTTCTTTGTACATGTGAAATATGAGCGCAGCTACTGCTAGTGCCAAGACGAACAAGATTATATACAAATAGACCATATCCATCCCCTTTCTATTTTAAGCGAAAAACCTCCCATACGGTGTATGAGAGGAGTTCAATTGGCCATTATCGAACAGTCTTACAAATCCTCATAAATATCAAGCACCCGGAAGCCTGATTGCTCCAGCTTGGAAATAAAGCGGTCGATATTCTCCTTCTTTTCTATTTTCATGACAATCCGGCGGACAAGCTTGTCGGTTTCATCAAATGTAACGAGTGAGATGATATGCTCATGAAATTGGTGGGCTATTTCCGCAAGGCGGGCAATTCGGCCCTCGGTTTCAACTGATGTAAAAGCAATGCGCACCCCTTTCCTGTGCATTCCAAAAGCACTTTCAAACTGTTCAAGAACATCCGACCTGGTCACTGCGCCGAGGAACCTTCCCGACTCATCTACGACTGCCAATAACGGGAAATCCTTCAGTTCCAGAAGTGTTGTTTCAAAAATCTCATCCCCAAGCAGGAATTTATCCTGATTCACCGTAATGTCACCTGCAAACCTATTTTGAAGGAAAGCCGCCTTTTCCTGATTGGCCGAGAAGAAGTGTTTGTATATTCCATGTCTTGTCACTGTTCCTATATATTTTTCACCGTTCAGCACAGGAACTCCATCGATCCCATGTTCCTCAAGCTTCTTAAGGACCTCGCCCAAGTTCTCATCCTGCTGAACTGTAATGCACTTATACTTGGGAATCATCATACTTTTAACAAACATACCTATTCATCCCGATAATATCAAGTTACTATCTTAGTTCGACAGTTGCCATCCATTCTCCTTTTTTGGGGATAAATGCTTTGGTATGCTTGCAACGCTGATAGCAAGTTATTTGTTTTCATGAAACAAGTTAATATCATATTGTTTTTTCATCATCTCAAATACAAGGTGCCGATTTTTCCACTCCTCTTCCTTTTTCCATAAATCCTTGCTCTTGTCTATAATTTCACACCTTAGAGCATGATATTCCTTTTCTGCCTTTTCCCGTTTTTCTTTTAAAAGATTCATCAGGCCAAAAAGTCCCAGCGTAACAATCAAGAAATACAGGTTGGCCGATTGGCTGACAAACACTGAGAAAACCTCGTAAAATGAATAGGAATATGGCTGTATAATGGTTTTATACAGATATAAAAGGAATATAGCCGTCAAGCCAATCGTGAGCGACATAACTCCTAAATGCTTTTTCCGGAGGCTGTCAAACTTCCGTTTCCTTTTTACCACTCCCTGAAGCATCTGCTTCGTTGCCTCGTCCGTCCGGCCATCAAGCATTTTTATCGGCTGCTCCATTTCCATCCCTCCTTGTTGGAAATATATGAACTTGTCCCCTTAAATATGAAAAAAGGCCAGCGATTCATTCGCCGGCCTTTCTTCAATTATTCAAGGGGATTTTCAACACCTGTCCAAGCTGTATTTCATCACCATTTAAGTTATTGGCTTTTCTGATTATCTCCATGCCGCTCTGGGACTGATAATATTTCATGGATACTCGGAATAGATTTTCTCCTTGTCGAACTGTGTGATAAACAATTTTGGTGCCATCTGCCGTTTGTTCAGGCTGCTCATCACTTTGTTCAGGTTCCTCAGCAGTTTTTTCAGGCTCGGTCGCCTGTTCTGGCTGTTCCACTGTTTGTCCTTGCCCTTGCTGAGCGTTTGCATCATTATCTTTTTTCCCTTCCCCGGCAGGTTTGTTTTCTTTCGGAATATCCTCCATTCCCGAACCTGAGGTCTCTTTTCCTTCTGCTTCCGAAGGAGCTGAATCCCTGCTCAGCGGAGCCGGCGTAATCGGAGCAGACACTTCCTTGCTTTCCAGGTTTTTTTCCTCGATTTCAACCCGGGTCTCCCGTTCGGACGAGTTTTTTTCTACACTTATTTTTTCATAGCCGCCTGTTTCAGCGGCATTGCCCGCCACCTTGCCACTTTGTCCGTTCAAATAGTGGTAGGCACCAAAAATGGAGATAGGCATCAAGATAAAAAACATGACGAGAAGGCGGATTACCGGGTATTTGGGCTTCCAATTGCTTTTATGACGCTTATTGGCATGAACCCTGCTTCTCGACGGCAATTCCTGCTTTTCTTCGAAAGACTGTGCCGGCGTCCGCTCGATTTTCTTCCGCAAACGCTCCGCCTCGTCACGATAAGGAACTTCCTTATTCATTCAACATCCCTTCCTGTTTGCTGCGTATTTCGAAAACGTATGACAATGCCTAGGAAAAAGTCAATAAAGAAGTGCATGGTAACTGTCACAGCCAGATTTTCAGTAACCAGGTAAATATACCCGATTAAAAAACTAAGCAGAATAATGTTCAAAAACAAAAACCAGTTAAACAAATAGCGGTAGTGAACTAAAGCAAAAACCAGGCTCGAGACCACTAGGCCGAAATGGGTCTGGATTACCCCGCGAAACAACAATTCCTCGCTGAATGCAACAACGGCAGCAATAACAGCAATATGGAGAATGTTCCTGCCGCGGAAAATCCTCTCATTCAGCCCTCCGTCATCGTAGAGCCTTGGGGGCAGGATCTTCATCAAAAGAAGATCCACTCCTACTACAGCCAGTGCGCCTCCCAATCCGACTGTCCAAACAAGGGAATCCCCCCAATTAAAAAGAGTCGAAATATTAGACATCCTGTCAAATAATACTATACCTAAAATAAATGAAATCGTTAAGAGTAATATTTGTGTAAAGTATAGATGGAAAAGAAGTTCCCTATCGGAAAGCCCCTTCACCAATTCACTGTATTTGTCTTTATTCATTGAAATCGCCTGCTTGTGCCAATAACATGGAAGCCAGTTCTTTCTTCCAGTCATATTGTATTGGTAGTTCGGGGGATGCAAGATGCTTGCGGAAGTTAACAAAATCCAGGCCGCAAAAACTGCAGCAATTTGTCACTTCAAAGCAGTGCTTCTCCCCAAAATGATAATGGATGTACTCCCGTTTGCATCCATCATGAAGGATATAGCGGACCATGTTTTCTATTTGCGATTTCTTTATCAGCAGCCTTTTTTCTGCAAATCGCTCTATTTGCTCTTTCAGTCTTTCCGCAGGCTCCTGTCTCAAACTTTTGAGGAAATTTGCGACGATCCGCCATTGAGTTTCGCTAAAGCCACAAGAAGCTGAAAGGAACTCCGCATTCTCCTCCACATCATCTGGTTCAAAACACTTCTCTCTTATTAAAGCGAACAGCCTTCCTACCTGGGCACTTTCAGGGAGCTCTGCTTCTGCCAGCTGGTAGCTCAGCTGTTCATCTCCTGGCGCATAAAGCAGGACAGCCAGGCTCTTATTTCCATCCCTGCCAGCCCTGCCAATTTCCTGAAGGTAGGACTCTAGCTGGAGCGAAAGATGGTAATGAATGACATACCTTATATCTCCTTTATTGATTCCCATTCCGAATGCGCTTGTTGCGCAGACAACATTGAACTGTCCATTCAGGAATTGCTGCTGTATGAGAATACGGCTTTCCTGGTCAAGCCCTCCGTGGTAAGCCATCGCCTGTTCTCCCTTGTCCCTAAGGAAAGCTGCCACATGTTCTGCCATCTTTCTGCTTGAAAAATAGATAATGCCCGGACCCTGAAGGTTTGAAACAAGCTCGAAGGCCCGCTGCAATTTTTCCTGCTGCCCCAATATTTCAACCGACATGGAGATTTCCGGACGGTCTACCGAAAGAACATGCTCATCCCATGAATCCAGCTTTAGCAGCCGGGCAATGTCCTTCCTCACTTCCTCCGTCGCAGTCGCAGTCAAGGCAAGGGTTGCAGGATTGCCCAGAACCTGCCTCACTTCTCCAAGTTTTAAATAATCCGGCCTGAAATCGTATCCCCACTGTGAGATACAATGCGCTTCATCAATCGCGATGAGGGAAATCCTCAAACTCTTCAATTTGTTGATTACCAATCGTGTCCCAAGCATTTCTGGGGAAATAAAAATGAATTTATAATTTTGCAGACTTGATAAAGCATTTCTTTTCTCGATTGGGGTTAAAAAGGAATTAAGCGCTACTACCCGCTTTTCTCCCCTTCCTTTCAGCTGTTCAACCTGATCCTGCATCAGGGAAAGCAGCGGCGAAACAATCAGGACCGGGCCATCGAGCATGTAGCCTGGAAGCTGATAGCATAGGGATTTACCCGTCCCTGTAGGCAGCATGGCGATAGCATGACGGCCTGCAAGTATTGACTGTATTGTCTCTTTCTGGCCGGGCTTAAAAGAAGGAAATTGAAAATATCGATTTAGTGCCTGTTCAAGATTCATGATTTATCACCATTTTTGGCCATCACCAGCCTTATTTCAAAATAATTGGCATCGGCGACTTGGTCACGTATTTGCTTCAGTTTTTTTGCGGAAGTGTTTTGGGCAGCCTGCAGGATTCTTTCCTGCTTGCTTTTAGGTACATATGCCTCTAGGTCAAAGTCTTTAAGATGAAGAGCAATTTCTACTATATGATCTTCAATAGTGCTTAATTTTAAATTTCTCACCTGGGCAATCTGTCCTGGTGTGTAACCCTTCTTTATTAACTGATACGTTTTTTCGGTAGACAGCGTAAAAGGGACGGGCTTTTCAATATCCCTGATGATGCCGTCCAACAGCGGAAAACAGCCTGGCGTTTCCACCGCCTTATGAAGGATAAAGTGCACTATATTTAAAAATTCCAGCCGGTAATGGACATGCTCCATTTCCAGCTCATCAGCAGCCTGGATGGATGTCAACCCAATTCTATCATGGCCGGTAAGCCGCCGTACCAATACTGCCGGCTCTCCCTCACACTGAATCAGGCAGTGGGAAAGTTCCTTGAAAATTCCGTGCCCCAATTCCTCCCGGCTGAGATTTTGCCTTCTGATATAGTCCTTAACCCAGTCAAGTGTCTCTTGCTTATTTTGCACAGGTATAAACTGCCTTTTCTGGTGCACAAGGTTGGATGCAACCTGGACCAGAAGCGACAGCCTTTGCCAAAATAAAGATGTTAGGTGATGGTATTTCCACCCGTCCAAATACCTGGGAGGCATGGGGCGTCTAGTCACAAACAAGCTAAGCTCCCTTTCCCCCTTATCCGACAGGATAAAATGCTCAGGTGCTTTTTGGATAAGCAGCCCCTTGTTTTGAAGACTGATCACCTTGCTTTCCAACTCCTGTCTTGTTAAAAAAGGAAATGCCTGAAAGAAAGGAGTCAAGTTATATAAATGGGCATCCTGAATGGTCTGGGATGACTTCTTACCCTGGAACAAGTGAAAAAGCGAGTAGATGGTCCTTTCATCTTTTATTTTTTTGAAACAGTAAAGGAAAAGGGCCTCACTATACGATAACGCCACTTTTAATCACCCGGTTTATATTATTTTTCGAGAGGAATAATACAGGTGTACACCTGCTGTTCAATCTCCCTTGTTTCATTTTAGCACGAAAATAAATCATACAGTTTAACCATATAGACAATATCAAGGCAAAACACTGGCGGTGATAAGGATTCTCAATGTTTTTTTTATTGAAAAGTTCATGATACAGTCTTACAATAAACATGAGGATGACGTTTTCATTTTCCGTTTCACGAAAACGATACAATGTGTTTAAATTACGGGAGGTTTTTTCATGGCAAAGTATACGATTGTTGACAAAGAAACTTGTATCGCATGCGGTGCGTGCGGTGCAGCAGCTCCGGACATCTATGATTATGATGATGAGGGCATTGCATTTGTAACATTGGATGAGAACGAAGGGATTGTCGAAATTCCTGATGTTCTATTAGATGATATGATGGATGCTTTCGAAGGCTGCCCTACTGATTCCATCAAAGTGGCAGATGAGCCATTCGAGGGAGATCCATTAAAGTTCGAATAGTGAGCCTATCCTGAAGACTCGCCAGGATCCTTGGCGAAGACACATCTTCAAAAGGGTAAAAAACCTGCTTTTTCAGCAGGTTTCACAGACTGCAGACACACCCGATCTTCATCGTGCGTGTCTGCAGTCTTTTTATTTATTCATTCTGTAAGGCAGGCAAAGGGCAGGAAGTGCTTTCGACACCTATCAGCATCACCTAAACATTCTGCCATAGCAAAGGAAGATTCAATGGGTTACTGCTGCTGCTCTTTCAGCATTTCATCAGAAAAACCGAACATCCAGGTCAGGACGAATGCTGTTGCAATGGCAATGATATTGACGAGCAAGTACAGCAGGATTTGGCCGTTGAGATAGAGCAAGGTTCCAGGGATAACTGTAATCGCCATGCCCGTTGCTTTCAGTCCAAAGATGCTGGCGAAGAATCCGCCGACACCGCCGCCAATCAATCCCATGATAAACGGTTTACCGTATCGAAGATTAACCCCGAAGATTGCCGGTTCCGTAATCCCAAGGAAAGCAGACAGTGATGACGGAAGAGCCAGCGCCTTAAGCTTCTTGGTTTTTGTTTTAAGACCGACAGCCAGCGCTGCACCGCCCTGCGCGGCTACAGCACAAGTAACAATCGCATTATATTGGTTGTAGCCAAGGCTTTCCAAAAGGGATATCTCCAGCATGTTGAACACGTGATGGACACCTGAAACAACAATGATTTGGTTTAAACCGCCGATAAGGAGTCCGCTAATCCCAAATGGCCATTCAAGAACAGCAATGGTTCCAGCTAAAATATACTCTTCTACCATGTGGAAAACGGGACCAATAACAAACAAGGCCAGGAAAATCATGATAAGCAATGTAAGAAAAGGTGTGATAATCAAATCAAAGGCATCGGGAACACGTTTGCGAATTTGCTTTTCAAGCTTGGCCCCGACAATACCGGCGATGAACGCTGGAAGAACGGATCCCTGGTAGCCTACCACCGGAATGAAACCCATGAACATAAGTGGTTCCACTTCTCCTCCTGCAACTCCCCATGCGTTAGGCAGGGCGGGACTGACAAGCATCAATCCAAGGACAAGGCCGATAATGGGGGAGCCGCCAAAAACACGGAAAGTTGACCAGGCAACCAGCGCCGGGAGGAAAATGAAAGCTGTATCGGTTAAAATCTGTGTGAAAAGCAGGAAATTCTCTGAAATATCACCTGGCGTCATGCCAAACAGCCTTAGGATTTCCTCCTGCATGACCAGGCCGCGCAGACCCATGAACAAACCTGTTGCTACAAGGGCCGGAATAATCGGGACGAATACGTCGCCGAATGTTCGAATGGCACGCTGGAATCGAGAGCCGCTCTTGGCTGCTTCCTCCGCCTGTTCCCCCTTCGTTGAGCTGTTTATCCCTAGCTTAGTCACTTCTTCGTATATTTTGTTGACGGTGCCGGTGCCAAGAATAATCTGAAACTGACCCGAATTGAAGAAGGCACCCTTCACCTTTTCGATCTCTTCCACACGTTCATTGTCGATTTTCTCCTTGTCTTTCACCATGATTCTTAACCTAGTGGCACAATGGGCGGCTGAAAGAATGTTTTCCTGACCCCCAACTGCGTCGATAATGCTTTTTGCGATATCGCGATTTTCTGCCATTTCGGCGAACCTCCTCTTTAGAACTAATTAATAGGGCTGGACTATGAAATCGATTCCATATTTGGTCATATAGAATGGAATCGATTCCATAAAGGGTTACAATTCCATAGAAATATGAACTTGACTATTGGCAGTAGAATTTTTTTATAAAAAAGGGCTGTTGATTTGTAAGGGCTTTCCATAGGAAATCGATTTCACATCCGATTATAAACTATCTCTCCTGATCAGTCTACCATTTAGGATTACCGTTTTTTGGAAATCTTCGTTGCGTTCGATTTGGGCAAGCAGAATTTTGGCTGCTTCCTGTCCGGCTTTTTCGTTTTCATAATCCATTGTCGTAAGCGGAGGCTCAACATATTTTGAAAGATCTGATGCTCCTATCCCCGTTATCGATATTTGCTGCGGCACCTTCAGCCCTGTTTCTTTTAGGTGTTGAATGGCACCAATGGCAATTCTGTCGGTTACACAGAAAACCCCGTCGGGAATAACCCCTCCCACGACTCTTTCCATAATCCTCTCCATGGCGGAATACCCTGAGGAAATGCTAAAGTCCGACTCAATAATCCATTCTTTCCTGATGTTTAGGCAATGTTCCTTCATTGAATCGAGAAAGCCCTGCTTCCGAAGAACCCCGACAGCCTGATCACTTTCGGGAACACCAATAAAAGCAATATTCTTTCGGCCGCGCTCAATCAGAAGTCTCGTCATTATCTTGGCAGCATTCAGATCATCGTATACAACATTGGACACACCGGGAATGTTCTGGCCAACGGCTACAAACGGCATCCGAAGCTGCCTGATTCCGGCAATTAGTTGGTCGCTCACATTCGTGGCAGTCAGAATGATTCCGTCCACTTGCCGGCTTTTCAGAAGGCTAAGGTACTCTATCTCCTTTTGCGGTGCCAAATTGGAACTCGTCAGTAGAATCTGGTAGCCATATTGGCTGAAAACTTCATTCATTCCGTTGACCAGACGGCCAGATGTTTCCGTTCCAAGTTTCGGAATCACCACCCCGATTACCTTCGACTTCTTGGTCCTGAGGGATTTAGCATGCTGGCTTGGAACATAGCCCGTCTCTTCAATTACCTTTAGAACCCGTTCTCTCGCCTTTATACTCACATATCCCGAATCATTAAGCACCCGTGAAACAGTCGTACGTGACACATTTGCCATATCCGCAATCTCCTTGATTGTCAACATCAGTTCATCAGCCTCACTCAAAAAAATTCTCCCTTATTATAGCATAAAACAAAGGGGCGGGTTTTACGCTCACTTTGTGTGATCATGAGGACTGATACGGGGTTTTTCCAATAAGGAGGATGCTAAATCGCTATGGGCGGAGTACATGAAAAAGCAGCGGGTAAACCCGCTGCTTTCATCTATTAAACCCCGCTAAGGGCAACTATGCACTTTTATATTGCTGGCTTGTAATCCAGGTACCCATTCTCGTAAACAAAAGCATAAATACGGCTGTGATCAACAAGCCTTTGAGAATGTTGAACGGCAGGATTCCGGTGACGATCATTGCGCGCAAGGAAGGCGAATCCATTGCTGGCATGTTAAGGAATAACGTATAGGCTGGCATAATGACGAAATAGTTCAGCACGCTCATCACCACGGCCATAATGGCTGTCCCGGAAATGAGGGCAACAGTCATGCCTTTCTTCGATTTCAGCTTGGAGTATATATAATAGGTAGGCAGGACGAACAAAATCCCTGCAACGAAATTCGCAATATGGCCCACTGGGACACCAGTTGCGCTTCCTGTCATGAAATAATCCAGGACGTTCTTAAACAATTCGACAAGCACACCGGCGGCAGGTCCAAAAATCAAGGCAGCGATCAATGCAGGTATGTCGCTGAAATCAATCATCAAGAAATTTGGAAATGGCGGCAGCGGGAAATTCAATAACATTAAGACATAGGATATACTGCTCAGCATTCCGATTGAAACTAAGGCTTTGATACTATACTTTTTCATTTTCCTCTCTCCTTTTTTGATCCACCTCAAAGAAGAAAGGTTCAGCAAAACTGGGATGCCCGGAAAATAAATAACCCCCAAGCTTTTAATGCTCGGGGGAGAAATTACAAGGCAATCCTAATAAACGTTCAAATTACCTGCATTTTTTGAACGCCTGCAGAACCTCCATCTTCTCCCATCCAGACTGTACTGTCGGCTTTGGATTCGCACCAAATCCTGCCTTAACGGCTCGCGGGCTTAGAGATTGACTCATCACCGCCGGTCGGGAATTTCACCACGCCCCGAAGATAGATCCTATTAAATTACAAGCTTATTATACTGAATAAAAAAAACTTTGTGAAGTACTCTGCTTCATTACTCAATCATTTCAAGGACAAATTGCTTGGCAGTTGCAGCATGATTAAAAAAAGAACATGGCAGGAACAATCCAAAAGCGGATTGTTCCTGCCATGTTCTGATGTTTTTGAACCTCCTCTGCTCATTTAGGGTCCTGACACCGGCTGTTAATTTCCTGCCCTTCTTCGTTAAGCCTATTTAATCCTCAGTTTTTGTCCCACTTGTATGGCGTCGGACTGAAGATTGTTTCTTGTCATGAGGCTTTCTACGCTGACTCCCGTCTTTCCTGCAATCGCAAATAAAGTATCTCCATTGCTTACCACATAAAGAGATGAAGAAGGAGCAATTGGTGAATCCTTTTCGTCTGCCTCCAGTTTGCCTGCCGTTTCAACGGAACCATCTTTACGAAGCCTTGATTGCGCAATAACAGCCTGTCCGATTTCCGCGGACCCCAGCGCTTTGTCAGGGTCGACAGCATTTTCCTTGCTGTAGGTCCACTGCTGCTGATGGACTTCAAAGTGGAGATGTACACCAGAGGAATCCCCGGTGTTGCCCATCACGCCTATTAACTCCCCTTGCTTAACTTTTTCCCCTTCAAAGGCATGTCTCTTATGCAAATGGGCATACACCGTTTCAAATTGATTTTCATGCTTAATAAATACAACATGTCCATATGTACTGGAATAATATGACTTTGTAATGATTCCTCCATCCACAGCGTAAACAGGGGAACCAAGTCTGGAGGCTATATCTATTCCCTTGTGCAGCCCCTCTCTCGTTCCATAAGTATCCGTGATTTCTCCGCCCGCAGGCCAAATCCAGTGGTCCGTCTGACCCTGAATCCCTTCTGCCTGTGGATGGGTGGCACTGAAAAAAAACAGGCTGACGCAAACTGCAGCCACTCCTGCATGCAACAGGCGCTTAAGTTCGTCCTGCATCTTTTTCCTCCTAATCAAGTATCTATCCTTTTTCCCCTATGACTGGCCCTTTATGGATATCTTTCTTTGCAGGCAAGGGAAAAACGCATGGTGTTATTATTTGGCATCCTGAAGTTAAATTATGCAATAAAAAAACCTGGCTAGAGCCAGGCGCTAATTTAAACCGATTATTTTTTTATTTGCTCCGACTGGTAATTCCAGTGATTCATTCAAGTTAAAGGGACCAATCTCGCTGGGTTCCGCATTATCTATCTTCAAAGCCTCATAGCCAAAGCTTTTTGCTGTCAGCATAATCGCTTCCAGACTATATATGAAGCTTTCTTCAAAAGAGGACCCTTGAGGCAACTCCAGATGCAGCACAGGACCATTTTCCTTTATCAAAGCTCCTTCGAGGGCAAAGTTCTCCGGCAGGGAAGCTCTTAAGCCAAACTCTTCCCGATTGACAGCCATAGCTTCCAGCGCCTCCCTAAACGTATTGAAACTTTCATTGGCAGGCACCATATACGGGACGCTTTCTTCCCCTTCATCCCGGTAATAAAAAAGGTATGCGTGACCCTCAGGCTGAGGCTGAGGCTGAGGCAGTGGCAATTCAAACTTTTCACCCGTATTCCCTAGCTCGATACCTTTCCGCCCCTCGGTCGAGAAGGAAACTCTATTCACTTTATCATGGGGCAAGGAGTCCTCCAGAACTGTCAAAAACCAGGTTTCAGCAGCTGATCCGAAACCGTATGGATGACCTTCAGGCACATCTACATTGACTGTCTTGCTGGCCTGGTCATAACTGATATCTGCACTGAGAGGATAGTAATCCATTAGGCCCCATTCTTCCTCCGTCAGTTTCGGCATTGTTTCCTCAAACTGTTCAAACCAGTTTTTTTTACCAGCCTTCTTAACGAGGACGGTTACTGGCACGGCAATTTGCGCATTCGCATCGGGAATTGCATAAGTAAGCGCCTCGTAAGTCTCCAAATCCTGCTTGTAGACGGCCGTAGGCTGAATGGAAGAAATTCCAATCTCCTCCTTTGCCGGCTCCGCATCTGTTGATAAGGAAGCGTTCATCTGGCTGCCATCGCCGGCATGTGTTAGAGATCCGACATCTTTCATTTCAGTGCTGGTGCCAGCGTGGTCCATGGAACTCTCCTGCCTGGCAGTTTGTTCTTGCTGTAAGCCAAGTCCGGGTGAAAGGATGAAAAACAAAGCCGCGGCTGCTGCTGAAGCGAGTGCAGGCATAAACCAGGACCTTTGCCTTCTCTTCCGGAGATTCGCGGCGACATTCCTATAGATTTCCTCAGGCCGCCGCCCATCCTCCAGCTTGGGCAGCTCCTTTAATAATTCCTCAACCTGCCTATCATTCAGCTTTAACTTTCCCACTAGGCATCACTTCCTCTTCCATTGCTTCCATGTGCTTTTTCAGCGCCTTTATCGCACGGTGCTGGGTGGTCTTCACTTTGCTTTCAGTCCAGCCAAGGGCTTCTGCTGTTTCGCTGATGGACAGTTCGTGGATATATCTAAGAATGATGACCATCTTTTGGTCTACCGTACATTGATCCAGACATTGGTACATCATTTGAATTTCTTCCCTTTGCTCTGCTATCTCTTCAGGTAATGGCAAATGGTCCCTGACATGGGCTGTTGAAAGGTCGATCTTTTCCGACAGCCAGTTCTTCCAACCCTTTTGCTTTCGAAAATGGTCGATCGCAACATTTTTCGCTATCGAAAACAGCCATGTCTTTTCACTGCTTTTTCCTTCAAAGCGGCTGTATGATTTAAGAACACGTATATAAACTTCCTGGACAAGGTCTTCGGCCTGCTCCCGGTCCTTCACCATATAAAACAAAAACCGGAATAAATCCTGATGGTATTTTTGATACAAATGATCAAAAACGGAGTCCATTTCCAATCCCTCCGCATTTCAAAATATTAGTCGTTCTTAAGTATAAAAAGTTTCATCTTTACTATATTCTTTTATATAAAAAAAGGGAAGGAAGATTTTTAGCGCATTGACTTTAAAGGGAATAATAAAGCCATCCGAGATAACGGATGGCTTAACAAAGAGACTGGCAAATGTTCCGTGTGAATCAAGATAAGTCGTCAAAATTCTTTATTTCACGTCTGGAATGCGTGGAATAAAAAAGGAAAATGTCGTCCCTTGTCCAAGTTTGCTGTTTACTGAAATACTTCCTGAATGAGCTTCAATGATATCTTTGGCGATAGCAAGCCCGAGGCCGGTTCCGGAACGGCCCCTCGTACGGGATTTATCGCCCTTGTAGAAGCGCTCAAAAAGGAATGGAAGGTCTTCTTCAGGTATGCCTGGCCCTTCATCACTGACTTCAAAATAGATGGCACGATCCATGGACTTTACGGATACGGTAATCGTGGAGTGCTCCCCTATATGCCTTATTGCATTGTCAAGCAGGTTGGTCAGCACTTGTTCGATTCTGTCTGGATCAAAGCGAAACTCGCTCTCGGACAAATCAAAAGAGGTACGCAATTCAAGATTCTTTTCTTTTGCAAGCGTCTGGAATTTACGGATTATCCGATTAATATAGGGCTCAATCTCTGTTATTTCCGTAGCGAGCTGAATATGCCCTGCCTGCATGCGAGCCAGATCCAACAGTTCATTCACAAGCCGGCCCATTCTCAGCGACTCATCATAAATGATCTGGGCCATCTCCACTTTCTCTTCGTTTGTTTCCGCGATTCCATCCACAATCGCCTCACTGTAACCTTGCAGCATTGAAATGGGGGTTCTTAGCTCATGCGAAACATTTGCGATGAAGTCATCCCGGAGCTTGTCCAGCTTCCGTTCTTCCGTCATATCTCTGACAACGGCTACTGCCCCCCGAATTGCCTTCTTGTTGTAGAGCGGGCTTACAATCACCACCCATGACCGCCCCTGGACATTCATTTCTCCCACCTGTTCCTTCCCCGTATTGACGGCCAGCTGAAACAATTCCATGAATTGCGGGGGAAGTGCATCGGAGTCGTCCATGGCTCCCTGCTGATAATACCAATACCGCAAGAACTGCTCGGCAGGCGGGTTGGTAATCAGGATGGTTCCATCCTGATTAAAAGTAATGACCCCATCTGCCATGCTGCTGAGTATACTGGAAAGCTGTTCCTTTTCCTGGCTCAGGGCGTTCATGTTGAACTTCAGCTGCCTGCCCATCTGATTGAAGGCAGTTGCAAGCTCTCCCATCTCATCCCTCGTCAGGATCGGGACTTTTGTATCGAACTTCCCTTTTGCCACCTCAAAGGCCGCTTCCCGCATTTTTCTCAGGGGAGCAGTGATTCTTGTCGACAGGAAGAAGGCAAATATTGTCGTCAACACGATCGCTATACCTGCGGCCAGCAGGACGAACTTAGTCGTATTTCTGGTGGTTTCCTCTACAACTTCTAATGATTGGTAAATAAAAACAGCTCCGCTTCCACCCTGACCCTCATAGAGCGGAACACCTATAATCATTAATCGGGAATCGGTTTCTTCCTCCAATGGAAGCGCAGCAATCTTGTCGATATTTTTATTTTCACGCAAAACAGAGAGCAACTCGCCGTCTTCTATCAAGAAGGAAATCGGCAGCCTGCTGTCCTCCGAGTTGGGAGAATAAAAATAGGTCTCTTCATCGAGCACCACCACAACCTTTGTCACTTCATCCAGCAGCCCCCAGGCAATTTCAAGTCCAATTTCAAAATCGGCCTGATCCTGATTATGCTCTTCAAGGACCCGGGAAATTTTTTCAGCGGTATAGGTTAATTGTGTTCTTGTTTCATTGATATTATGGTTCTCAAAGAATTCGACCAGCATAATGGTCAGCAGGAAAAGAACAAATGAAACAAGCAGCAGGATGGTTACCCATAATTTCCCGACTATACTACGCCAAAGCATCATTCATTGACAACCTCG
Organism: Mesobacillus campisalis; assembly: GCF_000986785.1. GTDB lineage: Bacteria > Bacillota > Bacilli > Bacillales > Cytobacillaceae > Mesobacillus_B > Mesobacillus_B campisalis. Next base: position 8,553 of record NZ_LAYY01000013.1, on the reverse strand, counting down.
AATTTGTAGCCAACCCCCCATACCGTTACGATCATTTTGGCGGCCTGTTCGGATACTTTGTTCAGCTTTTCGCGCAGACGCTTAACATGAGTATCTACCGTCCTCAAATCGCCGAAAAATTCGTAATGCCATACTTCCTTCAATAACTGTTCGCGGTCGAAAACTTTATCAGGGGCTTTTGCAAGGAAATACAGCAATTCATATTCTTTTGGAGTCAGGCTGACCTCTTTGCCATCAGCCGTAACCCTGTGAGCATCATTGTCGATGGTTAAGTGAGGGAAAACGATTACATCCTTTGCAGTCGTCTCTGTCTGAAGATAGGTTGTACTGGAGGATCGGCGAAGCATGGCCTTGACTCTCAGCACCACTTCCCTGGGTGAGAAAGGTTTAACAATGTAGTCATCCGTACCTACTTCAAATCCTTGTACCCTGTTCACTTCTTCTCCTTTTGCCGTCAGCATGATGACTGGTGTGGACTTTTTCTCTCTCAGTTCACGGCATACTTCCAAGCCATCTTTTCCTGGCATCATCAAATCCAGGAGAATGACATCATAATCGTGGGCCAGCGACTTTGCCAGGGCTACATTTCCGTCCTCAGCTTCGTCAATTATATAATTTTCTCTTTCAAGGTACATTTTTAATAAACGTCTGATTCTTTCTTCATCATCTACAACTAAAATTTTTACGTCCTTTTCCATTAGGCAAATCCCTCCTGTGAACATTTTACATAATGATTTAACATGTTGCTATTATTTTTCATCTTCACAATAATGTTAACTCATTTCTTCGACATAAAATAGACATATTTACACTTGAACAAAATTCAGGGGACAATATTCCCCAAATGAAAAGGTCTCCACTTAATAAAGTGAAGACCTTTTTCAAACCAATTATGTTTAGGAGCCTGCATAGGAGTGCAGCCCGGCAATAACAAGATTGACCACAATGAGATTGAACATGATGATAACGAACCCAATGACAGCCAGCCACGCCGATTTTTCCCCATGCCAGCCTTTTGAAAGGCGCAAATGAAGGAAAGCTGCATAAAAGAGCCATGTAATCAATGCCCATACTTCTTTGGGATCCCAGCCCCAGAACCTTGTCCAGGCAATCTGTGCCCAAATCATGGCGAAAATCAGAGCCCCGAGGGTAAATACAGGAAAACCAATCAAAACGGAGCGGTAACTGATCTCATCAACCAGGTCCAGGTTTACGTTCTTCACCAGCGGTTTGAGGATGGCTGCCAGCCGCTTCCGGGCAACAAGCCTAATCAGCCAATACAGCAAAAGTCCGGCTGCAAGTGACCAGATAACCGTATTGAGCTTTTTGGAATTAATGATTGCCGGTGTTTCCACAATCGGAGCAAAGCGTCCCTCGGTTATCAACTCACCCTCATTGGGGCCAATCAGTGCAGGCATATGATACTCGTAAGTTGCTTGCACACCATTTTTGTCGGTATAAGTAAATTCCGCCTGGTAATCGGCAAATGAAAATATGGATGCTACGACAATAAAGCCGATGGTGCTGACGATTCCATACATGACAGCCTCCAGCCAGAAGGTGCTCTTGGTTTTAACCGACTGGTCTACAGACTTGATTAAATAAATCAGGCCTGCTGCGAAGGATACGGCCAAAATGGCCTCACCAAGAGCAGCTGTAGTCACATGGATATGCAGCCAGTCACTCTGGAGCGCAGGAATCAATGGAGATATTTCCCGCGGGAACATGCTCGCATAGGCGATGATTAAAATCGCAACCGGAAGGGTAAATACCCCGAGAAGCGGTGTTTGGTACATAAAATAAATAACAATAAACGCACCCACAAGGCTCATTCCGAAAAATGTCGTGAATTCGAAAAGATTGCTTACTGGTGCGTGGCCTGCAGCAATCCATCTGGTTATAAAATACCCCAGTTGGGCTATGAAGCCGGCAATCGTAATGGTAATCGCGATCTTCGCCCATTTATTTGAGCCTTTGGCTTCCTGTCCCTCTTTTTTTCCCTTGATCGCACCGCCAAAAAAAGCAGTGGCCACAAGATAAAGGACAAATGCAATATAAAGCAGATTAGAACTTAATGAGACCATGGTTCTCCCCCTTACCCCTTTTTCCCATCATCTGTTAATTGTTCTTTAGGAACGTCCAATCCCGTTCCGGCAAAAATGTCGTCAAGTTCCCTTTTCAACCCATGCCAGTTTTTATTTGTATGCCCGGCTGTCCAGACCTTTCCGTCAACGGCACGGACCCATAGACGGCGATGGTTCCAATAGGCTCCCTGGACAACTCCAATCATAAAGATCAGCCCGCCAAGCGAAATAATCCAGAGCGTAAGGTCCTTTCTGACTGTAAGCCCTGCGACATTCTTTGTTTCCGCTGCTTTGAAGGCCATTTTATATTCATTATCGCCCATAGGCTCAATCGTTTCCTGGATGGCAACAAAACTGATTTCTCCCTCCGGGTTGTCCGGTGTGATCATTTTAAAGATAAAGGCAGGATTATTGGGGATACGGGATTTTGTTGCCGGCTCCCCATCGGAATTAAATTCGAAATCCGGAAAATAGCTCATTACATCAACAGAATAGCCGTTTGCCAGTTCATAGCTTTTTTTCGGATCAAACAAGTCAATTTGAATTTCGCCAAACTCTTTACCTGTCTCTTTTTCCTGCAGCGTGAAGGTCATTTTATTGAGCTCATTCAGCTTATAATCAACCTGGTATAGAGCAAAGCCTTCAAACTTTAGCGGCTCATTTACCCGTATCTGGAAATCCTTTACCTTATCAAGTTCAGGTTCCTCACCAGGTACAGTGTCTCCATCTTTTTTGTACAGTGTCACATTGGACTGGTAGTTCTTGACAACCATGCCATTTCGATCAAGAGCTTCTCCAAATACTTCTCCATCATTTTCTTTATCATAGAGTTCAAGTATGAATTGATCGTTATGGAGGTAGTATTCTCCTTCTGTTTCAGGAATTACTTTCGTTTCCCCCTCGCGGATCCAAACTACCTGGTCGATATACATACCAGGGACAAACCTCAGCATTCCGCCAATCAGGAAAATAATAAGCCCGACATGGTTAACGTATGGGCCCCAGCGTGAAAAGCGATTTTTTTCTGCCAGGATGTTGCCGTTTTCTTCACGAATGGAATAACGCTTTTTTTTCAAATTATCCTTCAGCTTCTGGAGTGAGTCGCTGCTCGGAGGAGTGTCGGAAACCCCGAACAGGCGCTGGCGCTTCAGGAAGCCTTCATGCCTGGTCACCCGCTGCTTATTCAAGGCCCTGTATAACGGGACTACACGGTCGAGACTGCATATGACAAGGGAAATGCCGATGGAAGCAATTAAAATTAAATACCACCATGAGCTGTATAAATTATGGAACCCGAGGTCATAATATAGTTTCCCGAACCAGCCGTATTGATCCTCATAATATTCAGCGGCCGTTCCCACTGGGGGAATATACATTTCCTGCGGAAGGATGGTACCAAGCGCCGATGCAACAAGCGTTACAACAATCAGCCATACTCCTACTTTAACGGAAGAAAAGAAATTCCAGATTTTGTCCACTATGGTTTTATTATAGGTTTGGGACCTTCTGGCACTTCCCTCATAGCGCATGTCGACGAGCTGCTTTTGCCTTTCCTTCTCCTCAAGTATGTTGCCGCATGATTCACAAAGAACAGTTCCATGCGGGTTCACATGCCCGCATTCACATTTCACTTCATTCATACCACTAACTCCCTGTTTCCCCTTTAAGGTTGTATTTCTTCCATAAACTGACGGACAGTAGATTCATTGAGTTCGCCTGTATGTGAGCGGACCACTTTCCCATCCTTATCAATCAGGAAGGTGATCGGAAGCGGATTGATTCCATACGCAGTCTGAACCTCACCCTTGTCGATCATGACCGGAAAACTAAGATTATGCCGTTCGATAAAGTTATTTACAACAAGCTCCGATTCTCCTACATCAATCGTTAAAACCTTGACTCCCTTATCTTTAAAATGCTGGTATTGATTATCAATATAAGGCATTTCGCGTTCACAAGGCTTGCACCATGTAGCCCAAAAATTGAGGAATACCCCTTCGCCGCGGTAATCGGAAAGCCTGTGTTTTTCGCCCTCCATATCAACGAGGACAAAATCCGGAGCCGTTTTTCCTACCTCCACCTTTTGTATGTCATCTTTGGTGAAATTTGCATATAGAGTATAACCCACAGCTGCAATCAAAACCAGCAGGATTGCTGTCCTGAGCACAAGACGCTGCTTTTTCATAAGCCATCCTCCCCCAAGGTTCAATTCACTTATTATACCATTAGCATCTAATGAATAAGGGTATTATCTTTTTTGTCTTTTTTCGGTTGCGAGTGTCCTCAGTTGTTTTACTTCATGAGGAGTCAGTTCTTTCTTTTCCCCGGCACTAAGTCCTTGCAAGGTTAGATTCCCATAGCGTTCACGCTTAAGTTTTAGAACGGGGTGGCCAATCGCTTCCAGCATCCTTCGTACCTGGCGATTACGGCCTTCATGAATGGTCAGTTCTACAATTGCTGTCTGCTTTTTCTTGTCGATCGACAACAGCTTGACTTTCGCCGGGGCTGTTTTGCCATCTTCCAGCTGTATTCCCTTTTCAAGCTTCCTGAGCGATTCCTTTGCCGGGACGCCTTTTGTCTTGGCGACATACACCTTGTCCACTTCACTGCTTGGATGCATAAGCAGATTGGCAAATTCTCCGTCATTGGTCAGGAGCAGAACTCCGGATGTATCATAATCCAGCCTTCCAACCGGGTAGATTCGCTGTTCCACATGTTCAAAGAAGTCCGTGACTACTTTTCTGCCCTTGTCATCCTTTACACTGGATATCACACCGCGAGGTTTATAAAGCAGAAAATATACCGGCTGTTCACGCTCCAGCGGAATACCGTTTACTTCAATCCGGTCCGAGGGACTCACCTTTATGCCAAGTTCCTTTGCGACACTGCCATTCACTGTTACTTTCCCTTCAAGAATCAATTCTTCCGCTTTTCTTCTTGAAGCGACTCCAGCATGTGCGATTACCTTTTGCAATCTTTCCAATTTGGTCACTCCCAATTTCATATCTTCCAGACAAAACTATTTCAATATAGACTATCCCTATGCATTATGACATAAAACAGCCATATTTCAAAGTAACGAACACAATAAAAAAGATACCTTTCGCAAGGTATCCGGTTTTTATCCAAAAAGGATCGTAACAACTATGATGGCGGCAGCGAAGCCCGCCAAGTCTGCCAAAAGCCCCACTTTTAAGGCATCTCCCATTTTCTTGATGCCGACAGCCCCAAAATAGACGGTTAAGACATAAAAAGTGGTGTCGGTGCTACCTTGTATCGTCGAAGCAAGTATGCCAATGAAAGAATCCGGGCCGTGGGCTGATATCAAGTCGCTGGTCATCCCCAGGGCAGCATTACCCGATATGGGACGAATAATTGCCAGCGGGATGACCTCTGCCGGGATCCCTGCTTTTTCAATAATAGGCCTAATATATTCCATCATATAATCGAGAGCTCCCGAAGCACGGAAAACGGAAATGGCCACCATCATGCCGACCAGGAACGGAATGATGGAAACAGCCATTTTAATGCCTTCCTTTCCTCCTTCCACAAAGGTTTCATACGTTGGAACCTTTTTTAATGTACCATAGATCAGTATGAATCCTATCAGCACAGGAATGAACCAAAGAGACACGGCAGAAATTATTTGCATGAATACCTCATCCTTTTCGGCTTCTTCGGTAATGGAAGTACCTGTCAATCAATATTGCAGCCACAGCTGAAAAGCAAGTGGCCATGAGGGTAGGGCCCACTATTGAGGTAGGGGCCGCTGAATCATAGGTAATCCTGATGGCAATGACTGTGGTCGGGATCAGGGTAATGCTGGACGTGTTGATCGCTAAAAAAGTGATCATCGACCGGCTTGCATAATCTTTTCCCCCATTCAGCCTTTTCAGCTCCTCCATTGCCTTTATGCCCAATGGTGTCGCCGCATTGCCGAGACCAAACATATTGGCCATCATATTAGACAAAATGTACCCCATGGCTGGATGTCCCGCGGGCACTTCAGGAAACAGTTTTGTGACAAAGGGCCGGAACAGGCTGGAGAGCTTATCAAGAAGCCCGGCGGTTTCGGCGATCCTCATCATTCCCAGCCAGAATACAAGGACGGAAATAAGACCGATGCACAGAGTTACAGCTTCTGTCGCTCCCTTGAAAACCGCCTCGTTCACTTCCGACATCGTCCCATTTATTGCTGCGAAAACCAGACCGATAATTGTCATGAACACCCAAATATAATTAACCATGCTCTATACCTGCTGCTGACATGAAAATATTTTTGAACCTATCCAGGAAGTTTTTTTTCTTTACAGCCTGGTGCTTATAATAAATGGGCATTTCCATGATGATGTCATTGTCTAGATAGACCACTGCCTTGCCTACCACATCGGGAATAGCCGCTTCCTCTCCAGCACCATCCGGCTTCAAGAGCTTGTATTGCACTCTAACTTTCTCTTCCTCATCTTGAGTAATCGGGTAATCAAAAGAGTGATCCAGGTACACCTTTCCCCTATAAACCTGCTCCTTAATGCCTTTGATGGTCCCCGCCGGCAATATTTCAGCCAAATCGTACTGTTCGAACCCTCTTTCATACATGAAAATATGGTCGTTCCAGTCGTCCGGTCCATTCAGCGTCACGGCTATAAGTTCCAACTCACCCTTTGCTGCTGTTGTAACAAGCGTCCTTTTTGCCCTTTTGGTGTAACCCGTCTTGCCGCCAGTAGTATATTTGTAGAGTTCGGTCAACAGCCTGTTCTTGTTTTTCCACACCCGGTCCCATGACTCATTAGGATTAGGCGCGCGGTGCACCTTGGTGCCTGATATTTTCCTGTAGGTTTCGTTATTCATGGCATACCTTGTCAGCAAAGCCATGTCATATGCCGTGGAATAATGGTTTTCATGATCATCAAGGCCATGTGGATTTGCAAAGTGCGTATTTTCCATTCCGATTTCTGCTGCTTTTTGATTCATTAGGAAGACAAAGCCTTCCAGGCTCCCCCCAACATGCTCGGCAATGGCCACTGCCGCATCATTTCCCGACCTAAGCATAAGCCCGTATACCAAGTCTTCCAGCTTCGTTTTTTCTCCCCCCATCAAATAGAGGGATGATCCCTCCGTTCCAGCTGCCCGGCTGCTTACCTTCACCTGTTCATCCAGCTTGCCAGATTCAATTGCCAAAATGGCGGTCATGATTTTCGTGATACTGGCAATGCGCTGGCGGTCATGCGCCTTCTTCTCATAAAGCACCCGCCCGGAGTTCTGTTCCATTAAAATAGCATTTCTCGCACTAACCGATCCTGACGCTGTCGCCAGCCCGGGAATATGGTGAATAAGCAAGATAAGCAGCAGTGTAAAAATCATCCCTTTTTTAATCATTGCACAGACCTCGCCTCTCTTTGGGAGTTTGTACAAGTTTATGCAGGACAAGGTATGTTATGACTCCAAAACGCTTTGACGGCAAAGCTGGCTGATTATTAAGGGGATGCCCCCGGCACTGAAATAAAAAGACGTTGTTCTTATTCTTGGTTGATATGTCGTGGAGGCAAGGTTACATAGGGGGACAAATTCCGGTTAATGTATATAGCGTGGCTTTGGAGGCAAAAATAAGCGGAAGAATTCCGATTAACTCCTCTAAATAGGCCAAATACCAAGGATTAGATTAATATAAACGGAAAAACTCCTCTTATATTTCGGGAAATGATGACATTTCCCGATTTAAGCGGCATTCTTCCGTTTATTATTCAAACCCAACAAAAAATGCTTGGAGACACATTGCTCCAAGCATCTTTGCCAATTTAAACGCGAATAACGTTCGAATAGCAATGGTGATTTTAATTTGTGCATTTCAAAACCCAACTACTTATGTTTTGCCGCTTTGTCTTTATTTCGATTGCAGCATCTTTGTCCGGTAATCGGTTTCGTAATATTCAAGTTCTTCTCTTATTTTTTGAAAATCTCCCTCGAGTGACGCAAGCAGTTTTGTCACTTTTGAAGGGACAGTATCCCGGAACTTGATTGCATTTTTCCCAGTGTAAGCTGCCCGGCTGTCTTCAAACCAGATATCGCTCTTCGGCGAGTAAAACTCCTCGATGCAGTGAATGTAGATGCGATACAATGTCTTCTCCGCCGCTCCTTTGGAGAACGGCTGGGAACCCGCTATCACCTTGCACGCTTCAAGGCCCTCTTCACAAAATACGGCAAGCCTGCGTATGGAAGAAAGAATATGGCGATAGAAGTCGGCATCTCCTTGCTCCTCTTCCTCAAGGGACTTTAAGGTTGTCGTATTTAAGAAGGTTTCAAGCTTTTCAACAGTGCTGCCTAAAAAGTCTTTAACCTCTTTTATTTGCGTCTCCACAATCGTATTCCCCAATAAATCCACCCCCAAAGATTGTATGCCTTACGAGTTGGTGCGAGAAGCCGGCTGGAGAATAAACTCCAAAGGAGAAACCTCATAGCCACCTTGTTGTTC
>NZ_LAYY01000012.1 GCF_000986785.1 Mesobacillus campisalis | reverse complement strand
GGTGAAGGACTCGGCGCCGAGAACAATGCTTTCATTTTTGGAAGCAGGGAACGATGGGCAGCAGCTGCTTCCTTAAGCCTTCCATTTGTAAAATGGGAAATCATCTCCTGCATTTCGTTGCCGATGACATGAGATGCGACAGAGATAACTCCTGTGCCGCCGATTGCCAGAACTGGGAGGGTAAGACCATCATCGCCGCTATATAGAGCGAAATCGGCAGGAGTCCTGCTGATGACTTCGGCCATATCATCCAGATTTCCGCTGGCTTCCTTTACAGAGGTGATGTTCTTGATTTCCGAAAGGCGCACAATCGTATCCACAGAAATGTTGACCACACTGCGCCCTGGAATATTGTAAAGCATGACAGGAAGGGAAGTGGACTCGGCAATTGCCTTGAAATGCTGATATAAACCTTCCTGTGACGGCTTATTGTAGTAGGGAGCGACAAGCATGATTGCGTCTGCCCCTGCATTTTCGGCGGCCTGAGTAAGGCTGATGGACGCTTTTGTATTGTTGGAGCCTGTCCCGGCAATAACAGGAACGCGGCCATTGACGGCTTTCACCACAAATTTAAATAGCTCAATTTTTTCTTCGTTCGTCAGGGTTGGGGACTCTCCGGTTGTTCCTGCAATAACCAGGCCATCTGAGCCGTTTTCAATGAGGTGGTCCACTAAATTCCTTGTTGCCTCAAAGTCAATTTCACCATGGGCATCAAATGGTGTCACCATTGCCGTAAGCACTTGTCCAAAATTCGTCATTTCTCTTCATCCTTTATTCGTATTTTACATTCCTCGGGAAGATTGGATTCCGGTAAACGCAAAAAAACAGCACCGAGTGGCCGCTGCTGCAGTAGAAACAAATATCAAATCACTCGTTTCTGTGCGTAAGATAGCCCTCCATATAGTTCCCTATATGACAGTTCTGCATTTATTCAATCACAGAACCAACTTTAAGAAGAATGAGTTCTCAAAGTTTCGGCAAATACCCCTTTCCCCAATCCTCAATGGACCTCATTATCCTCAGAATGAGTACTTATGGTCTTTGCGCCTCTATCCTTACTTCAACAAAAATTGAAATAGGAAATATGTAATTGACTGTAATATAACAGGAAAATGCGGTCAGTGCAAGTCAAAAGAATGAGGAAGCATGAATTTGAAGAGACGAGCAAAACAGAAAGAATCATTAGAATTGTTTGAATATACACAAAATTAGTGGTATCATCTTTATTGATAACCATTTCGGTCATCGAAAGATTTTTGATTAAGGGGTGCATGTATGGAATCCAAAAAAACGATGTGGATTTACGCGATAGTCGGAATGCTGACCACCACTGTGGTACTCGCTTTTGGCCGCCTTTCCTATGGCGTGATCCTTCCGTTTATGAAGGAAGGTTTACAGATTACATATAAGCAGGCAGGCTATCTGGGAACGACCACATCCTTGGGGTATCTTTCCACTGTTATTTTCGCAGGAATCCTGGCGGCCAGATGGGGAGGGAGAAGAACCATCATCCTCGGCATCTCTTTTGTTTCGACGGGGTTTATCGGCTTGGCGTTTTCTCCCTATTACTGGCTGGCTTTTATCTTTATGCTTTTTCTGGGAATCGGCACAGCCTTTACCTACACTCCTTTCATTTCCCTCCTGGTCGCAAGGTTTCCGCAAAAGAAAGGGCTGATGATTGGTCTTGCCACAAGCGGCGCAGGGATTGGCATTCTGTTTGCAGGCATGATTGTCCCGTTGTTGTCCCATTTGTATGGTGATATTGGCTGGAGATTGGCATGGGGATTTTATGCTGTTATCGGCCTGGTCGCTGTTTTGCTGACGACTCTTTTCATCCGGGATGTACAGGCAGAGCCGAACCAGGAAAAAGTCGCAATAAAAAAGCAGCCTAGGGAAATTTACCGGAACCCTGATGTCATTCGGGTGGGCCTAATATATGGTATTGTTGGCGTCACATATATAATACAGGTGATTTTTGTGATGAGCTTTATGATTGAGTCGGGCCTGAGTACGAAGGCAGCTGGACACTTAATGGCGGTCAATGGGATTCTGTCCATATTCAGCGGCTTTATCTGGGGAGGCATATCCGACCGGCTGGGGAGAAGATTTTCTTTGGTCACAACGACAAGCATCACAGTAATCGCGATGCTTCTGCCTGTTCTTTGGCCGACGGTTATCGGATTTAGTCTGCATATTGTTCTGATGAGCTGCACCATCACCGGACTTTTCACCCTGATACAGGCATCCAGCATGGACTACGTCAAGCCGCCTGACATGCCGGTGGCCTTTGGATACGTGACGTTTTACTTTGCGGTCGGGCAGTTTATCGGGCCGGCGATTGCCGGCTGGCTTATTGATGGATTAGGCGGATTTGAGGCAGCATTCCTATTCTGCTCCATTTGTTTAAGTCTGGCATTTTTACTTACGATAAGAATGAGAAATGCAAACGCTCCTAAGTCTCAAGAACCGTCATTGCCAGTCAGGGCAGTAAACGAAAATTAAGCAAAATCCCTGGAGACTCCAGGGATTTTGCTATTATATCCGTTTTTTCATCCCGCACTGGCGGCATTCTCTAAGAAACACAAAATCTTTCACCGAACTTTTAAAGAGCGCATTGCCGCAGTTATCGCAACGGCCACTCACTTTATCAGGCATTTCATTGTAATCATAGATTTTGTCCAGGTCATATTGAGTTTCTCCTTTTTCCATATCAAAAGCCTCCATGCATACCTATATATCCATCATCATATCAAACAATCCTGCTAAAATACAGCGGGAGGTGAGTTAGCGTTTTTATCCGGATTCTACTATGGATTTGCATGATAATCAGGATTATCAAAACAATAGCAGGTTGCTATCAATATTATAATAGGTGATAGCTAAATGAAAGCAGAGGATTTTAACCGGAAAGAATCCATTTTCCTCAACAGAGACCATCCCTTTTTTACATAGGTGTTTACCTTGCATGCTCCGGGGAATAGGGAAATGAACAGCAGGGTATGACATGTGAGACGAAGAGCTGCCTGTTACAAGAAAGGGTTGATTCAATGTGGATACATAAACCATTTTTCAAATACATTACCGGGCTCATCCTGGTCCTCCTGGCCATTTTCCTGTTTGGGAAAATTGATTATTTTTTGGCTCCTTTGCAGCAGTTTATTGGAGCGATATTTTTCCCTATTTTGCTTGCCGGGCTTTTTTATTACATTCTAAGGCCTGTAGTCAATTTTCTTTCCAGGTACATACCAAAGCTTCTCAGCATTCTCCTTATTTATCTGGTGGTGGCAGGATCAGGCTTTGCTGGAGCATATATTCTTGGACCAACGATAGCCAGCCAGTTTCAAAATCTGTCTGAGAACTTTCCGGAAAACATAGAGGAAGTAACCGACAAATCAAAGGAAACGATACGGGAGAACAGTTTTGGCCTTGTATCTCCAGAGGAACTGGAAGAAAAGGCTTATTCTTTTTTTCAGGAAACAACTTCGAGGATAAGCGGGAATTTGGCCGAGATTTTTACCGCAGTGACGAGCGTGGCAACCGTTTTGGTTCTCGTTCCATTTCTTTTGTTTTACTTCCTTAAGGACGACCATTTATTACGTCCTTATCTTTTAAACAGGCTGCCTGAAGAACATGTGCAGGAAGGGAATAAAATTCTTGTCGACATTGATAAAACGATTTTTCAATATATTATCGGCCAGTTTATCGTTGCCATAGCTGTTGGAACGCTTATGTATATTGGCTATTTGATCATTGGTTTGGACCATGCCTTGCTCCTGGCGATCTTTGCCATGCTTCTGACCGTTGTTCCGCTGCTTGGACCGGTGATTGGAATCATTCCGGCCATTTTTGCAGCATTGCTACAGGATCCATTCATGGTGGTAAAGGTACTGATCGTTTTCGTTGTAGTCCAGCAGCTTGAAGGAAACCTGGTGGAGCCTCAGGTATTTGGCAAAAAGCTGAATATTCACCCTGTTACAGTCATTCTTTTGCTGCTGGTAGCTGGCTCCCTCTATGGTTTTGTCGGCATTCTCATAGCGGTTCCTTTATACTCGGTTACCAAAACACTAGTCAAGGACTTTTGGCGTTTTTATATGCTTAGAAAGAAGGAAGCATAATAGATAGGGAAAGCTTTAGGTAAATTCTCAGGGCCTGCGGGAGACATTCCGGCAGGCTTCTTACATGTTTTGTGATGAATTTTTTGTTGAAACTCCCTAACTAGTGTATATTAAGATAAAATAAGCAGATGTGTGAATCTTTTAGAAGTTTAAAAAAATTATTATGTGGTAAATTAAAAGTTTAGAAGGATAACAAAAGAAATTCAGCGAAACAAAGGGGGAAAAAGGGATGAACATTAGAGAAATCACACTTGGGGATGCAGAGAACTTCATTCATCTCGTCAAGCAGGTGGAAACAGAGTCGGATTATATGCTTTTGGAAGCAGGGGAAAGGACCACTACCTCTGAACAGCAGCAGCTGCAGCTTGAACAAATAATACAGCAAAGCAACTCCACCATCTTTATAGCCGAAGATGAGGAAAAATTACTGGGCTATATTATAGTTATAGGCGGGACGGCAAGAAGAAACAGGCATTCTGCTTACCTTGTTGTTGGGATCTTAAAGGAATACAGAGGCCAGGGACTAGGAACAAGCCTGTTTGAAGCTGTGAACGAATGGGCTCATGAGCATGAGTTATCCAGGCTTGAGCTGACTGTTGTGACCGAAAATGAAGCCGGCATTGCTCTATATAAGAAAAACGGCTTCGAAATTGAAGGGACAAAAGTGAATTCGTTAAAAATTGATGGGACGTTTCACAATGAATATTATATGGCCAAGCTACTATAGTCCTGTCCCATTCATAATTTCATCTTTTGATATTCAAAAATAAAGAAGTCGAGTTCCTGGCTCGCTTGGATGGTTTGGCTGCAGCTGAACCCATTTTTTAAACCTAAGCCAATTAGGCGTTCCCTTAAAAATTCAATATAAACCAAGAGCTCACTTGGAGAAAAAATGGATGAAAGGCCAGTATTCATAGATAACTTCTCCTTGAATATATTGCAACAATGGTATAAGTGTATTCTACCAATTTTTTAACAATATTAGAAGAATAAAATACTTTATTAACCATTTTACTCTAATTTTGGAAAGTAAGTAATAAAGCTGTGCCAGTGATTATGCTCTTTTTAATGAATAAAAATAGCCGGAATTCTCCCGGCTAAAAGGCTCACATTATTTTTGGTTTTCATTGTCTCTGTTCATCATTTCATTCATATTGTCTGCCGCTCTTTTGATGGCTTTTGATGTTTGGTCCACCGCATTCATGGCGAAGTTTTCAGTCGCTTCCAATCCCTGGTGGGCTGCATGGAAGGCTGCACCTGCGCCTTCTTTAATATTATGTGCTACATTGTTCTCATTTTGTCCTGTTTCACGAGAAGACATATTCTTCACCTCCCAAGTAGGCTTATGTTTTGCGGCTTTAACGACAATTATACGTCACATTAACGAACAAGTAATTAAACCACTCCCAAGGCTAAAGGCTGAGATGGAAGGAAAGCAAGCCAGTATTCCCATAACAGGACCAAAGGCCCATGAATGTTCTGAAAATTCAAAGTAAAATGAAAGGGCTTACATAATATGGTTAAGGGAGTGGTTTCACTGAAGAAGAAAATACTGGCGATTGGTCTAACCGCCTCAATGGTCCTTGGAATTGGTTTTACCGGGACACAGGCAGAAGGGAGCGGACAAAAGTCGATTATACCTGGTGCGCATTCTGTAGTGGAAACGTCTTTTAATGGTGAAAACGGGAACTGGCTGACAACGAAAAACTCTGAACAGTTTCAGCAAGCAACATTGTTTGGGAACATTGGACTTGCACCTATTTATTGGGGAGATTCAGTTAAAGGAACCGGCTGGTATCAAATGAACCGTCCGGCCGAGATTACAGGAACACAGGTCAATGGTATTTTTGATGATGCGCAATTTGTCATTCGCGTTCCTGATGACTGGAATGGAAAACTGGTTGTTTCCGGAATCCCGGCAACCCGAAATGAAACGTCCACCGACCTATTATTCAGCGACTTTGTGCTTGAAAAAGGGTATGCGTTTGCAGCTATCGACAAAGGAACACAGGGGGAATGGGAAGATCATGATCCTTTTGCCAAGGCGAAAAACGCGCTGGTCGAAGATGATGATTCCGTAGCCGAATGGAACCTGCGCTTCCGCCAAGTGACCAAGGCAGCTCAAAGCTATCTGGCTAAAAACTTTGCGGACAAGCTTATTAGCTCATCCGATTCCTCCAATCCGGCCAGCGACCTTGTTTCAGCACAGCACCCAGTTCCTACCTATGCGATGGGAATCTCGAATGGAGGCTATGTTGTCCGCTATGCACTGGAGAATGACGGCCCGGAAAAAACAGGGGAACCCCGTCTATTTGACGGTGGCGTGGATTGGGAAGGCGTGCTATGGAGTGAAAAATCCCCGAACCTTATCAGTTCCTTGACGACAGTCGTCAACAATGCAGAGGAAGCCTTGTACGGTGAGGGAAAGGAACAGGAAAAAGCGATAAAGGTAATGTATAAAGCCGGGCTGCCAAAAGGATCGGAAAATTTATGGGGTTACCATGACCTGGTGTACTGGTTCATTTCCTTGAACATCTACCGCGACCATTTTGATCCGGAAGCTCCTGGCAGAATAGATTATCCGAAGTACCTGAATATTGTAAATGGAGCCAGGGACCGTTCCTATGATCATATTTTCGAGGATTATAAGTACGTAACCCGCCCTAAAGAAGTAAAAAACAACATTAAGGAAATCGCCAACACGGGAGATATCGAGGTACCACTCATCTCTATCACCGGTTCTCTCGACGCCCTGATTTTCCCTGAAATTCATGCGGACGGCTACCAGAAGCTCGTCAAAAAAGCAGGAAAGCAGGACATTCACCGCCTGTATACAATCGAAAACGGCAACCATGTAGACAGCCTGGTATGGAATTCTAGTACTGACCCTGATAAAAAATTGCAGCCGTTGCTGCCATATGCCCACCAGGCGTTTGACCTGATGGTGGACTGGGTCGAAAACGGCTCGAAACCGCCGGCAAGCAAAAAGGTAGGAACACCTAAAAACCCTGTAAAGGTGATCGATTTAAAGACTGGGAAGGAAAGGGACCCCCGTTAATAGACAGGCTAATCTTAATTAATGAATATTTTTACGAAGGACCCGCTTGTGGTCCTTCCTTTTTTATTTCATACATAATTCCTTTACTTATTAAAAGACTAATAAATGTGGAGGTGGTGCATACATGACTGATAAAGAATATTCTCCCAGTGAAGTTCCTTTTAGCATATGGGAGACAGCGATAGATCGAAAACAGGAAAACCTTAGCCGCAAGATACAAAATTCCCTATCCGAAAATAAGCTGGAACAGGGCGCTGAGGAGGAACGTTGATCCGAAAGATTAAGGAAGGGAGGAAGCAGCATGAAGGAAATCACTTTATTTGTTCGGGAAGCCACTGAAGAACAGCCCATTAAAACACTGGAAACGATCCTTGTTGATTTAGACGGCATTGAAAGAGCCCTTGTTGATACCGATGACGGGGAAGTAAAAATTATATACAATGAAGAACAAGTTACGGCTGACTGGATTAAATATAAAATCAAGCAATACGGCATGCACCTTCAATAAACATCCCGAAAACCCCCGGTGCCCATTGGTCCGGGGGTTTTCATGGCTATAGCCCTCCACAGGAAGGCTGGCCAGGGTCTCGATTATCTTTTTCAACCGATTCGAGGCCATAGCCAGTTGCACTGATTTCATACTCTGTGTCTTTTCCTTTTACATTGGAATCACTTTTACTATGCGGTTTCTCCAAATGATTTTTATCCATTTGTCCCTCCGTTAAACGATTTTTCATTCAATTCTATACTTTCCATGTTTCTTTAAAAAAATGTCTTGTTCTTGAGATCAAAATCAACAGTCTCATTCCACAAACAACAAAAATGCCGAGAAAGTTAGCCTTTCTCGGCATTTTTGTTGTTAAGCAGTAGCCTTTTGCTTTTCCTGTTCGCGCAGCTTTTTAAAGGATTTGGTCTCTGCTACCACCACTCCGGAAAGGAAGACAAGTCCAATCAGGTTCGGTATGGCCATCAGGGCATTGAAGATATCGGCGATGGTCCAAACAAGACCAAGGTTCATTCCGGCACCAACAAGGACAGTGGCAACATAGACAATGCGGTAGGCGATAATCGACCTTGTGCCAAACAGGTATTCAAAGCATTTTTCCCCGTAATAAGCCCAGCCGAGAACCGTTGAGTAAGCAAAAAGAATAATGCCGATGGTGACAATCCAGCCTGAGCCAGGGAGAAGGGCATTGAACGTTTCCGTTGTCAGTGCCGCACCAGTCAGGTCGCCGCCAATGTAGAGGTTCCCCATGACAAGCGTAATACCGGTAATTGAACAGACTATAATCGTATCAAGGAAAGTGCCAGTCATGGAGATGAGTGCCTGTCGGCCAGGGTGATCCGTCTTGGCAGCAGCCGCCGCAATCGGAGCCGACCCCATCCCGGCTTCGTTGGAGAAAACACCGCGTGCAACACCATATCGGATGACCGCACCGATGGCACCGCCAGCAACCGCCTGGCCGGTAAAGGCATCGGAAATGATAAGTCCCAAGGCAGCTGGAACCTGGCTAATATTTAACAAGATAATAATGAGTCCACCTACAACATAAAAAATAGCCATAATCGGGACAAACAAAGAAGTCACTTTTCCGATGCTTTTAATTCCGCCAAGGATGACGAGAGCCGTAAAAATAGTTAATAGAACACCAGTAATCCAGGGATTTAACCCAAAGCTGTTTTCCACGGCTGCGGCAACGGAATTCGATTGTACTGAGCTACCGATTCCGAATGCGGCAACAGAACCAAAAACAGCAAATAAAACGGCCAGCCATTTCCAACCTAACCCTTTTTCTATGTAGTACATCGGACCGCCAGCCATTTGTCCGTTTTCACCTTCCACCCGATATTTAACCGCCAAAATAGCTTCTGCATATTTGGTGGCCATACCGACGAGGGCAGTCATCCACATCCAAAATACAGCCCCGGGACCGCCTAAAACCACCGCCGTTGCGACACCAGCGATATTACCAGTTCCAATGGTTGCAGCCAGAGCCGTCATCAATGATTGGAAATGGGTGATATCTCCCTTGGATTTCTTATCCTGGCTTCTGGAGAAAGCCAGTTTGAGAGCATACGGCAAACTGGAGAACTGATAGAAACCGAGACGGAAAGTCAGCAATAGCCCGGTGCCTACCAGAAGGACCAGAGTGGGGGGGCCCCATACAAAGTCACTCAGCCAATTCAAAAAATCTGTCATGTCTTCACCATCCATATTCGTTTTTATTTGTATCCGCCTTGATCAGGCAGGGAAACACCAAGATATTTTATTAAAAAAACTTTTAGGTCACTCCGATATGTATGTTGTTAACAATTTGATTCTACTATTCGTAATATTCCGTTATTGTAAAGCAGTGCCAACAGCCTGTCAATGTATTTGGATGTAAATTCCTGAAAGGAGGGAGGGCTATGGGACAACAAACCTCCAATGGATTAAAAAAGCCCCACCCTGCAACAGGATGGGAGCCGGACCGCTTATTTGATTTCCTCTCCTTCGCCGGACAGGATTTTCAGCTGGTCGTTTTCGTAGCCAAGCTCGTAGGTTACTTTGTATTTCTTTTCATCTGTTTTGCTTTCTCCCCGTTCCTCTGCGGAGATGACGGCTGTAACGGTTGACCCGCTTCCATTCTTCACAGTGGTCATCTCATCAATGGAAACGGAGACTGTTTTTAGGTATCCTCCACGGAACTCCTCATAGCTTAAGCTTGACTGCCACGAACTTCCAAGAAGGGAATAGGCTGTTACAAAGTCACGGGCATTGAGGCTTTCGTAAAAATAGGCAACAAGATATTCCGAATGGTCGGCCATTGTGAAGGATTCTTCACTGCTTAGCAAATCGCTATCTAATGAAATGTTCGGCAGGGACTCCATTGGAGACTCTGACCAGGCTTCAATGAGGGGCAGCACATCGGTAATCGGGATGCTGAAGCCGATGTTCCCCTGGTTGGCCACAGCAGAATTGATCCCCAGGATTTCGCCTGTCTTGCCATCCACCAGAGGCCCGCCGCTGTTGCCCGGTGCAATTGGTGCGGAAATCTGGTAGAGGTTTTTGTATTCAAAAGGCGGGATATCCAGCGTGCGGTCCAAACCGCTGATGATACCGGTAGTAACGGTATTCTGGAAACCAAGCGGGCTTCCGAGCGCCAGGATTTCATCGGCAATCTCGCCTTTGCGTTCTCTCGCAATCGGAAGGGGGTCCATTCCTTCCATCCCCGGAACCCGGACGAGGGCTACATCTATCTCTGTGCTGACTCCAATCACTTTGCCGTCGAATTCATTGGAATCGGTCGTCTTCACCTTCACATCTGTGGCATTTGCGACCACATGCGCATTTGTCACAATGTCTCCTTTGTCATTGTAAAGAAATCCAGAACCAAGCGTGCCATCTTCCAGTTCTATTTTAACGACCAGTTTCTGGGTTTGGCTGATTATTTCTTTTAGCTCAAAAGAAGCCGGTTCAGCCGGGCCGCTTGTCTCCGCGATTAAGGTGGAGGCAGCAGTAAGGCTGCTTGGGATAGCATCTTTCACGTAATGGTAGCCGTATGCTCCGGTTCCCCAGATAACGAGCGTCGTGATGATCGAGAGGATCCAGCGTTTCATTTGTTTGCTCCACCTTCTTTAATTAAGATACCAGGTTATATTGTCAATATCGACGATTACATCCTGATGGACTCCGTAATAAACGTCTTCAAACGTACCCGTTTCCCCAGGCTGCAATTCATAAGGGTACACGGAAGTCGATCCTTCATCGATCGTCTTGCCGCCTTCGTCGGAGATCCGGTAGTGGATGGTAATCGAGCTGATCGAGGCGGTTGCAATGTTCTCAATCGAACCCCTGAAATACAAGTCGCCATATTCATCCACTTCAGCAGTAAATTCCTTGACATCGACGGCTGCGGTCCGGTTGTTCAGGTCTTCCTGCGCGGCAGCTTCCATCGCTTGTTCCAGCCTTTGCTGCTCGGCTTTTTCAAATGCCTCTTTTTCCTGCCGGACACGTTCTTTCAAAGCCAGCAATTTATCATCGTTGACCGCATATTGTAGCCCTTTGTCGAGCGTGGAAGAGGCAGCGGAAAACTGCTTGTTCACCAATTCTTCTTCTGCTTCCTTCACCGAGATGCTGACGATTTTATTTAAAATTTCGGTCTTGATGGCACTGGCTTCTTTCTCGGGAAAAGAGGACAGGATTGAAAGCTTCCCGGCCAGCTGGTCGACCGTGGTCAAATCATTCAGCTGCTGTTTGACCATGCCGATTTTGATGGTTGTCTCTTTTTGTTTGATCTCTTCCTGCAGCGGGTGGAAGAGAGGGCTTTGATTGGCTTTCAATTTTTCTTTTAAACTCGCAATCTCTTTTAAGGCCTCTTCGAATTCTGTTTTTTTAATCAGTTCACTTACGGCAGCAAGTGTTTCTTCATATTGGATTGCCTGGCTGACGCCATCCAGGTTTTGCTCAAGGACCGTATAGCCGGGCCGTTTCGATTTGGCTTGAAGCAGCATTTCCTGGGCATTTTTATAGTCGCCATCCAGAGCTGTTTCTTCCGCTTTGACTTTAAGTGACATGACTTCTTCATTGATGCCATGTTCGTGAAAATAGGTGTAGGCAAGTCCGCCCCCAACGATAACCAGGCTGAACGCTGGTATAAGGGCAGGCAAAAACCTTCGAATTCCCCTCCGCCAGTGTTGTGAATGCGCTTCTTCCGACCTAAATTGACGCTGTGATCCGTTGTGGTCTTGGGCATCAACTTTGGCCCCGCACTGGGAACAAAACCGGGAATTTTCCGAGATGCTTTCCCCGCATTGATGGCAGTACAATAGGATTCCCCCTTGAAATTTCCTGTTATGTCGATTCTATCATAAATTCCATATAGCCCATATTGAAAATCATTGCTTTACAGTTTTAAAGGATAGAAGATATAGACAAACAACATACCAAATAAAATTAGTATATCTGAAATAGGGAAAAGTGCAACGAAAAGCTAAAAAGGGATTTTACCCTTTTCGAAAATAGAGCGGGCGACAGTGAGCAGATAAGTTTGTTTCAGGAAAAACTACTTGTTACTATAGGAATGAATCTTCTTAATGAAAGGACCAATGTATATGGCAAATATAAATATCCCCGTCTCGGTTTTAAACCTGGCACCCATCCGGCAAGGCCAAAGTTCTAAGGACGCAATCCATGCGATGGTTGAGCTGGCACAGGCAACGGAAGAAATGGGGTACAAGCGCTATTGGATCGCGGAACATCATAACTCGCCGACACTGGTCAGTTCTGCCACATCCATCCTAATCAACCATACACTTGAGCATACCAGCACCATACGGGTCGGTTCCGGCGGAATCATGCTCCCAAACCACTCTCCTTTGGTAGTCGCTGAACAATTTGGGACCATGGCCACGATGTATCCAGGCCGTCTTGATCTCGGCCTGGGCCGGGCACCGGGAACCGACATGATGACGGCAAGCGCCTTAAGGCGGTCACAAAACGATTCAGTTTACACCTTTCCGGAAGATGTTGAAGCTTTGCTCACCTATTTTGGGCCGGAAGAGAAGCAGAATTATGTGAAAGCCTACCCTGGTGTTGGAACCAATGTTCCCGTCTATATTCTTGGTTCCTCCACGGATTCTGCTTATTTGGCGGCAAGTATGGGTCTTCCTTATGTGTTCGCTTCCCACTTCGCGCCGAGGTATATGGAAGAAGCTATCTCGATTTACCGCAGAAGGTTCCAGCCTTCACAGTATCTGGACAAGCCATACATGATGGTTTGCCTGAATGTCATTGCCGCAGAGAGCGATGAAGAGGCGGAACACCTTTCCACTTCAATGAAACAATTCTTCCTGAATGTGGTCCGCGGCTCGCAGAATCCTTTGATGCCGCCGGTTGACACCATGGAAGGCATCTGGAATCCAATGGAGAAGGAAATGGCAGAAAGCATGTCCAGCGTTACACTGATGGGCAGCAAGGCTTCTGTGCGCGAGCAGCTGACTGCTTTCCAGGAACATTATCGTGTCGACGAACTTATGGCCGTAAGCTATATTTTTGACCCTGAAAAGCAAAAGCGTTCTTATGAAATTCTCAAAGAAGTTGTCGAAGGCAAATAACAGTAAAGTAAGCCGGATGGGGAATTTTTCCCGTCCGGCTATTTTCTTTGAAAAAATGAACACGGGAGGCCTTTACTTGCATCAATGGCTTGAGCCTGGAACTGGTTTTCAACATGGATACCAGGGGTATATTAACGGGGAGTGCTTCTGGCCCGATATGGGCATGCGCAGGTGTTCATCACAAAGCTTAAGGTGCATTTCTATTTTCATCCATCATTGGGAGGAATGTGAAACTTTTTAACGCCGGATTTCGTATTATTATGTGGAGGAGTTCCTCGAACCATGTCACCGTTACAAATAGAAAGAAGGGTGAAAAATGAAATATTTTTTCCAAAAAGATGATGGCCATATACATAATTTTCTCGTCTTTTTCTTGTGTGCTGTCTTTTTTTTATGGATGAAAACCTATATTGTCCAGATTACACAGTTCCAATTGGGAATTGAGGGTGTTCTGCAGCATTTGCTGCTGTTCATCAATCCGCTTGGACCAGCGCTCTTGATATTGGGCCTTTCGCTCTTTTTTAAAGGAAGAAGGCGCTATCATTGGCTTATGGCCCTATACTTGATCATGTCGGTCTTTCTGTATGCCAACACCTTGTATTATCGTTTTTTCAATGACTTTATCACATTGCCTACCTTGTTCCAGACGCAAAATTTCGGCGATGTCAGCAGCAGTATCCCAACGCTGATCAAGCCTTATGATCTTTTGTTCTTCGCCGATTTCCTCATAATGGGAGCAGCCTTGTTCTTTCGATACGTGAAGATGGAACCTGGAGGGTTTTCCAGAAGAACAGCTGGTGCCTTTATTCTGGTTGCCCTGGGAATCTCTTCCCTTAATCTCGCAATTGCTGAATCGGACCGGCCTCAGCTTTTGACAAGGGGATTTGACCGAAATTATATTGTCAAATATTTAGGGATGTATAACTATGGCATCTATGATACCGTCCAAAGCACAAAGGCTTCTGCACAAAGAGTGCTAGCAAACAGTGACGATATTACCGAAGTCGTCAACTTTGCAAATTCAAACTATGCAAAGCCTAACCCGGAATACTTTGGAGCGGGGAAAGGCATGAATGTCCTGTATCTCCACTTGGAGTCGATTCAAACCTTCCTTATTGATTACAAACTCCATGGGGAAGAAGTCACACCTTTCCTGAATTCGCTTACCAGGGAAAAAAATACGATGTATTTTGATAATTTCTTCCACCAGACCGCACAGGGAAAAACAGCTGATGCTGAATTTATGGTTGCGAACTCTTTATACGGTTTGCCGCAGGGTGCCGCTTTTATCACGAAGGGCCTGAATACCTATCAAAGCGCCCCCGCCATTCTTGGGCAGCGAGGCTATACATCGGCGGTTTTCCACGGGAATGCCGGAAGCTTCTGGAACCGGGATGAGATCTATAAATCTTTTGGATACGACAATTTCTTTGATTCCAGCTACTTTGATATGGACCCTGAACATCTTGCTGATTACGGGCTGATGGACAAACCATTTTTCGAGCAGTCGATTCCTCTTCTTGAATCCCTGCCGCAGCCTTTTTATGCAAACTTCATTACGGTAACACATCATTATCCATTTACAATCAAGGAAGAGGAAGCAACCATTGCGCCGCATACAACCGGAAACAAGACGGTCGATAACTACTTTCAGACTGCTCGCTATGCGGATGAAGCGCTGGAACAATTTTTTGATTACCTGAAACAATCCGGCCTTTATGATAATACGGTGATCATCATGTACGGCGACCATTACGGGATTTCCAAAAACCATAACAAAGCCATGGAACAAGTGCTTGGCAAAGAAGTGACCCCGTTTGAAAGCGCCGGATTGCAGCGCACTCCGCTCCTGATCAGGGTGCCAGGGATGGAAGGTGGTGTGAACCATGAATATGGCGGCCAGGTCGACCTGCTTCCGACCCTGCTCCATCTTCTCGGAATCGATGCAAAGGATTATGTCCACTTCGGAACGGACCTGCTGTCCGACAATCATGATGATATCATTCCATTCCGGAATGGGGATTTCGTGAGTTCCAAGTACACCCTGGCTGAAAGCAAATACTATGATTCAGCCACCGGTGAACTGATTGAAGACGAAGAAATGCTTGAAGAAGCCCGCACCTACCGGGAGAATGCAAGGCAAAAGCTGGACCTTTCCGATAAGGTCGTCCATGCCGACCTGCTTCGCTTTTACACACCTTCAGGCTTTGAGCCTGTCGATCGTACGGAATATAACTACCAGCCCATGGTTGAAGACGAACACCAAGCTGCCCGTTAATGGGCAGCTTTTTACTTCCCATACCCCAATTTCGACTGGAAATAAAAATCCTGGCCTTGTTTTGAGAGGATTACTCCGATCAAATTACGGGTAAAGGTGGACAAACACATTTATTGGAGGTGCATAACGTGAAAGTTGAAGTATTATGCAATGTACAAAACTGTAAATATTATGCAAAGGGCGATAAATGCGTTGCCGATTCCATCTACGTTATTGGCCATCATGGCAGGGAAGCAGAAGATGTCTATGAAACAGCCTGCAAGACATTTGAAGAAGCATAAGAGTAGACGTGTATCATCGTCCAGTTTTTTTATTCAA
Source organism: Mesobacillus campisalis (assembly GCF_000986785.1). Taxonomy (GTDB): domain Bacteria; phylum Bacillota; class Bacilli; order Bacillales; family Cytobacillaceae; genus Mesobacillus_B; species Mesobacillus_B campisalis. Next base: position 54,241 of record NZ_LAYY01000012.1, on the reverse strand, counting down.
TTTTTGGGTACTATCAGCAATAACATAAGAGGAGCACCAGAATCCCTGGTGTTCCTTTTTAAATCCCCCAAAAAATGTAAAGGGTCGATGATTTCTGAATATTTAAGCATTACACTTTACCTTTGTAAAGGTACTTGGTAAAGTATATGGGAGTCTTTCTGTAGTTAACTGGTTAAGATAAGGGGTGGAACAGTTCTTGAATATTTATGTGATCCGTCACGGGGAAGCCCAGCATAATATTGACAGAAGCGTCATGGCACATACACATGATTCACAGCACAGCCTGACAGTACTTGGGCAAAAACAGGTGGAAGAAACAGGGGAGTTCATGAAAGGGATATTGGATGAAAAGACCATTGTGTACAGTTCGCCGTATTTACGGACAATGGAAACAGCTAACGCAATACATAAGCATTTGCCTGCCACAGTTCCTTTTTACCAAAATCCGTTGATCAGGGAGTGGGAGCTGGGGAATCTTTATGACTTTGCCAACCGCACACCAGAGGCAAAAAAAGAATTCAAGGCAGCTGGCCAATTTTACTTCCGTTATCCAAACGGGGAAAGTCTCGCGGATGTATATTTGCGGGCTACCATGTTCATGAACACCGTAGTGGAGCGGGTACGGAGGCAGCAACGGTATGAAAATATAGTCATCGTAAGCCATGCCGCCTTCATGCATATGCTTTTGGCTTTCCTGCTTAACTGGCCTGTTGATGATCTGCTGAATTTCAAACCGATAGAAAATGCGGCAGTGATTAAAATAGACGAGACAGATAGCGGAGATTATCTTTACGAAAAAATCTTTGTACCCAAAATAAAGTCCGAATAAACTCTTCCTGAACAAAAAAATGAAAAAATTGAAGAAATTTGTCGAATGGTGTTGCACTTCTGGGAAAATAGTATTATTATTATCCCTACATATTAAAAAAATATTCTTATAATTTCCAAAACACAAAAAATGGAAGTTATTAGGTACGAGGTGCAGACAAATGAAAGAAAAATTATCGATTTCATCCTATACTGCTATAGGAGTAATGCTATTCGCATTATTTTTTGGAGCAGGCAATCTTATTTTTCCAGCTCAGCTTGGCCAATATGCCGGTGAAAATCTCTGGCCCGCCATTACAGGGTTTCTCATTACCGGCGTCGGTCTGCCGCTGTTAGGCATCATGGCGATGAGCTTCTCGGGAAGCCGCGACCTGCAGCAGCTTGCAGGAAGGGTCACTCCGGCCTATGGTATCTTTTTCACGGTGTTGCTTTACTTGACCATCGGGCCTTTCTTTGCGGCTCCAAGGACAGGCACAGTTGCATTTGAAGTAGGAATTGCTCCACTCCTAGGCGAGGGCGCCATGCAAATTGGGCTCCTTGTGTTTACTTTCCTATTTTTCGCAGCAACACTGCTATTCTCGCTTTATCCTGCAAAAATTGTACAGACGGTTGGGAAATTCCTTGCACCAGGACTTGTGGTCCTGCTTGGTATCCTGTTGATTACGGCTATGGTAAATCCAATGGGTGAGGCAGGAACCCCTCAGGCAGCCTATCAGAATGGAGCGTTTGTCCAGGGATTCCTGGAAGGCTATAACACTATGGATGCTTTGGCTTCCCTTGTATTTGGCATTATTGTCATCAAGGCAATCCGTAACATGGGAGTTACCTCCACAAATGGAATTTTGAAATCTACGGCAAAAGCTGGGCTGGTTGCGATCGGTTTGCTTGGCGCGATCTATGTAGGCATTGCTTATTTGGGTGCCACCAGTGTAGAAGTGGTAGGCCTTGCTTCAAATGGGGGGCCGGTATTAAGTTCGGCTGTTTCTCATTACTTTGGCAGCGTAGGATCGCTCCTGCTTGCTGTCCTGATCCTCCTGGCATGTTTAACAACGGCGATCGGCCTGACGATTTCTTGCGCAGAGTACTTCCACACCTTGCTGCCGAGATTCAGCTATAGAACTCTGGTTGTATTTTTCACAAGTATTACCTTTATCATTGCCAACTTTGGACTGTCGAATATTATTTCTTTTTCCATTCCAGTGCTGATGTTCCTGTATCCACTGGCGATTGTCCTGATGCTTTTGGCATTTGTGTCTCCATTGTTCCAGCACAAACAGGCAGTTTATATAGCAGCCATCGGAGTAACCTTCATCATCGCCCTTTTTGATGGCCTGAAAGCATTGTGCGACTCACTTGGCATTGAATATTTCTCATGGATGACAGCCGTGATTTCTTTCTTTGAAAGAACATTGCCTCTTTATGACAAAGGACTCGGCTGGCTCTTGCCAGCTTTGCTAGCCACCGTCATTGCGGCAGCGATTGTTAAAATCCAAAAGGTTTCCACGGCGGAAGCCAACTAATGATGTGACCAGAAAACCGGCTTTCCTGCAAGGGAAATAGCCGGTTTTTTTTTGATAAAATATCCAGGGTTGGATTATTTTCTGGTAGAATAAAGGTCAAAATCAACAGTATTGGGTGAATAATATGAAGTGGAAACGTCGATCAAAGTATTATCTTGTCAGGCTGTTCCGTTTGAAGGCGAGTCCGCATCAAGTGGCAATGGGCATGGCATTGGGATTTGTGCCAAACTGGTTTCCTACCTTTGGGATTGGTCCTGTCCTTTCTGCCGGCATTGCCAAGGCCGCAAAAGTCAATCTCATTGCGGCCGTAATCGGTGGATTTATCGGCGCTCCGCTTTGGCCATTTTTCTTTCTGTTAAACTATAAAGTTGGCAGCCTTTTTCACCCTAAGCCAAGCAAAGTAACGGGGATACAAGAAGTCGAGTACCTGGAAGCCGTAAACGATACCGTTGACAGCTGGCATTCCGGAAGCGTGCAATTCCTGGAAGGCGCACTCATCAATGCCTTTATTTCTTCGATCATTATCTATTTCATTGTTTATTTTCTTTTTAAAAAATACCGTATTCCAATTTTAACGAAAATCAGGTATTAAAATTCAAAATTGGAAAAGGGTAAACATAAATTATTCTGAATGAAAAAGGGGTTGTTATCTTGGCAGAGGAACTTATATTAGACGGACATACCATTAAATTGGACGATTATGAAGAAAGTCTGATGGATGGCTTGCGGAAATTGTCGGTTCGCTTCCAAGTGACAAGCGAAGAATATCACGATATTGCGGTCTTGCTTTATAAAGAAACCTTTCAAGTAAGCGTGCCAGAAAGAAATCTTCTTTTTGAAGGGAAAATTGTCCAATACTTCACTTCACTCACGAACCTTTATCAGGAAGGCCAAACCGGGGACTATTACTTGACATTGCTTGAAATCGCAGGTGAGGGCAGCCAGAAATGAGGCTCAGCATTTTGGACCAGGCGCCGATTGCCGGAAATGAAACGGCCAGGGAAGCTTTGATGAATTGTGTTAAACTGGCTCAGGCAGGGGAAGATTTGGGTTACACCCGTTACTGGATTGCGGAGCATCATGATCTGCCCGGACTGGCCTGTTCGGCACCCGAAGTGGTCCTGGGATACATTGGAGCGAAAACAAATACAATCCGTATCGGTCCAGGGGCTGTCTTGCTGCCTCATTACAAGCCATATAAGGTGGCGGAAGTCTATAACACGCTCGCAACGCTTTTCCCATCCAGGGTTGATATCGGAATCGGCCGGGCACCAGGGGGATCGGCCGAAGCAGCCAATGCACTATCGGAAAATTTTCTGCAGCAGGTTTGGAAAATGCCCGAACTTATCAGGGATTTGCTGCTTTTTCTCGAAAATGACTATAAATCTGGAAACGACCATGCAAAGCTGTCGGCCTCTCCTTTGCCAGAAGTTCAGCCTGTACCCTGGCTCCTTGGCACAGGCAGCAAGAGTGCCATTCTTGCGGCGGAAAATGGACTCTCTTATGCATTTGGCCAGTTTATGAGCGAGAAAGATGGACATGAAATCACTAAGCAATATCGGGACAGTTTTAAGCCGCGAAAAAAAGGAGACTCACCAGAAGTGATTTTGACGGTTTCCGTTTTTTGTGCCGAAACTTCCGAGAAAGCAGAAGAGATAGCGTTAAGCTCTATGATCTGGTCTTTGTCAAGAGGGAAGGGGAGCGGAATAAAAGGGCTACCATCCATCGAAGAGGCCAAGAATTACACATTGTCAGCAGAGGATAAACAGGAACTAGCCAGGTTGAAGGAAAAATTGATTATCGGTAATCCCGAGCAGGTAAAAGAAAATCTTCTGGGACTTAAGCGAGCCTACCAGGCCGATGAAATGATGATTGTTACGATAACGTATTCGCTGGCTGATAAAATTAAATCTTATAAATTGCTTGCTGAAGCTTTAAAGTCATAACGCAGGAAAGGCGGGAAGTTGGAACCCGTCTTTTTTTTTGCGGTTAAAAGCAGTCCATTTAATGGCTGGGTAGGATATAGGATATGGAAGTTTCTCTGTCAAAGAGTAGGGAAAAGATTATTACTACTGTGTAATTACCACATTGTACTAAATTCAAAATCAAAAAATCTTGTTAACTCGCACAAAATACTGCAAAATCACATAAAAATGCACACGATAGTCTGCAACATAAGCAGAAAATGGATTTGGAAGTTTTTGTTTTTAGCACAATGTGTTATAATAAGATTGAATATTCTTTCTTTTACGCAGAAATAATCCCAACTCAATAGCAAACTTCATGTGGAGGTGGCCGTCATGAAAGGAAAACGAGATAGCACTGGGTTTTTAATCAAACAGCGTGCCTTTTTAAAGCTGTATTTGCTTACAAGCATCGAAAAAGAACCATGGTACGGCTTGCAGCTTCTGGATGAACTAAAAGCCTCCTTTAAACCATATGGTTTCGTACCTCAGCATTCGGAAGTGTACAGAGCCTTGCATGATTTAACGGAAGACGGAATTCTGAGCAGGAAAAAGGTCAAGGAAAACGGATCGAAATACAAGGAAGTCGCTGTTTACAGCATTGCGGACAAGGAAGAGGCAAAGGCCTATAAAAAGCTGGTAAAAGCTGATCTCGACAGGTGCGAACAGCTGCTGCGAAAAGCATTGAAAGACAATTTTTCCTAGCCCGAATAAATATTTGCACAATCCAATATGTTCATACTAATCCACCGTTTAACCAAAAGAACAGGTGGATTTCTTTTCTCATAATAAAATTGAAAAAGGTGGCGTTGTAGTGATAGCTATTCCAAGACCGGCTTCTACCGTAATTTTACTGGACGAAACTTCCAGGGTGTACTTGACAAAGAGGCCGCAGACGATGAAATTTCTTGCGGGATATTATGTATTCCCAGGAGGAGCAGTCGAAGCGGATGATTATATTGTAACCAGCGATCACCTATTGCGTTTTCATGATGCAGCGCCATGTGGAATCGGCCATTATGTGGCTGCTGCCAGGGAGCTGTTCGAGGAAGTGGGGATCTTGCTCGTAAACAAACAGGATGGTTCTGAAGCCAGGATGGGTGAAGATGCAGTATCCTTTTACAGAAAAGAGCTTGTCGCCGGGAGACTCTCTTTTATGGAGCTGCTTAAGAAGGAAAGGCTCAAGCTGAATCTGGATAGCCTGCATTATTTTGGCCATTTTATTACACCGGAAATCAGCCCAATCCGGTTCGATACCCGATTTTTTCTCGCCAGGCTGCCTGCCGGCCAGAAACCAAAGCCAGACAGAAGGGAAATTGCTGATGCATTTTGGATAACTCCCGATCGGGCGCTGTCTGCTTTTCGGTCCGGCAGGATGCCTATGGTCAGGCCGACACTGATGTCATTAAAAAGCTTGCTGAATGACCAGACTGGCAAACCGATGCTACAAACATAAGAAGAGACATTCGCCATGCCTGCAAGCACATCGGAATGTCTCTTATGGCGCCGTTATTCAGGCGTCTTTATTTTTTATTTTCTCCACATACTCCTGTACCATTTCTGGTGTAACATTCTTTTTAAACGGAACAAACCGCAAATTCAGCCGGTTGATTTGATTCGTCACTTCATTAATTTTCCTGGTTGTAAAAGGGAGCCCCTGTTTACAAAGCTGGACTGCTTCTTCGATATACACTTCCCGCTGCTGGTCAAACTGCAGATAGGTTTTATAAATTCCATTCATCTTTTCGGCATGCTGAGCCAGCTCTTTATGTACGCTCATATTCCCACTCCTATGCTGATACTTACTTGTCTTTATCGTACCATACCTGTCAATTCATTTTGCATGTTACCTGAGAAGATAGACGGGTTCCTTAAATGACACTTTCCCTTCGATCAGCAATTTCTCAAGATGTGCTTCCGTCGTTCTTTTGGCCACTTCAAAAATGCTTTCATGGATCTTCCCGTCATAAATCAGTTTCGTAAGTGTGTCCGCATCAAGTTGAAGATGCACTTTCAGCAGCTCCATGATTTGCTTTTCCCGAGATGTACGCCTGTCGAGCACGAAGTCAATGTGTTTATAAGGCTGCATGATCCACTCGCCGTGTCCAGGTCCGACTTTGGAGAGCTTAAGCTGTTTTGCTTTTCTAAGGCTGTCCATATAGGCTGCCATATCTCCATCCGGCCGGCCAATCCACGTAGTCCCTTCACCAACAAGATTGTCCCCGGCAAGCAGCAGTTCCAATTCGGGAAGATACAGGTTCAAATGCCCCTTTGTATGGCCAGGGGCATGAAGAATTTCCACATTAAGTCCAGCCACATTGAGCAAATCCCCATCCTTCAGGAAGGAAAGTTCCATTTTTGGTCCAATGGCTTCCCTTATTTTCTCTTCTTCCATCGTATGACAATAGACATGGGCGGACCATTCCGTTAACTGGCGGACTCCGGGAGCATGGTCGCGATGGTAATGAGTAAGGATAATCGCTTTTGGTCTTGCAAGGGAATGGTTTTTAATGGCTTTTTCCAGTTCGTTCTTTGTTTCATCCTGGTCATAACCGGCATCAACCAGGATGCTCTCATGCCTATTCCCGATTAAATAGCAGTTTGTTGAAGTATGCGGCCATAGTGTTGGGGTCGGAATGGCTACGCGGATTACGTGTATGGAGTCGGATAGGTTCAATATCCTTATCATCCTTTCTCATGTAAAAGTATTAATTGTATCATAAGTAATTTCAAAAGAAATTTGAAGTGTTATTAAAACATTCAGACTATTAAACAATTCAAACAGCCTGTTGATTTTTGTTGTCTATTAGGGTTAAGATAAACTTTGTGCTTTTCTTCGTTTAAATTTTCTTGCAATTTCCATTGTATTCCTGGAGGATTTCTAAATGAAAAACCATTTATCATTTTCACAGCACATCGTCATTGGGGTGATGCTGTTTGCTTTGTTCTTTGGAGCCGGCAACCTGATTTTTCCTGCTGCGCTTGGCCAGTATTCCGGCGACAATGTATGGTTCGCAATAGGCGGATTTTTGGTAACCGGCATCGGTCTGCCGCTGTTGGGAATCCTTGCAATCGGGTTTTCCGGCAGCAAAAGTCTTCAGGATTTGGCCGGCAAAGTGCATCCTGTTTATGGACTCATTTTTACGTCCTTGCTTTATTTGACCATCGGGCCGCTTTTTGCGGCACCCAGGACCGCTGCAGTTGCCTATGAAGTAGGCATTATTCCATTACTTTCTTCACAAAACAGTGCAGGCGGAAGCTCTTTATTTTTGTTCACCCTCCTGTTTTTTGGTACAGTGCTTTGGCTTTCGCTTCATCCTGCAAGCATTGTCGACCATGTCGGAAAGATTCTCGCTCCTGCTATTTTGCTATTATTGATTGTATTATTGAGCTTCGCCGTCATCCAGCCGCTTGGAAGCATCGGGGACCCCCAGGGCGCCTATGCAGCAAAACCTTTTTTGACAGGGTTTCTTGAGGGATATAATACCATGGACGCTTTGGCTTCGCTCGTGTTTGGCATCCTCGTCATCCAGACAATTGCTTCAATGGGTGTGAAGACAAGGCAGGGAATTGTCACCTCTACGGTGAAGTCCGGCATGATCGCCATCTTATTTTTGGGAATCATCTATGTTGGCATTGCCTATCTCGGCGCGACAAGCACCGAAAGATTTGGATTGCACGAAACTGGAGGTCCTGTACTTAGCGAAGCAGCATCCTTTTACTTTGGACCGTTTGGAATCCTGATGCTGTCCATCCTGATCATTTTGGCCTGCCTGACAACAGCAATTGGGCTGGCAACCGCCTGCGGCAAATATTTTCACTCTATATTCCCTAAATGGAGTTATTCGGTATTTGTCTATCTGTTTGCCTTGATTTCCTTTGTGATCGCCAATTTCGGATTAGCGAAGATCATTACTATTTCCATCCCCGTACTCATGTTCTTGTATCCGCCGGCCATTGCCCTTATTTTCCTGGCGCTATTGTCGGGGCTCTTCAGGAATGCCCGGCTGGTCTATGCAGCCACGACCGCTGCCACCTTGATTGTCAGTGTGATTGATGGATTCAAGACACTTTGCGACTTGCTGGAAATCCCTTATTTCAGCTGGCTTTCCAGCATTCTGTCGTTTTATAAGGAGTATTTGCCGCTTTACGAAGAAGGGCTGGGCTGGCTCGTGCCGGCCATTGTCGCAATGGTCCTAACCAGTGCCTGGGTTCGATTAAATAAAGAATAAAAGAATTTGGACGTGTGCACATGTCCACCCATATTGACAAGAGGCAGGATTTTATGATATTTAAAATACAATTAGCACTCTTGCCTAATGAGTGCTAATTGTAAAAAACTAGACCAATATAGTAAGTGAAAGGAGAAATCCCTCATGGAAAAAGTCCAGTTTCAGGCCGAATCCAAACGGCTATTGGAGATGATGATCAACTCGATCTATTCACAGCGCGAAGTGTTTTTGCGTGAACTAATTTCCAATTCCAGCGATGCCATTGATAAAATCTACTACAAAGCGCTGACAGATGACTCGCTGACCTTTAATCAAGAAGACTATTACATAAAAGTGGTGCCTGACAAAGAAAGCAGAACCCTGAAAATCATCGATACAGGAATCGGAATGACCAAAGAAGAACTCGAAAACAATCTTGGCATCATCGCCAAAAGTGGTTCCCTTGCGTTCAAAAAGGAAAATGAGCTTAGGGACGGGCATGACATCATCGGCCAGTTTGGCGTGGGTTTCTATGCCGCGTTCATGGTTGCCGATGTCGTTACGGTTGTCAGCAAAGCATTGAACAGCGAGCAGGCTTACAAATGGGAAAGCGAAGGAGCAGACGGCTATATCATTGTTCCTGCTGACAAAGAAAGTGTCGGAACAGAAATCACCCTTAAGCTGAAGGAAAACACCGAAGACGAGTCTTATGATGAATATCTGGAGGAATACCGCCTCAAGCAGATTATCAAAAAATACTCCGACTTCATTCGCTACCCAATCAAAATGGATGTCACTTCCTCACGTCCGAAGGAAGGCACCGAGGGAGATTACGAGCAATACACCGAGGAAGAAACAATAAATAGCATGGTGCCGATTTGGCGTAAAAACAAGAATGAGCTGACCGACGAGGACTATAGCTCCTTTTACAGTGAAAAGCATTATGGGTTCGACAAGCCTTTAAAGCACATCCACATTTCTGTTGACGGCACGATCCGCTATAATGCGATTTTGTTCATACCTGAAAAAACCCCCTTTGATTTTTACTCGAAGGAATATGAAAAAGGGCTTGAGCTTTATTCAAACGGCGTGCTGATTATGAACAAATGCGCCGACCTGCTTCCGGATTATTTCAGTTTCGTCAAGGGACTGGTCGACTCCGAAGACCTGTCACTCAATATTTCGCGGGAGATGCTGCAGCACGACCGCCAGCTGAAGCTGATTGCCAAGAACATCACCAAGAAAATCAAAAGCGAGCTGCAAAGCCTGCTTAAGAATGAGCGCGATAAGTATGAGAAATTCTTTGAGGCATTCGGCCGACAGCTGAAATATGGCGTATACAGCGATTTCGGCGCCAACAAAGACACACTGCAGGATTTGCTCCTGTTCTACTCTTCCAAGGAAAAGAAACTGGTCACACTTGATGAATATGTTTCAAGAATGCCGGAAGATCAAAAATACATTTATTATGCATCCGGGGAATCCGTTGAACGAATTGATAAGCTGCCGCAGGCTGAACTGGTAACCGAAAAGGGATACGAACTTCTTTATTTCACCGATGAAATCGATGAATTCGCCATCCGCATGCTGATGACCTACAAAGAAAAGGAATTCAAGTCCGTTTCGAGCGGCGACCTTGGACTTGATCCAGAGGAGGAAACTTCCGATAACAGCGAACAGGATGAAAATAAGGAACTATTTGTTGCGATGAAAGAATTGCTGGAAGGCAAGGTGAAAGATGTACGGGCGTCGAAACGTCTTAAGTCTCATCCAGTCTGCCTGTCATCAGACGGTGAGATTACCATCGAAATGGAAAAGATCCTTCAATCCATGCCGGACAACCAGAACATCAAGGCGGAGAAAGTTCTTGAAATCAACGTAAATCACGAAGTGTTCCAATCGCTGAAGAGCGCACATGAAAAGGATAAGGACAAACTCTCTCTTTATACCAATCTGCTATACAACCAGGCATTGCTTATTGAAGGCCTGCCAATCCAGGATCCTGTTGAATTCACCAACGATATTTGCAAAGTGATGGTTTAAAAACAAGAACCTGCCGAAACGCGGCAGGTTTTTTGCTTGGTTTGGGGAAGTTTTTTTAATTTCCAGGTTGATTTCTGCAAATAGGAGGGTAGTTGCGGCAATTTTTGGGAGGGCAGCAAGGTCAATTGGAGTTATTGCATCAATTATTTAGTTTTTTGCATCAAACATTTGGTTTTTTGCTTCATTTTTTCGATTATTGCATCAATTATTTAAATTTATCAATAAAACGGTGTCCATATTGTGAACAATCTGGCAGCTTCCACTTTTTATTAAATCACCGGATATTCCTTCTCGTACCGCGGATGGGCATAATAGGGCGGCCTTGGACCGATTTTCGACATTTCATAGCTATAAGGATTGTCATTATAGAGCACCAGCTCTTTCTCGTCAGTTTGCGGCAGCAGTAATAATTCTGCTCCGGAATTGTTCTGGTCGTGCATTCATATTTCCTCCTTAACCTCTTTTTCCATCAGGGTATGCACAAACAGCATGAAAGGAACTTGCATAGTCTTCTTCTGCTAAGAACCCGGGGCCAGGCACGAGAAATTGGAGCCTATCATAATGTATCCGGAAGTCTTTTTTCAGGAGGATACCCATGGCAGAAAATCAGACGCCACAATCAAAAAAGCCGAACGGGGAAGACTATCCGCTGTATCCCCATTATGGAAAGATTACGCAATACGAAGAAATACCGCTGACTGTCCCGGAACAGCGCCAGTACCGCCAACCGGGTATTGAAAGGCTGATGGAGCCAAGGCCCATTGTTGAAAATCCGCAATATCAGGGCAGCGGCAAGCTTAAAGGAAAGGTCGCTCTGATTACGGGAGGGGACAGCGGCATTGGAGCAGCAGCAGCGATTGCTTTCGCAAAAGAGGGAGCAGATGTCGCGATTTCCTATCTGGATGAACATGAAGACGCCAACCGGACGAAAACGAGGATTGAAGAGCTGGGGCAGCGCTGTCTGCTGCTTCCCGGTGACTTGCGGGATAAGCACCAGTGCAGCTTGATTGTCGAAGAAAGTATCAAGGCCTTCGGCAAGCTGAATGTTTTATGCAACCATGTTGGCATCCAATTCCAGCAGCTAAGCTTGCTGGATATTACCGATGAACAGTTTGATGATACGTTCAAAGTGAATATCTATTCCCATTTTTACACCACAAGGGCCGCATTGCCATACTTAAAGGCAGGCAGTTCAATCATCAATACAGCCTCTGTGGTCGCCTTTTACGGCAATGAACAGCTGATTGACTACACAGCTACCAAGGCGGCCAATGTCGGCTTTACCCGGGCCCTGGCAAGGAGCCTGGTGGATAAAGGGATACGCGTCAATGCCGTTGCTCCCGGAAAGTTCTGGACGCCGCTTATCCCATCGAGTTTTTCGGCAGATCAGGTCCCGCTCCCAGGAAATCCTATGCAGCGCCAGGGCCAGCCATTCGAAATGGCGCCTACCTTTGTCTATCTGGCTTCCGATGATTCCCGATTTGTGACAGGACAAACACTCCATGTTAACGGGGGACAGGTTATGGGGTCCTAATCAAAAGGACGGTGCTGTCCATAAAGAGAGCAGCTCCGTTCTTTTTTTTACATAAATGGAAACGAAATAAACTTTGACTCCACACCCCTTCTTTTGTTAATCTCCCCTATAGACACTAAAACAACAAAGGACCAGAAATGATAAACACGAAAATATTAATCCGCGAGTGGCAGCAGGCGCTGCAGCAGGAAATCCTTCATTTGAAAAAATTCGGCGGGAACAAGTTCCTGGTTACCAATGGAACCCTGCTAAATAACGATAATACGTATTCTTATTATTTTGAGACCCTATCACCTTTGCGAATCCCTGTTGGTTCGCAAATCAGGCTTGAGTGGGGCAGCAGGAAGAACAGCGGACGGGTGCTCTCCTCCGAAGGAAAAAGTGTGATTGTTTCGCTTGAACATTCCTTCGGCGACCTTATCTCAGAAGCTTATCTGCTGCATGATCCATGGGAGCTTCTTGAACAACTGATTGAGCGGCTGGATGAAATCAGGAAAAGCAAAACCAAACGTTCAAGAATCAAAAAGCTGATGGAACCATCCATGGAAGCGAGGCATCCGGCAGAAAAGGTGAAAAGCAGCGTTCATGAGCTTGTACTCCGGTCCAAATACAATTATTCCACATATGTCTGGGGGCCCCCAGGCACGGGCAAGACTTATACTCTGGCAAGGACAGCCGCAAATAAATATTTCCAGAAAAAAAAGGTGCTGATCCTGTCGCACAGCAATCAGGCTGTCGATGTTCTGATCAGCGAGATTCATTCTTTCATTCAAAAGAAAAATCGCTTTCAAGAAGGTGATGTGCTCCGCTATGGATCCCAAACAGGTGAAACTCTCGCCAGCCATGAAGGATTAACCACCTATCAGCTGATTGAAAAGCTTGATCCCGCTCTGGCAGAGGACAGGGTAAAACTTTTTGAAGAAAGACGGCAGCTAAAGCAGGATTTGTCGCGCTCGTTCAGTCGGCGGGATTCAAACGAACTGCTTGAGCTGGAAACCAGGATTGCCCGAGTCCTGGATAAAGTACGCCAGCGTGAAATTGAGTTTTTAAAAGAAGCGTATATTATCGGCACTACCCTCGCCAAGGCAGCAAGCGACAGTGCCATTTATGAAAAGGAATATGATGTGGTCATCCTTGACGAGGCGAGCATGGCGTATGTTCCCCAAGCCGGATTTGCCACGTCCCTCGGAAAACGGGTGATTATTTGCGGAGATTTCAAGCAGCTGCCGCCGATTGCGTCCAGCAGGGATGCACTGGTTTCAAAATGGCTAAAGGAAGATGTGTTTCACCGGGCGGGTATCGTTGACTATGTAGACGAGGGGAAACTGCATCCCCAACTTTTCCTGCTAAAAGAACAGCGCCGGATGCACCCTGAAATTTCAGCTTTTACAAATAAATATATCTATGAATCCCTGGTAAGCGACCATGAAAGCGTCCATACAAGAAGAAACAGGATTGCCAGCCGGCAGCCGTTTCCCGAAAGAGCATCTGTACTGGTGGACACCAGCCATACCGGCATGCATGGAATCAGCGAAGCTACCTCAAATTCACGCATCAATTTGTGGCAGCTGCTATTGTCGTTTCAGCTGATTCATGAATCGGTCCTCGGCGGCTCGGAATCGATTGGATATGTAACACCATACCGCGCCCAGGCGAATCTGATGGAAATGCTGCTGCAGGACATTTATGAAAAGGAAAGACAAGGCAAGGACATTATCGCCGCCACTGTCCATAAATTCCAGGGAAGCGAACGCGATGTGATGATTTTTGATAGTGTTGACGGCGGGCCTCAGGACCGGGCAGGGATGCTCCTTACCGGAAAGGACAGTGAACGGCTGATCAATGTTGCCATCACAAGGACGCGGGGTAAGTTCGTTCACGTATGCAACGGAGCTTTTATGCGGAAGCATGTGTACCGGAACAAAACCATCAGGCAGCTTGTCGAACATCAGGTCCAGCAGCAGCAAATGGTGGCCCCAAGCCAGATCGGCACCTGGGTCAAAAATCAGCATCCCGCACTGAAGTGGATGCATGCGCGTAAGCTTGAGCCTGTGTTTGAGGATCTTGTTTCCGCCTCATCCTCCATTGTAATCTGTGTTCCAGGTGCAGGAACCCTTAGCCAAGAGTGGCAGCAACAGCTAAGTAACAAAAAAACTAACGTCACACTGGCTTTGCTGTGTGAAAAAAAAACGGTTGGTGTACAAGCGGATCAGTGGCTGCCGCCTTGCTTCCCATTTCCATTCGTCATCATTGATGAAAAGATACTCTGGCTTGGCCTTCCATTGGAAGGGGCAAGTGGCGTCGAGCCTCCATTTGTTTCCGCAAGGCTTGCTTCAAAAAATGTGTGTGAATACATGCTGGGGCAGGTTCAGGCAAAGGATAGGCAGTAGCGGATTCATCAAGGAGGAATGAATATGAACGAGCGTGATCATTCTAGCAAAGATGAAAAAGTGGTGGATGCACTCTCTCCGTCCGAGAAAGAAATGATTGAAGCAGAAGTTGCGGGAATGAAGTTCACCAAGAATTTTCGCTCTCCTACTGCGGAAGAATGGTATGTGTTTCTGCCTGGTTTCCACGACCCCCAGACAGGTGGGGCGGCAGGAAAGGCGATCATCCATTATGACTTGTTCGGCAATCGAGAGATCTTTATCAATACAACCATTATTTTTGATGACCCCAAACTTCATCACACACAAATGCACCGTCTTGTATATGCTCTGGCGGATGAGCTTGTCAATGTGCTTGTCGGCTATGCGGATACTTTGCTGTCGGTCCATTCAGGCAGCAACTCCTATCAGGCTGAATATAAATCTTCCTGACGAGTAATCTGTCACTGCAAGGTAAAGTGCTTTTAATTGCTAGGCTAGTTATAGTATTCTTATAAGGAAGCTTGCTGCAAAAGGATGTTACATAACATGAAAATTTTAAGCACTTTATTTAAAAAAGACAAAAAGCTGAACATCGAATTTTGCGAGAAGAATCTTGACAGATTTCTTAAGGAAGAACAGGTGGAGGAATATGGCGCCTTCCTCAGCAAAAAAAATGTTTTGCATAAGGAATACAGCTGTCAAAGCCATTGTGAGAAATGCAGGCTGTCTCCTTACGCAATCGTGAATGGCGAGTATATTGCTGCGGATAGTTATGCTGAATTGCTGGAGATGCTTAAACAGACTTCAGAACAAAACTAGAAGTGCATCGCCTTCAAATATAACCTTATGGATGGAAGGGGAATGAATGATGGAGCAAAAAACAAACGAAACATTATTTAAAGAAGTAATGGGAAATTACCCTACTGGAGTGACCGTTGTGACCACAACAGATGAAAACGGAGTGCCGCTCGGCCTCACGGTCAATTCCTTTGCCTCGGTTTCGATTGATCCGTTGCTGGTACTGTGGTCGATCGATAAGCGCGTTACCTCCTACGAGCCATTCGTCAACAGCGGCAAATTTGCGGTCCATGTCCTTGCGGGCGACCAAAGCGACACTTGCATGCTGTTCGCTACAAAAGGGACAGACCGGTTCGCAAGCTGCGAATGGAAAATGTCTGAACATGATTTGCCGATTGTCTCTGGAGCTGCCGGCGTGATGCAATGCAAGACGTTCAAAACAGTGGATGCTGGTGACCACACCATCTTGATCGGGGAAGTCATCGATATCCAAAATCACGAAAAAGAGCCGCTTCTTTACCATAAGCGCAACTTTGGCAAAATTCCTGATGAGTTCTATAAATAAAAAAACTTTCCTGGCCTTTTGCCAGGAAAGTTTTTTTATTGGTAAGGAAACTGCTCTGAATAGTTGCTGAACTGTTTATGGGCCTTGTCGATTTTCTGCTGGTCTTCTGCCTCGAGCTTATACCAGCCATGCTTGAACATAAGGTTGAATAAATTGCGAGTGCTGTCATGCGTCTCTTTCAAAATCTGTACCATGTCGTTATACAGCGCTTCATGGCTGGCTTCACGGACAGCAATATTCATGCTGTCTGTGATGTACTTGCAGGTGCTTAGCGCATCATTGACAAAATCCCTATCGTTCATTTCGGGCGTCTTTACTTTTGGCAGTTCCCCTGTCTGCTGGTTGGCAATCTGGTTAGGGTTTTGTGATTGCTGGTTTTGCATACTATCACCTCGTATTTTTTAATGTTGAGTCTGATTATTGTTGAAGTTTGCCATCGCGTCGTTATTGTTTACCTGAAGGTGGGAAAGAAGACGCTGATAATGGTCCTGGTGCATTCTTCCCGCAGTGTCCAATGCTTCTTTGATCTCCTGGTTTTCAGCATGCTGAGCTAGAAAATGAAACTTTTTAAAGGCAAGCAATTCCCAGGACAAAGCATCTTTCAAATAAAGGATATCCTTTGTGGTAATGGCATTCGGCGGCTGTGGCACTTGGTTTTGTGTCTGGTTCATTTTTCCGCTCCTCACATATATTTTTGGTCACACTGTTATAGTGAGCGAAAGGAAACAAAATTATGCCAAAGAGTCTGCTGCTTGCGCATACCACTTGGAGCATAGGGAATTCTAAAGAGAGGCTTGGCAAACAACCGGGGGTGAAATAATGGAAAGAGATGAAATTCGCGATTTGATTACCGTTGAAAATGAGCTTGGACAGCAAGTATCTTACGAAGTGGAAGCATTGTTTGAAATGAACGGTGAGTCGTATGCTTTGTTGAGGTCAAGCGAAGAAACCATCTTAATGAAAGTAGAGGAAGATGACAAAGGACAGCATCTTGTCGGACTTTCCGATGACATTGAAAAGGAAGCGATTCTCGATGCATATGAAATTGCGGTGGATGCGGCTCCGGCCGATTAGCCCCGGAATCTGCAAATTTCCATTTAAGGAAAGCTGGTCTCAGTGTCAGCTTTCTATTTTTTTTGGTTTCTTTGAACCTTTTTCCGGCAAAATTTACGCTTTAATGCAAAAAAGCAAATTAAATATTTGAAAACTTTGTAGAATCTTGAAAAAATTGCGATATAATAGTGTTTAAATTATTTAAAAATAAAGTTTATGGGGGAAAGTTAAGGTGAGAAAATCATTATTTTTGATCATGGCTGGCATTTTAACACTAGTGTTGTCACTTGCCGGCTGCGGCCAAGGCGACGAAAATCAGCAGAAAGGAGCAGGTGAAGGAGATGATACTCCTGAAAAAGTTTCTGTTGATATCGGCATGCTGAAGCTCACAAGCTCGGCACCGCTATTCATAGCTATCGAGAAAGGGTTCTTTGAAGAAGAAAATATCCAGGCGAATGCAAAATGGTTTGAGGCAGCCCAGCCGATTGCAGTAGCTACTGCAGGCGGCAGTGTCGATGTTGGTGCTACCGGGATTACAGCCAGCCTGTATAATATGGTGGCAGGCGGTCAGCAATTGTGGATTGTTGCAGACAAAGGAAGAGAGCAGAAAGGATATTCTTCATCTGCCCTATTGGTACATAATGATTCGGAGGTCACGAAACCAGAAGAACTAAAAGGAAAACGGATTGGGATTACGCAAACAGGATCCACCTTCCACTATATGGCAGGGAGGATCCTTGAGAACCATGGGATGAGCCTGTCAGATGTTCAGCTTGTGCCGCTCAACAGCATCAAAGGTCTTATGGAAGCATTGAGCAGTCAGCAAGTCGATGCGGTTATACTAAACGAACCAAATATCTCTACAGCTGTTTCAGAAGGGTATGGCAGGGTCATTACCCAGGTGGGAGATGAAATGGATTATCAAACTTCAGGAATCTTTTTCTCTCCTAAGTTTGCCGAAAACAGGGACACCGCAGTCTCTTTCATGAAAGCCTATGCAAAGGCCAGTCAATACTACCATGATGCTGTACTGACCCAAAAGGACGGACAGGCAGTCCCGGGCGAAAATTATGAAGAAGTCATTGACATCATCGCCAAATACACAGACCAGGATCCCGAACTAATTAAAAAAGGGCTTCCATACATGGACCGTGACGGCAACCTGCTGGAGGAAGACATCCAAACCCAAATTGACTGGTATGCAAAGGAAAAGTTGATTGATAAAGCGATTGATGCGGACCAAATCGTAAATACGGAGTTTCTTAAGGAAGCATTGAACAATTAGGGAAGTGACATCATGAGGGTAGTAGTTGATAATGTCGAGAAAACATTCATTGATTCAAAGAAAAGGGAAGTAACCGCCCTTGAAAATATCAACTTCAGTATTGAAGAACAAGAATTTGTTGTTCTTGTCGGGCCAAGCGGATGCGGCAAATCGACCTTGCTGAATATTGTCGGGGGATTGCTATCCCCAAGCAAAGGTGAGGTCTACTTTGAAGGGAAAGAACAAAAAAATCCGAAGTTGGGAATTGTGTTCCAGGAAATTGCCTTACTTCCATGGCGCAATGTATATGAAAATGTAATTTACGGACTTGAAGAGAGCGGTGCGAGCAAGCAGGAGCAGAAGGTAAAGGGTAAGCATTATATCGACATGGTAGGCTTGACCGGTTTTGAAAAGGCCTTTCCAAAACAGCTTTCCGGGGGAATGAAACAGAGAGCCGGAATTGCGAGGGCGCTTGCTGTAGAACCAGACTTATTGTTAATGGACGAACCGTTCTCTGCACTCGATGCCCAGACCAGGACGATTATGCAGGAAGAGCTGCTCACAATCTGGGACCGCACCCGGCTAAGTACGTTGTATGTAACACATAACATCCAGGAAGCCGTTTATCTTGCCGATCGGGTCATTGTGTTATCCCGACACCCTGGTCATATCAAAAAAATCATCAAAATCGAATTGCCGAAAATGGGCCGTGACCAGGAAAAATACCGGAGTCAATTTGAACGATACTCCCAAGAAATTTGGAGCCTAATCCGCCATGACGCCGAAGAAGCTCTAAAGGAGGCGTAAGCAATGGCTGCTGTAAAACAAGTAATTAAAAACAGGGTGGCATTTTTGGATCAAAAAGTGCCCCCTTATATACCCGTTTTAGGAATAACTGGGCTGCTGCTCATTTGGGAGCTAATTTGCAGATTAAACATCGTCCCGCCGCTTTTCCTGCCGGCCCCTACGGCAATCGTTGCCGACGGATGGCAGATGATCAGCAGCGGTGAACTGTTTCGGCATTTGATGGCCAGCCTGACAAGAATTCTCGGAGGCTATGCAATAGGAACTGTGCTGGGAATTACTGTCGGCCTTATCCTTGGCTTTTCAAAATGGGCAGATGCCATTTTCACACCTATCGTATATTCGATTTATCCGATACCGAAAATCGCTTTACTGCCTTTGATCATCTTGTGGTTTGGAATCGGTGAAATGCCAAAGGTCGCGATCATCGCCCTTGGTGTATTTTTTCCAGTGCTGATTAACACCTTTTCAGGAGTGAAAAATGTTGACCCGATACTAATAAAAGCTGCTGTTACGTTTGGGTCTAATCATTTGAATGTCATCCGCAAGGTCATTCTTCCAGGGGCGCTGCCAACCATTTTTGCAGGTCTAAAGCTTGCTGCAGGTACAGCTTTACTTCTGTTAGTATCTGCAGAAATGATTGCTGCCCAGTATGGCATTGGGGCAATGGTGCTGCATTACGGCAATTTGATGATTACCACAAAGTTGATGGCTGGAGTTCTCCTGCTTTCACTGCTTGGCCTGCTGTTCAACAGAGGGCTTCAGTGGCTTGAGCGCAGGCTCATTCCGTGGAAATAGGAGGCAAGGACAATATCCTTTAAAAGGATGTTGTCTTTTTTGCTTTTAGCAGGAAACATATTGGGTTTTCCTGTATAATTCTGACTTTTATAGAGAAGGGTATACCATGAAAGGGGCTGTTCAGGCATGAAAGACAATCAGGATAAACATCAGACGGAAGCGACCATGGCTCCCGGAATGGACGATCAGGAAGAACTGACACAGAGTGCCACACAGACGGAATTGAATAAAGGCGAGTATACAGAAGTGACTACCTTGTCATTGGACGAAAATGATCCAAGCTAAGTAATAAGCAAGGAGGAAACCAAATGAGTGACTGGAATGAACAAGGCGCTCCGAATAATAATTTGGACCCTGTCACAATCCGCTCTTCAAGGCTCGTAGGCAAAAAAGGTCTCAATGAACATGCATTCTCGGAGGAGCTTGCCGACGGCGGAGAACGTGACGATATCATTGAAAAGCAGCTGAAAAGCCGGCAGCCCGGGATGGGCTGATCCTTTTATAAAAGTGTGCTTAAAGAGGTGAAATCGTGAAAGCCAAAAATGAACACATCAATAAACAAAAAGGCAAGCATAACAAAGCTTTTCCAATCATCGGCCAAGGTGATCCCAACTTATCGCCGGATGCTGGGAAACGATTGAAATAAGCTCGTCAAACCAATTTGATGGAGGAGATTATGGATATAGCAAGTCAAATGGCCGCAGAGCTAAAACAAATGATCCAGGCGGGAGAAATCCAGGAAGACATTACGGATGAACTGCAGGCGATTATCCAGGGACTCGAGAGCGGCAAGCGACAAATGAATGATTATTATGGAGCCAGCACTTCGGGGAAGGTTTTACAGGTACTGGATGAAGTCAACCAAAGAATCAAAAAGTAAAGAGCAGACTATCCTGCTCTTTTCTTATGCTTATCCTTTTAAAGTGCCAAAAATGATGTGGTATTGTATATGTAATACGTAAAGGAATGAAGGTGAATGAAAATGAATTTCGAGAAACAAGTGGTGATTGTCACCGGAGCCGCCAATGGAATTGGACAAGGAATCGCTGCCATGTACGCTGAAAAGGGAGCAATAGTTGTAGTAGCGGATTATGATAAAGAAAATGGCACACAAGTCACTGAATTGATTAAAGATAATGGCGGGGAAGCAATGTTTGTCCCAACCGATGTCAGGCGGGAAGAGGATATTAAAAATCTGATGAAAACCGCTTACGATACATATGGAAGGATTGACATTCTGATCAATAATGCCGGAAAAGGCTTATTTAAATCTCCCTATGATGTAACGATTGATGAGTGGGATGATGTGATCTTCACCAATTTGCGCAGTGTGTTCCTAGGTTCGCGCGAGGCGGCGAAATATATGCGCAAAAATGAGAATGGAGGAGCCATCGTCAATATCGCTTCGACCCGGGCTATTATGTCAGAACCAAATTCCGAAGCATATGCGGCTTCAAAGGGCGGAATCACAGGAATCACCCACGCACTGGCAGCATCGTTTGCACAAGATGGAATTGCAGTAAACTGCATTTCCCCAGGCTGGATTGAAACGGGAGATTACGCAAGCCTGAGAGATGTCGACCACAGGCAGCACTTCTCCAACAGAGTCGGCAGACCGGATGACATTGCCAGGGCATGCCTTTACCTTACAGCCCGGGAAAACAACTTTGTCAATGGCATCAACCTTGTAGTCGACGGCGGTATGACAAGGAAAATGATTTACGAGGAATAAATTTCATGCAGCAATATGATTTTACGCAAGGATCCATCCTGAAACAGCTGCTGTTTTTTTCTGGACCCATCTTGTTAACGAATCTCCTTCAGGTGTCCTACCAATTGATTGACAGTCTATGGGTTGGCAATCTTCTTGGTGCCAATGCTCTGGGAGCCGTGACGATATCGGGGACGATCCTTGTTACGGTTCTGTCTTTCATCCTGGGAATCAACAATGCGACACTGACGATCCTCGCGCAGCAGCGGGGAAAAGGCGACGAGCAGGGGATTGTGTCCTATGTGAATGCCTTTGTTGTTCTATTGTTCTCCTTATCTATTTTGGTTGGAATCGCCGGTTTCCTACTTTCCGAGCAGCTCCTGCTCATGCTTAACACACCGGCGGAAATGCTTCGTGAAGCCAATCTGTACTTGCGAATCAATTTTATCGGCATCCTCTTCCTGTTCGGCTATAATTTTATCGGCACCATACTCAGAGCTCTGGGGGACAGCAAAACACCGTTGAAGTTTGTGTTTGCAGCCGTCCTGCTGAATACAGTGCTTGACCCTCTGTTTATTTCAGTGTTCGGCTGGGGAGTGCAAGGTGCCGCTTATGCTACCGTTTTATCACAGGGATTGGCATTTGTCCTGGGAGTTCTTTATACAATCAGAAAAAGGCTCGTGCCATTTACAATTCCACATCTGCCACGGGCTGATGAGGTAAGGCAATTTCTAAGGCTCGGAATTCCTTCCGGTTTGCAGATGACTGTCATTTTTGCCGGGGTGACCGCCATCATGAGTGTTGTCAACTCATTTGGCGGAAATGTTGTGGCCGGATTTGGAGCCTCACAGCGGATTGACAGCCTGATTCTCTTGCCCGCAACCGCTCTTGGCACTGCCGTCAATAGCATGGCAGGCCAAAACATTGGCGGTAATCGCTGGGACCGGGTCAGGCAGCTGGCACTTTATGGCTCTCTCTATAATTTCGTCATTATGCTGGTGGTTGCCTTCATTATTTTCTTTTTTGCGGAGTACTTTATCAGGTTGTTTATCCAGGAGCCTGAAGCAGTTGCATTTGGAAAGGATTATTTAAGAATCATAGCCTTCTTTTATCCAATCATCGGCTTGAACTTCATATTGAACGGCATCGTCAGAGGAGCTGGTGCCATGTATCCAGTGCTGGTGCTGAACATTGTGTCTTTCTGGGTGCTTCGCTATCCGCTTACCTATCTATGTTCTACCTATTTTGGTGATAACGGAATCGCCATCGGAATGGGCATAAGCTTCATCCTCAGCAGCCTGTTTGCTTCAGCCTATTATTTTTGGGGAAGGTGGAGGAAAAAGACGTTATTTAGTGAGTAACTGCAGAATTGAAATTAGGCACGTAATCATACTATTGTAAAATAATTTGTTTCGTTCTTAATTCCCGCCCGGTGTGCAAACCCGGGTGTTTTTTTATGGATATTACAGTGTATCTTTGAACAAAAAGCATTTGAAAGGTAAAATAAATAAATACAGAAAACTTAGTTTTTATTATGAAAAGGGGGGAAAAGCGAAGATGGACCGCCATGACAAAGCTAGTACAGGAATCAGCGGTTTTGACAAAGTGATTGACATGCTCCGCCTTGGTGACAATGTCGTCTGGCAGGTAGATTCTTTAGAGCATTATAAAAAAATGGTCCAGCCTTATGTCGACCAGGCACTAAGGGACAATAGGAAGATTGTCTATGTACGCTTTGGGAGCCATGAACCTGTAATCCCTAACAAGGAAAATATTAAAATCTGCCATCTTGACGCGGGAAAAGGCTTTGAAAGTTTTGCTACCGAAGTTCACAGCCTTATCGAGCAGGAAGGCCGCAAAACCTTTTATGTATTTGATTGCCTGACAGAATTGTTGAAACATTGGCATTCCGACCTGATGATCGGCAACTTTTTTAAAGTATCATGCCCGTTCCTCTATGAACTTGATACCATCGCCTATTTTGCCATCCACAGGAACGTCCATACCTACAGCACCATCGCAGGGATACGGGAAACAACCCAGCTGTTGCTAGATTTATATGAAGTGAATGATAAATTCTACATACACCCGCTTAAGGCAGCAGACCGATACTCGCCAACCATGTTTTTCCCACATTACATCTTCGGGCAGGAAGCTGTCTGCATCTCGGCAAGTTCCGAAATAGCACAGCTGTTTTCAACACTGCGTCGGAGTGAAGAACGCCTGGATTACTGGACTGTCATCTTCAACCAGGCCCGGGAAGCATTAACACATGATAAGGATGAACAGGAAAAAACCAAAAAGCTGCTGATGACTTTGCTGATCGGCCATGAATCAAGAATGCTTGAGTTATGCAACAGCTTTTTCTCCCTGAGCGATATTTTAATGATTGCATCAAGGGAGATAGGGTCAGGATTTATTGGAGGAAAAAGCGTCGGCATGCTTCTTGCCCGCAAAATACTCGAGCAGGAGGAAGAAGGCCGTTTCATTCCCTATCTAGAACCACATGACTCCTTTTATCTGGGCTCCGATGTCTTTTACACCTATATTGTTCAAAACGGGTGGTGGAAACTGAGAGTCAAGCAAAAAACAAAGGAAGGATATTTTCGCTATGCCTCTGAATTGAGGGAAAACCTCCTTAGAGGAAGATTTCCTGACAACATTAAAGAGCAATTTGTCCAGGTGCTGGAGTATTTTGGCCAATCTCCAATCATTGTCCGCTCAAGTTCCCTCCTTGAAGATAATTTCGGCAATGCCTTTGCCGGAAAGTATGAAAGTGTATTCTGTGCCAACCAGGGAACACCCGAGGAGCGTTATACAGCCTTTGAGCAGGCCATCCGGACAGTTTATGCAAGCACGATGAATGAGGATGCCCTCAGGTATCGAATGGACCGGGGACTGTTCGAAAAAGACGAACAGATGGCGATTTTGATTCAGCGCGTATCAGGTGACCAGTATGGCCAGTCTTTCTTTCCGCATATCGCAGGTGTTGGGAACTCATCCAACCTGTATGTGTGGGATCAAAGCATCGATATGGATGCCGGTATGCTGCGGCTTGTGTTCGGTCTTGGGACGAGGGCAGTCGACAGAACCGTGAAGGATTACGCCAAAATTATCACGCTTGATGATCCATTGCGCTCGCCGCTTATGAACCTTGAGGATGAAAAGAAGTTTAGCCAGCATGATGCCGATGTTCTTGACCTGAATGGGAATGCTTTGACCAGCCAAAATGTCCAGGTTCTCTTCCGCCAGGATTTGAAGGCGGATAAAGGCTTGTTTGCGAACATGGACCATGCAGGTGCTGCGCGCCTGCGCGAGCTAGGCTATGCAGACGGAGAAGTACCCTATATCCTTACTTTTCAAAGGCTTTTGAAGGATACAAGCTTTACTGCGTTAATGAAAGATATTCTGCGGGTCCTGTCACAGGTGTATGACTATCCTGTCGATATCGAATTCTGTGCCAATTTCAATGATGAGGATCACTATAAAATCAACCTCCTTCAATGCCGCCCTCTTCAGACCAGAGGACTTGGAAAACCGGTACAATTGCCGGAAATTAAAGCAGGGGACAGCTGCTTCTTTGCCGCCAATGGCCATTTTATGGGCGGAAATGTCCGTCTGCCTATCCATTATGTTGTCTTTGTCAATACGCAAACCTATTTGGAAAGCAGTGAGCAGCGAAAATACAGCATCGCCCGGCAAATCGGCAAATTGAATTCCGAACTAAAAGGGGAGAATGTTCTTCTGATTGGTCCGGGAAGATGGGGGACCACCACACCATCCCTTGGAGTTCCTGTCCACTTTTCGGAACTATCCCATATGAGTGTCATCTGTGAAGTGGCCTCTTCACAAGGCGGCTTGATGCCGGAGCTTTCGTATGGAAGTCATTTCTTTCAGGATTTGGTGGAATCCGGCATTTTTTATGCAGCTATTTTTGATGGCGAAAAAGACGTAATCTTTCAACCAGAATATGTACTGGAAAAGGAGAATCTCCTTTCGGCACTCTTGCCAAAAAGCAGCAGATTTGAAGATGTCATTCATGTTGCCAGAACGGAAGGAATGGAAATATTCTCGGATATTGTCTCACAAAAACTTGTATGCAGATAAAATACCCCTCCCAAAAACCGCTTTAAAAAAGCGGTTTTTCTTTTGAAGAAAATAGTCGAAACAAATAATTTTCGACATCCAGAAATTGTAAAGGAGAAGAGATTATGCCCGGCGAATAGTTATTATGGCTTTGAAAGAGCCCAAATAAATAACACGGGGGGAAAAAAATGGGGAAAAAGCTGCTTTACATGTTTTTTTTGATTGCTTTTGTCGCAAGCAGTCTGCTTGGAGGCATCCAGCCTGCTGCAGCTCATGAAATGAAGGGGGAAAAAGGCAATAAGGGAAAGGGTTTCGAAGCTACCGTCAAAGACGGCCCACTAGTACTAAAAAATACCCCTTTGCTGATCAGTGAGAAGGGTCGAAATAGTGATGTAAAATTTGTCGTTACTGATTCTCGAGGCAGCTTCAAAACAAGCCTGGCGGATGGTGCCTATGCCATCAAGGGACTGAAAAGCAAGGAAAATACCTGGCATAGCACGAATACGAGTTTTTCTGTTTCAGGCGGAAAAGTGGCGAGCAAAAACAAAGAAATTACCATCTTGAAGAAAGAAAAATCGAAAGGAAAGCAAAAATCGTCGTTCAACCTTAGCGGTACATTGACCGAAGGAGACAAGGGACTTAAGGGAACTCTGATTCTTTCGAAACTCACGGGTGATTACGAGGAAAAGATATATACCGTTTCCTCCAATAGGAACGGACAATTTTCCGCCTCCCTTCCTGATGGTGAATACTATGTACATGGAATCGAGACAGATGGTGGGTTTTACCGCTATGAAATGTTTTTTTCTGTGGAAGGTAAAGCAGTTGTAGTTGAAGGCGAAAAACTGGGGGCATTAAACATTTCCCTGCCTGTAAGTGCCTACACAGGAAAAGCATCAGACAGCAGCAATCCGCTCTCGGATGCTGGAATTGTTCTTGAAAAACTTCTCAGCGATGAAGAGTGGGACACTGAGTTCATCCAATACGCAACAACCAGTAAAAAGGGCGAATTTGCTCTCAGAGAACTGAATGATGGTGCTTATGCACTCAGCATCTATCATGATACATTCGAAGCTTGGCAAGTTGTCAAATTCACTGTCGAAGACGGTAAAATATTTGTGAATGGCAAGGAAGTTGCACACTTGGCTTTTAAGGTTCCTGAACTAACCTTAAAAGGTACTCTCCTTGACGGAAAGAAGCCAGTTGGCAATGCTGGCCTAAATATTGAAGGCGAAAGTGCAGACGGGGAATATATTCACTCGTATGTTTCTGCAGATAAAAACGGCAATTTCCAGTACCGTTTGCCAGATGGCAGCTATACAATCTTTTCGGTTGATGAAGCAAACCGGAGCACCTATATTAATATTCCATTTGAAATTGCCGGTGGCAAAATCGTACATGAAGGCAAAGCTATCAAGTCATTGACTGTTGCACTTCCGCCTGTTACCTTCAACGGAAAACTGGTGGATGGAGGAACGAGTCTCGAAGGCACCGTATATGTAGAGAAAATGAGTGAAGAAGGATACTACGATTCATATGATGCCTGGACAGATGAAAATGGCAGCTTCTCTATGCGTTTAAGCGATGGCAAATACAAGATTGCAGGCGGTTTCCTATTCGAAGATGGTGAAGATTTCAGCCTTTCGACTGAATTCGAAATAGTTGGCGGTAAACTTTATGTCGATGGGAAGCGGCTTAGCCTACTGGAGGTGCAAGTTCCGCCTGTCACACTTCAGGGAATTGTGCTTGATGGAGGCCAGCCAATTAACGGCGGAGAAATGGAAATTTCCTCTGCGGACCGGAACCATTATTACTGGAAATCGATTCGGGAAGACGGCAGCTTCTCTATGAGACTCGCGGATGGCGATTATAATGTTGAAACCATTTATTTAATGGAAGAAGGCAGCAGCACTTTCATCAATATGTCTTTTTCGATTAAGGATGGCAAGCTTTTTTCAGGGGGAGAGTTTCTTGAATCCCTTCAGATTTCTCTTCCGGGTGTTACCTTGACAGGAACTCTGTCTGAAGAAGGAAATCCAGTTATGGGCGAATTGTCGATCATGGAAATCAACAAAGCGGATTACCCTGTTTCAGTTTGGGGAGTAACAAATGAAGACGGCAAGTTCAGCTTCCGACTTCCTGATGGTGATTATATGATTGAGCACATATTCTTGTTTGACGGCACGCAATTTGCCCCTAACACTGAATTCAGCATCCAGGACGGCAGCCTGTATGTAAATGGGGTACCAGCAGACTCACTTGACTTTGTAGTTCCTCCTGTCACCCTGTACGGAATCGTCACCAGAAATGGCCAGACATTGGCAGAGGGAAATGTTAACGTAATTTCATCCAATGAGGAATATAACAGTTACCAATCCAGCTGGATTCACGAGGATGGAACCTACCGCTTCCGCCTTGATGACGGCGACTACCAAATACTTTCGATCGAGACCTATCCTGATTATGAGCCTATCTTTCTGAAAAAAGACTTTAGCATCCAGTCTGGCAGAATCGTAGTGGATGGCAAAGAGGTAGAATCGCTGGATATTAATCTTCCATAATTGAGGTTAAGAATGGGTCCCTTTTTGGGCTCCATTCTTTTTTTGTATAGCTGCCGTCTTCTCAACTCATCCTAAATACTAAACTTTTTAGGAAGGTAGACATCATGAAATTCGGAAGCCATGTTAGCATACGTAACGGATATTATGGCGCAGCAAAACGGGCAGCAAGTAATGGGGCAGCTGCTTTTCAGTATTTTCCGAAGAACCCGCGCAGCCTTTCGGTAAAAGCCTTTGACCGCCAAGATGCCGAAAGCTGCAAACAATTTTGCCGGGAGCATGGCATTTTAACCGTTGCCCATACCCCTTACTCAACCAGCCTCACTCCGCCGGATGACAAAAAGGAGATGACGATCAACTCGCTGCTGAATGACCTGGAAATCACACAGGCTTGCGGCTCGGTTGGAGTTGTCGTCCATTTTGGCAGTCAGATCAGCTCAAGCGACCCGCTTGCCAGCTATCATCTGATGATTGAGATGCTGAACACCGTGCTGAGCCAATGGGATGGTGACAGCCTGATCCTGCTGGAGAACAACGCAGGTACAAAGGGTGCATTGGGAATTACGTTTGAAGAAATGGTACAAATCCGGAGTTTATGCGATGAGCCAGAAAAAATCGGCTTTTGCTTTGATACTTGCCACGCCTTTGCCAGCGGACTATGGGATGGGCGAAATACCGGAGAAATCGTTTCTAAAGGAGAAGATTTGGGGTATTGGACCCACCTGAAGGCTGTACATCTCAATAACTCCAAATATCCAACAGGTTCGAAAAAAGACCGTCATGCCAATATTTTCAATAGCGGCCATATAAAAGAGCTCGAACTCGAGCAGCTGGTCAGAGTGCCGCTGTTAAAAGAAATCCCATTTATTCTTGAGACACCGGATGACGAGGGGATCACCCATAGCCAAGAGATTGAAATGCTTTATGAACGATGGGGAAAGAATGAAAGAACTTGATGTCTCATCCATTTATGTCCTTGGAATTCATCCCAATCGGTACCCCTATGGTATAATGGCAGAATATTTAGCTATATAACGCCATTCCTAAAAAGAAAAGGGGAAGTTGAAGTGGAGAAAAGAATTGATGTTGGTGAACATGTAAAAAAACAGCCAATTTTGAGGAGTGTCATGGACCAAAAATCCGTCTTATGGTTGAATCCGGATTATAAGGCTAAGCCTGATTTTCCGGTCCACGACTTAAACACTCAAATCATCATTGATGCACAAAATCGATTTAAAAACTTTTTACCTTTGCTAAGAGTCTTATTTCCAGAAATAGAGGGAGATCTCCAATCCCCGCTATCCGAAATTCCACAGATGAAGAAGGAACTTGAAAAGAAGTATTCCGTAAATATTGGAGACCCGCTTCTGCTGAAAAGGGACGATCAACTGCCTGTGGCAGGATCAATAAAAGCGCGCGGCGGTTTCCACGAGGTGTTTGCATTTGCCGAACATCTCGCTTTAACGCATGGCTTACTGAACAGTAATCAGGAAAATTATATGCAATTGCTCAGTGATAAGGCTAAACAACTGTTTCGTCAGTACACCATTGCTGTCGGCTCTACCGGAAATTTAGGCTTAAGCATAGGGATGATTGGTACAGCATTAGGATTCCAGGTGGCTGTCCATATGTCTGCGGATGCCAAAGAGTGGAAGAAAAACCTCCTAAGGCAGCATGGGGTCAAAGTTGTTGAGCATGCTTCCGATTATACCCTTGCCGTCGAAGCTGCGCGAAAGGAAAGTGAAGCAGACAAACAGTCTTATTTTGTCGATGACGAAAACTCGCAGCTTTTATTTGCCGGTTATGCCGCAGCCGCGAATGAATTAAAAACCCAGCTAGACGAAAAAGGAATTGAGATCCATTCCGGACAGCCGTTGTTTGTTTACCTGCCATGCGGCGTCGGCGGCGGACCTGGAGGAATTACCTTCGGACTGAAAAGTGTCTTTGGTGCTGACGTCCACTGTTTTTTCGCGGAGCCAACCTCATCACCGGCCATGCTTGTCGGATTGGCAACAAAGCTTCACAATCATGTTTCTGTTCAGGTTTTTGGATTGGACAACAAGACTGAGGCCGATGGACTGGCAGTAGGCACACCTTCCGCTTTTGTCGGCACGATTATGGAAGAATTGCTTTCGGGAATATATACCATTACGGATGAAGAACTTTTCCGACTTTTATATAGCCTCTCAACGTCGGAAAACATCTTCCTAGAACCGTCTGCGCTAGCCGGGATGAAAGGACCTGTTATGACCAGCTCAGCGTCAAAAGGTCCAGGCACCAATCAGGCTGTTCATGTTGTGTGGGCCACAGGAGGCAGCCTAGTGCCCGGGGAGATAAGGGAAAACTTTTTGCAAAGAGGAGCAGGGCTGGTCGATAGATAGTCGCTGAACCATCCTTGCAGAATGCTAATAACCGCATGTATAGCCGACATCAATCAGCAGATAATACAAGTGACAATAAAGGAGGGCAACACAGTGACAAAGGAAGAATTGACTAGCATTACGAAGCAGCCGCTCATGTCAACGGGTACGACAGAGCAAGGGTTTAAAAAGGAAAACAAGGAGAAAAGAATCACTGATATCCCAAGAATCGGCCAGGGTATTGTAGGCGATGACGGTATAACAGGTACAATTCGATAATCGAACATAAAAAACAGCCAACAAACTGGCTGTTTTTTATTGGGGCCATTTTTTCAGGTATAATTTAAGGTACCAAAGGTGGAGAGGTGTAAACTAAATGAAAATACAAAACATTGTTGTGGCCAGTCCGATGTATAAAGAAATCCAACAGTTAATTGATCCCAGAAAACTACATAATAATTTCCGCTATGTCCATGAAGATGATTTGACACAGGAGGATCTGGACTGGGCCGACGCCCTGGCAGCGTTTAATTTAAAAAAGACATTCGATCTTAGCCAGGTAAAATGGGTTCACTCGCTTGGTGCAGGTGTCGACAAGTTTTTATTTAAGAAAGAATGGCCAGGAGAAGTATTGTTAACGAGAACAGTGTGTTCTTTTGGACAGCGGATTGCAGAGTATTGTTTAAGCTATCTTTTAAAAGACTTACAGTATCATCAGGAATTCCAACAGATGCAGGAAAGGAAAAAGTGGCAGCCAATGACCCCTAAACTGTTAAATCAGCAGAAAGTCATAATATATGGCACAGGGGAGATTGGCCAAAAAGCGGCAGAAGTCCTGACTTATTTGGGCGTTGAGGTGTATGGAGTATCACTGAGCGGGAAGGAAAAGGCGTTCTTCAAAGAGGTCATGACGATTGAAACCCATTTTTCCAAGCTGAAAGAAATGGATTATCTCATAAACACTTTGCCGTTGACGGAGAGGACCGAACATTTATTCGCCACCCGTATATTTGGACACTTAAAGGGAGCTGGCTTTATCAATGTGGGGCGGGGAGCAACCGTTAACGAGGATGCACTTCTTCAGGCCCTTGACGAGGAAAAAGTTCGATTTGCTGTCCTTGATGTTTTTGCCAAGGAGCCGCTTCCAGCAGAAAACAAATTGTGGGAACATCCAAATGTGTCCATTACACCTCATATATCCGCCGTTACAACACCAGAAGAAGGAGTGGACTGCTTCATCGAGACGCTTAGAAACGTGGAAGCTGGCAAGCAGCTCACAAACAAGGTCGACCCTCTTAAGGGGTTTTAACGTACAGCTTCCCAAAAATAAAAGCTATCAACCTAAAAAAGGAACTAGTATTGTTCCTTTTTTAGGTTATTGACAATTCCTTGGTATTCATCTTCCTGATAACTGCTATAACCAACCTGCACACCAGCATTTTGGTCATTAAACTTAAGAACGAATGATACCATGTCCATCCTTTTTTCCAGGTAATCAGGTCGGTCTTTTTTTCGGCCAACATCTCAATCAAAACCTGAGGGATGATAAAAGGAAAGAGCTTCAGGAAGATACCGCTTGGTCTGCTGTTCAGTGTCCATTGATTGTAATACAGCAGCATTAAGGGATATTGTAGATAATCAAAAGGAACATGGATCATGAATTTGTTGTTAAAAGGCCTTATTTTGTATTTTAAATATCCCTTGGATACAAGGAATCTGTCTGCAAAAGAGTTGCCAATCACGCTTACAAGATAAACAATAATCCAATCCTTTAGCGGCCGTTTCACAATGGCGAAAGGCAGCAAGATCATGGCTGTGACTGTGGCAAGCGATAAAAAGGTAACCTGATATTTTCGGTCCATATTCGACACACCTCCTTTTATATTGTGATGAAACGGGCGAGTGGATATGTATGAATGTTACATAGACACTGTTAAATCTTGTTTAAATAGGAAAGCAAATGCTGAAAATTGCGGGAACAGAACATTTGTTCTATAATTAAAATAAGCAAGGAAATCGGTAAGGAGGGAAGAAGCTATGGCAAGAAACCCTGGATTACAGACGAACAAATTATTCAATTATATAAAAGCGGAAGGCCTTTTAAAGAAATCACTCCGGTCGTCGGTTTATCAGACAGAGCCATTCGCAATATTATGTACAAGCATGGCATCGAAATGAACCGGAAAAAAGGGTCGGGGCAGCCCAGGAAGCATAGGGTGAATGAAGACTTTTTTAAAACCTGGTCGCATGAAATGGCATGGGTGCTGGGCCTTATGATTACGGATGGAACGGTACATAAACAAAATCATTGTGTTACACTTTCACAGAAAGACGAAAGAATTCTCCAGCTGGTAGCTGGTTATATGAATGCAGACTATGTATTATCCAAAGGAGGACGTACCCAAAAAACGCCAACATTACTGATTAATTCAAAGGAAATAAAAAAAGATCTGGTTGAACTGGGCGTTACAGCAAGGAAATCGTTAATCGTTCCTTTTCCAAAAGTACCACTTGAGTTTTTGCCCTCATTTATCAGAGGTGTCATCGATGGAGATGGCTGGGTACAAAAAAGAGGCTATGTTATGAACGTCACAACCGGCAGCGCTTTGTTTGCTGAAGGGTTGTTAGCTGTTTTCCAGTCATGGAATCTAAGGTCTGAGATTACTATAGAAATGAGCCAGGCTGGAAATTCAATTTATCGTGTTTGGGTAAAAGGTAAAACAGAACTCCCTAAGCTCGCAGAAATAATCTATAAAGACGCTGAGACTAATTTTATACAATACAAAAAGGATTATATGGTTCAGCATGTATTATCCATCTAAACTATAAGATTGGAGAGTTATTTATGTGGAAAAAAATGAACGGCCGATTAGTGGCAGTCACAGATGATTCTAGAGTGAAATTTAGAACCAACATCAGCAAGTCATTGCTCAACGAATTGCAGAAGGTTGCTGATGAATATGACACGCGAATTAATTACTTACTCGAAACTGGCCTGCAAAATATATTGGAACAAGGAGTTATTACATTTAATAAAGAAGCTAGACCAAAAGATCGGGTTCAATATAAAACCACCTATGATCAGGAGCTTCTTGAAGAGGTAAAGAAGTTCGCCAAGAATAACCAATTATTTATCAACGACGTCATTGAGTACAGCACGAACTTTATTGATGTTGATATGGCAAAAAAGGAAGGGTATAAGCACCGGGTGGAGTAACCACCTTTAACACTAAATCTACGCCCCGAACATAATATATATTTTAGGAAATTGAATAAACGTTTTAAATTCCTGTCTCACAACCTAAGTATACTCGTGATAGTGAGACAGGAATTTAAAATTATAAACCAAATCCTTTTTCAGCCATTAATATAATCATTGTCATTAATATAATCATTTGTTTTTCTGTCAGCAATCCCAACTCCAAAAACTCAGTGACATTTTTTAAGCATTAATAAAATTATTGATTTGTTTACTTTGATCCGTTCGCACTCAGCATCACCACTAAAATTTCTTCACATTTTAGATCATCTTTTAACCATATACTAACCATCCTGGCCATCGTACCCTCCACGCTCTATAGAACCCACAAGTTAACATAACATTATTATGCTAAAACAATCTCTTTCCATCCACCACTCTATCCTCACTTTTATAAACTTTCCACGCCTAAAAGCCCCTTATTGGCGAATGTATTAATCATCCCGGCCAGCTCCTTCTCGGACTTATCCATGCCGCGATCCAGCCAGCTAATGATCATTTGGATGCTCCCGCTCACGATAAACATACTCAAATACTCTATTTTATCTTTTTCAATGCTATGCATCCTCATTAAGTGATTCACCAGAAAACCATGAGCCAGGTTACGTACCCTCTTATGGAGGTTATTTTCGCCATTTTCCTTTAAAAGAACCAGAAAAACATCCTTTTTATCGACAATATACTCAAGAATCATTTCAATCGGAATCAGTTCTTCTGTCCACATATTGAACATCTGCAGCTTTTCCTGCATATCCTCAATGATTTCTTCTTCAATTTTGGAAAGAAGATCATAGTGATCTCCGTAGTGCGAATAAAATGTGGATCGGTTTATATCTGCCAGCTCGCAAAGCTCTTTAACCGTAATGGCAGAAATAGGTTTTTCTTTCAGCAGCTGCATCAGGCTGTCCTTCAGCACCATCCGGGTATACTTCTTGCGCCGGTCCATTTTCGTGTTCACCTGCCCCACTCCTTTGCCTTTCTCTTTTCACCCTTTTGCTGCTTTAGAAAATCTGAATTTGTGACATCCAACTCTAGTTTTTTGCCCGTTATCCAACACATCCCGCAAATCTGTTGGGCAACATACGGAAAGCGAAAAACTGTTTGTTGTATAGCCAACACGGTGTCTATATAATAATAAAGTCGAAATTCTGACGATGCAAGAGAGGAGAATGTTAGTGGAATGGGCATCAAAAATCATTAAATATAAAAAGCCAATCGTGGTCGCCTTTTTGGTGATTGCCTTTGTCAGCGTGTTCGCTCAGTTTACGGTGTCGGTCAACTATAATATGGTGGATTATCTGCCAGAGGATGCTCCCTCCACAAAGGCCATTGAAATCATGGACCACGAGTTTTCCGGCTCTGTGCCAAATACCAGAGTCATGATCCATGACGTGACCATTCAGGAAGCCCTTGTTTTCAAGGAAAAGCTCGAAGCCATTGAAGGAGTGTCTGATGTCATCTGGCTTGATGATGCGATGGATATCAAAACTCCGCTTGAAATGGCTGACGAGGAAGCCTTGGAATCATACTACAAAAACAATAATGCCCTGTTTTCGTTTAGCATCGCGGAAGGTGATGAAGTCGCCGTAACAGATGCCATTTACGAATTGATTGGCGAAAATAATGCCATGTCCGGTGAAGCGCTCAATACCGCCACCTCACAGAAGATGGCCGGAACGGAATCAATGTATGCGGCAGCGCTGCTCGTTCCAATCATCATCCTGATTTTGGTGATATCGACCACTTCCTGGGCAGAGCCGGTGTTTTTCCTGACCGCGATTGGTGTGTCCATATTGATCAATATGGGAACAAATATGTTTCTTGGCGAAGTTTCATTTGTCACCCAATCGGTCGCCCCGATTTTGCAGCTGGCTGTCTCATTGGACTATGCCATCTTCCTGCTGCACAGCTTCCAGGATTACCGGAAGCAGACGTCCAATCCCGAAGAAGCGATGCAGCTGGCGATGAAAAAGTCGTTCCCTGCGGTTACCGCCAGTGCGGCAACCACCTTTTTCGGCTTCACTGCCCTGACACTGATGCAGTTTGAAATTGGTTCCGACCTTGGTGTGAACCTTGTAAAAGGGATTCTATTGAGCTTCATCTCGGTTATGGTCTTTTTGCCGGCATTGACGCTAATGTTTTTTAAATGGATTGATAAAACCCAGCATAAGCCCTTGCTGCCTAGCTTCAATAAAATTGGCAGCACGGTCATTAAAGCAAGGATGTTCAGCTTATTGATCGTCTTCATTCTGATTCTGCCTGCTTTCCTGGCACAAAGCCGGACGGACTTTACCTATGGAATCGGCGACCAGCCTGAAAGTACAAGAGCTGGGAGTGACTTCGTGAAAATCCAGGAGCAATTCGGCGGCTATACCCCGATTGTCCTGCTCGTTCCCAAAGGTGACGTTGCCAAGGAAGAAGAACTGGTACAGGAATTGGAAAAAATCGACCATGTGACCAGTGTCCTTTCCTATGTAAACACCGTTGATGCAGCAATTCCGCCTGAATATCTGGATGAATCGATTACAAAGCAATTTTACTCTGAAAATTACAGCCGGATCATCCTGCAGACAGACACCAAAAGTGAAGGCGAAGAGGCTTTCTCGGTGATTAAAGAAGTTCAATCCGCGGCCGGACGATTTTATGGTGAAGATTTCCACTCGCTTGGGGAAAGCGTCACATTGTACGATATTAAAAACACCGTCCAAAAGGATAATACGTTGGTCAATCTTTTAACCGTCG
This sequence comes from Mesobacillus campisalis, assembly GCF_000986785.1. Taxonomy (GTDB): domain Bacteria; phylum Bacillota; class Bacilli; order Bacillales; family Cytobacillaceae; genus Mesobacillus_B; species Mesobacillus_B campisalis. Next base: position 17,774 of record NZ_LAYY01000012.1, on the reverse strand, counting down.
TTTCAATCGCCCTAGTCCTTCTGGTAACCTTTAAGTCTATTTCAATGCCGGTGGTCCTGCTGTTAACGATTCAATCTGCAGTTTGGATGAATTTGTCGGTTCCCTACTTTACGGATTCTTCCCTCGTGTATGTGGGATACCTTCTGATAAGCACCATACAGCTGGCTGCAACGGTCGACTATGCCATCCTCCTTACCGAGGATTATGAAAAGAATCGCAGGAAAATGAACTCGAAGGAAGCAATCAGGAAAACCTTGAATGAGAAAATATTCTCCATCGGGATTTCCGCTTCAATTTTATCCAGCGTCGGATTCATCCTATGGGTGACATCCTCCAACCCGATTGTTACTTCGATTGGGCTTCTATTGGGCCGGGGCGCCCTGCTGGCATTTGTGATGGTTGTATTCTTCCTGCCCGCCTTGCTGCTTGTGTTTGATAAATGGATTGAAAAAACAACTTGGAAAGCAAACTTTTACAAGGGGAAATGATGATGAAAAGAAAATGGATGCTGCCAGGAGTTATGGCGACGGTACTTGTTTTGCCAGCATTTCTTGTCAGTGCCGCTCCTAACGGAAGCAGTGCTGTCCAGTCTGCCGGGGAAATAGCTTCTAAAGATGAGGTTGTTTATGCGACTCTCAGCGCAACAGGTGCTCAGCGCGAAATTTATGTAGTCAACAATTTTGACGTACAGAAAGCTGGAACCCTTACCGACTATGGCCGCTATGAAAGCGTAAAAAACCTGACAGACCTGACGGAAATCAAACAAAATGATGGCACGGTGGCGTTTGAGGCACCTGAAGGAAAGTTCTATTATCAGGGGAACATGGACGATGACCCATTACCTTGGAGAATTGCCGTTTCCTATGAGCTGGATGGCAAGAAAATCTCCCCCGAACAGCTCGCGGGAAAGGATGGCCATATTGAGATTAAAATTACCACCTCTCCCAATGGAGACGCAGACCCAGTCTTTTTTGAAAACTATCTGCTTCAAATATCGCTGACTCTTGATGGTGCCCTCTTCAGCAACATACAGTCTGAAGAAGGCATGATTGCGAATGCCGGCAAGAACAAGCAGGTGACATTTAATGTAATGCCGGAGAAGGAAGCACAACTTAGCCTTGAAGCAGATGCAGTTGATTTCGAGCTCGCTGGAATCGATATTGCAGGCGTACCCTCCACCCTATCCATTGACGCACCGGATGTAAATGAAATGACGGGTGAGATGGTTTCCCTTTCCGATGCCATCCTGCAGCTGAGGAATGGAGTCGGTGAATTGAACACAGGTGTGTCGCAATTGAATGAAGGAGCCGCCCAGCTGCAAAAAGGCTCCGCCCAATATAAAAATGGCATCAACCAGCTTAGCGCCTCTTCTGGTGAGCTGGTTAATGCTTCCGTTTCCATCGAGAAAGCTCTTAAATCGATTAATGGAGCTCTCGGCCAGAATTCAGCCAATGGCAGCACAGGAGGACTGGGTGAAATGCAGGCCGGACTTGCGGAAATCGCAAATGCCTTAAAGGAAACGTCCGCCGGGCTTAATTCTCTTGGACAAAATTATAACGCTGCCTACGGTCAGCTGAACGAAGCGATGGCCGGCATTCCCGAATATGAAATTTCCGAACAGCAAATCCAGAAGCTCTACGAGAGCGGTGCAGACCCAAAGGTCATCGATCAGCTGGTAAAAACCTACTCTGCTGCCCGTACAGCCAAAGGCAACTATGCTGCTGTAAAACAAAGCTTTGACGCTGTCCAGCCCGCACTGCAGCAAATGAGCGGCGGTCTTGGTGAGATGGCGAATAATCTAGAAAATATGGCAAACGGCCTTGCTTCCTCCCTTGAAAGCATGGGAAATGACAGCGGCTTGGTACAGCTCCAGGAAGGAATGGCCGATCTGGCCTCGAATTACAGTCAATTTCACAGCGGGCTCGTGGAATATACAAAAGGAACCAGCCAGCTGGCAAACTCCTATACCGGCCTTGATGCGGGAATCTCCGAGCTATCAGGCGGTGTGAAACAGTTGGCGGGCGGCACCAGCCAGCTTTACACCGGAAGCAATCAGTTATATGATGCCACCCGCGACCTGCCCGAGCAGATGAAAAAAGAAATCGACAAAATGATCGCTGAATTTGAAAATGCGGATTTTGAAGCAGTGTCGTTTGTTTCCGAAGAGAACAACGATACCATTAATACCGTACAATTTATCATCAAGACAGAGAAAATTGCGGTTGCCGAAGAAGAAACAGCAGAGGAACAGCCTGAGGAAAAGAAAGGAATTTGGGCCCGCTTCCTGGATTTGTTTTGATAAATCAGGTTCTATTTCGCAGCAAATACCATATATATGGTACTGGGGAAGCGTAAGTCTTGGTTCCGTGGGGAAGCCGGAGGATTGAAAACAATCCAGGATGGGAGGCTGCTGCCATGGAAACTGAGGTTATGCTTCAGCTGCTCATGCTCATCGTGATGATCATTGAGCTTGCTAGATTAAAAGAATAAGGACCGCAGAAAACGAGAGCCGCCAGGAAGCAGGCAGCCTCGTTTTTCTGTTTTTATTTAGTATGTTTGGGGACTATGGAGTATTTTTTGTATTCCAGTTTTTTCGTCGATTCCAGCTGGATAACTTCCGGACCCTCCAGGATGATTCTTTTCCTGAACAGCGGCCCGTCATGAACATAGGTATGGTACTCCCCCGCCTCTCCCATTGGGCAAACCTCCTCCTTCTGGATATCGCGCAGAAAGGACTGATTCAACTCCCTTCCCAGCCAGGAAGCATGCAGCACATCCTCACGCACCCTGATGACAGTCGATTTATAGCCCGAGTTTATAAAAGTTTCCAAAGCCTTCAGCGACTCTTCTTCTTTCATCCATAATGGATAAACTGCTTCAAGGCCTGCTTCGCATGCGACTTTTTCGCCCCATTCCCGGTGTGGCTGGAAATACAAATCTCCAAATGCGACTCCAGTGAGCCTATGAGATTCCTTCAATTTCTTTAAATCACTGACAAAACTTTGTGTGTATTCTTCAAATGTGCACTGTATGAAATGCACCGGTATCCCGAGAGCCTCTGCCTGCAGCGTGATGCTTTGCATTTTTTCACCATGGCCGAATGTCCTGCCGATTTCAGCAGGAACCGTAGTTAGAAGGCATGCAATTTCCATACCCTGGTTCACCAAAACATCAAGGGCCAGACAGCCATCCTTTCCTCCGCTCCATGAAAGTGCCAACCTTTTCATCTCCTCCACCTCGCTTTTTCTTTTAACTATACCATTTGATATGGTGTTGAACGATAAAAAGCTCAGAAAGCCACCTATTCTCCCTTTTACCTGTGAGTACAAATATAAAATCATGCAAAAGCCTGCAGGTAAATTCCTGCAGGCCTCCGAATAAAAGCTTATACTGATCTAGTAGAAACCATGACCCATAAAACCAGCACCTACGATGATCAAAAGAATAAACAGAATCACAATTAACGCGAATCCAGAGCCGTAACCTCCAGCACCAGGACCTCCCATGAAACACACCTCCATCTTTTGTTTGCTGTATCCTATGCTAAGGTCCCGTACTTTGGGATAGACAAACACCTATTTTCATTTTTGGACGTGTTTAATATGGGCTTTAAAAATTAGCGGCGAGCTTCCGCCAACATTGGGTCGAAACAAGGGTTATGATCTGATTTGCTCCAAAATATGAGGATCCTTGATTTTTGCATCATTCGCCAGCAGGACTGTTTTGGATAAAATTTCTGCGGTCTTCGGGTCTTCGTCCAAAAACGGCAGGAACAGCCTGCCCCGGTGCTGCGAATGGACAGGAACGATGTGAATGGCTCCTTTTCCCTGCTTGAACACCGTTCCGCTTCCCAAATGGACATTATAATCGCCAAACTGGCCGGAAATATGGGCAAAGTTCCCTTCCGCTCTTACATTGTCCAGCTTCATTAAGTGCAGCGATTCAAGAAGGATGACTTTCCGCATTTCAATCGTTGTCAGGCTTGCTTCCGGATCAACACCGCCTGCATGGGCAACACTTACAACGAGGTCAACATCCCTCATTGTCTCTGAAAAAATCACTTTGGGGATTTGGGTTAATTGGATTGCTTTATGGCTTTGGCGGTCAAAAAACTCCACACCTTCAATTGTCGGATTTTCAATATCGGATGGTGAAAACCAGTCCGATAGGGCCTGAATGGTGGCAATGATGTTCTCTTTGTAAAAAACTTTCTGAAGTCCTTCCTCATAGTTCACCGTCCACAACCGGTTTTTTAGAAGGGCCAGCGCCTTCCTTGGCTGGATCTGATGACCGGCATATCTTCTTGAAACCTTCTCGTCTCCCTGTTCATCTCCGTTCGGCAAATAAAGTTCCCTGAAAACCTGTTTAAAAGGCTGTTTAAGCTTTCTTTCAAAAAGAATCCTCTGGTAGCCGCTCCAGCTTCCGCTCTCAAACAGATGGACCGGGTGCGCGATGACAATTTCATCTTCCGCCTGGATGTGATAGCTTTTTCCTTCTGCATCCTCAAGGGTTTCATCCTGGATGAATCCTAAGTGTCTGCCAGCCTTGAACACTAGAGTCTTCACAAGAGGTGCGATGACCGGATTTTTCATCATATTAGTCAATTCCTTCAATGAAAATGCTGTTTCCTTTTCCATTGATGTTTCAAGTTCCCTTTTTGCCCGGTTGTACTGATCCTTCAGGTTAGCGCTTATTTCCTTCAGAAGAAGGATCTTTTCATGCTTTTTATATTTAGCCGGGATATTCTTGAGGAGTTTGTCGTTTTTGCTTGCAGTCAGGCTTGCCCTGCCGTATTCATCAATCACAAGCTGTGCGGTAAGATCATCGACCGTCAGCGGCTCGAGATACGGTGCCAATTCATCCATCTGCCTGGCCTCCATCTCCCACCTTAGCCTTGTCACATCCTTATACCCGCCGTTTCTCGCCAGGTTATCGAGCGCGATATGGACACTTTTTGCTTCGCTTTCCCGGCGCATTGCACCGAACTGCCTGCTTTCTTTTAAAAACTGCTGAATAAACTGGTAGCGTTCAAGGATCTCCTTTGGGTTCTCTCCCACTAGCGGAACGAGGCTGTAGCAGAGCAAGTGGTCCTTGTTTCGTTTATCTATAACAGACTTCTTCAAATCATCGAGCTGCACCCTTCCAAGCGCGGCATCGGCAAAAAGCTGGGCGCGGCGGTGGTTGGCCCCTGAAGAAATATACTTCGCACACTCATAAAGAACCCTGAATCTCTCTTCTCCCAAAGTTTCGTATGCTGTTGTGAACCAATTTATATCAAAGGCACCGTCGTTGAATTCCTCCGGGAAAATTGGGGAATAGCGGGCGACGGTGGTTTCTTTTTCAGGAGACATCGCTTCGTTTATATGGGCATGAAAATACCAGGCAGCGGATTTCAGCCCCTCCCAGTTTAAATAGGCGGCGACCATGTCGATCCATTGCGGCGCATACATGGCCGCTTCCAGCAATCGCTTGTCTGAAATGTTTTTCCCTTGGATCAGCGTAGCAAAGCCCTCAAGAGTTTCTTCAGGTTTAGGATGGCATACCCGGAGCAGATGGCTCAATGACTCCTTTTTGGTAAATGATCCCTCATTAAACAGATAAATATATCCGCGTACAAACGTTTCTTTATCAAGTGCCGTCAAGATCGCGGCAAAATACTCCATTCCCTCAAAATATTGAATTTCAGAGGCCAGAAAAGTCATTTCCGTCGGCAAGTCCCCTCTCTTTAATTCTATCTCGAGGATTCTGGAAATCACCTTTTCCTTAAGGGGAGCTGTTGAAGGATATTTCTTGTCCCACCTCTCCTTTGGATTCGTCCATTCATAGACTCGCCGGCGGCTATCTTCCCTGACCAGGATCTCTTTAATAAGTTCATTTTCGTCAATCAGCTTCATTTCATAGGCACGGAGAAACTCATCCAGTGGAGGGACAAAATATTTATAGCCGCTGTAGGCATACAATTTATAGGCAAGGAAAAAACTGCTGCTGAAGGAAGAGACATCGTAAACAGAGTTCCTCGTCCATTGCTGCCATGGCTCCGTCAAAATCTCAAGTATGCCTCTTTCCCGCTTGCGCATTTCCGCCGGCATGGCTTCAATCATGTAGTAAAGAACCCCTGATGCGACCGGGAACACTTCTTTCCTGTCGCAATCCTCAAAAAAGGCGGTAATGATCTGTTTTAACTGCTCCCCATAAGCCAGCTCTTCGAGAAACTGATGAAATTCCTGCGCTTTTTCCAATGGATAGATAGACTCGAGGAATTCCTTTCTCCATTCATCCAGCCGCTTTTTGCCACTCCGCTCCCAGTATTCAAGCTTCCCATGGAAGTAGCGGTACACATAATCCATTTCCACAAGCAGAGCCAGTTCGAGTGCTTCCCGAACCGTAACGGCCGTGCCCTTAAAGCAGCTTCCCCAAACTTCTGAAAACGGCAAGGATGCCAATCCTCTTTCACCGTCGCCATGGAAAGAATGTTCTCTTCGCAATTCAGCCCCCAGAACCAATGATTCCGTGGAACCATACCAATCGATTTTATATTGAAACTCCCGATGCTCATGAACAGCATTCGAAAGCGCGGTCAAAATTTCAAAAATCCGTTCCTTGGTCATCGAAAAAACTTCGATTAACTGTATTTGTTTAAGTTCTGCCGGCACAGTTAAAAGGCATTCCTGGGCAGGGTCAAACAGGTTAAAGCCATTTTTCAGGCTATGCTCTTCCTGCTGGAATAGTTTGTCTATTAAAATTTGCTCTTTTGGCGATGGCTGCTTCAGGATTTTCAACTTGTCCTGCAGGTGTTGATATCTGTTCGGAGCCGCTTCCTTTAATTCATGAAGAATTTCCAGTGCACCTACATGCTGTCCTTCACTTTTGCTTGTCAGCAGAGAATCCAGAGCTGAGTTCAGCTGTTTTTCATCCAATTTCAGCAATAGCTTGATAGCCTGCTGGCGCAAATTTCCGCTTTTTAATTTCAATAGCTCTTCGACCCTTTTGATTTCTGCTGACGTAAGCTTCAATTTTGCCGCCTTGGCCAGCGCTTTTTCCCGGTTAATATTACTCCTGTCGGATAGACAGGCAAAAATAAATTTCCGCTGGTTTTCATCATGATCTCCTGACACAAAGCAATCCAGCAAGGAGCCTCTTGTTTCTGAACTAAGCCAGTCTTTATAGTCCATCAGCACTGATATCATGCCAGGGTCCTTATCATAGGAAGCCAGGTACATCATTTTGCTGGCAATAGCATCCGCCGAATACGTCAGCTGAATATCCTTGAATACCTTGGAAGGAAACGTCACCGGTTTCTTCGGTGCAGCCGAAAGCATTTCCCTGAACAGGGAAAATTGCCGCATCCGTTCCGCTTTGTCTTCGAGAGAAGGAACCCTTTCAAGATAAATGTGATCGACATATTGATTCGTCCTATGATTATAAGCAGAGGTAAATCCAAAATCATATGGGTAATTCTCAAGAAGCAGCGTGCGCAGCTCCTGGTCGGTTTCCTCCAGGAAGGCGGAAGAAATCGCATATTTTAACGTCTCGTTCTGGCTTTGCAAGAGCAGGAACAGAGCGACAATTTTCTGATACCTTTTTCCCGTTTTCATGACGAGGGCAATATGCTGTTCGGCATCCTCTTCTTCAATTACCGCACTTGCCCAGAGGCTGATATAAAGCTTGTTGGCATCCTCGCTCTGAAGCCATTCGTTCCGGGTTGACCCATTTATCAGGCATTCATGGACATATTGCAGGGTTTGTTTTGCAACTCTTGCACTCTCGGCTTCCAGGGTAAGGCCTGTCCATACATCCAGCGCCCTGATGACGGAGCTGTAACGAATCAGGTTTTCTTCGAGAATCACCTTTAAAAGATGGACCGTTCCTTCGAGGGTCCCTTCATCCATCGTTTCAACAATGCTTTGGCGCAGGCCTTCCTGGAGCCTGGCGGCCACAAGCAGCTCGCCTGCCATCTGGTAGGCTTCCTGTCGATGGCTTAAAAACAGCCCTTTGATGATGCCGCGGGTAAGGAAGGCCGTATTGTTGTCGCCATAGATGCTCATTCTCAGAAACTCCATTACCTGCTGGTTATCCCTGTCCAGCTCAAACGCAAGGAGGTCAGGCAAGGCGGTTGTGTCGACGTCTTCGTTTTCATTGGTCATAAGCTCGACGACTGAACCTTCAAACCTGCCAAGATCGAACAGGGATATGCATTTTTCCAGCACGCGCTCCATATGCTTGGCCATGTTCCTGGTGCGGTAAGGCCTACGTTCATAGCCCTCGCTGTATGGATAGTCAGCCGCATAGGAAACAATATAGGCCATGACATCTTCATAAGGCTTGCCTAGCAAGTTATGGGCGAGCTGGACAAGGAGGGATAACTTCTCGGCAGGCCCCTGCTCCGCTTCATTCAAAGCCCTGTTGAATGCCCTTATGTGGCGGTCTCTTTCAAAAGAATGGTTCTGGATGATTTTGATCATCCGTTTAGCCAGCTTCTTCCCTGTTTCATCCAAATTTTCGGCTTTTTGCAGAAGCTCTTTCTCATAATGTTGATTTCTCCGCGCATCCATATTTTTCATCCTCCGGAATCACCACATTCTACCCGCCAGCATCGTCAGCCGAATGAACACAAGTTCATCCCCCTCGCTGATTGCAAGCGGCGAATCCAGCTCTTTTATCTCAATGTCATTTAAAAACGCTATGAACAATCCATCCTCAAATGCCTGAATACCCGTTTGCACTGCTTCTTTTTCGTCTGCTTTCCTGCTGTTATAAATACTTCCAAACCCCACTTTTCCGCTGGCACTCTGATCCGCTATTTCCATGGGAGGAAGATAGGAGATGAGGGGCTGTTCCGTTTCCTTGTCATTGAGCTGCTTCACATTCTGGCAAATCACTTCGGTCAGAAGCGCTCTCAATGTGTTAGGGCGGGATGGCAATTGAATCCTTTGCCTGGTAATTTCGTTTTTTCGCTTGCCGGCTTTTTTCATCGAGATAAATAGATACATATACAAAACCTCGGCATTTTCATAAAATTGGTTTTTTACTTATTATGCTAAAAATATAACAAATAGGATGGGTTGTATAGATGGAGTTAAGATATTTTCCCTGAAATTTGGTTTTAACCAAAAAACGAGCTGCGGAAGCAGCTCGTTTTTTTAGAAATCAATTATTTAAGTCATACAGCCCTGAAGCATGCTCATTAGGCATGTCAGGCATCTCCGGTACAGGATAGCCTTTTGGCGGATCGGTAACGGCCAAATCCCCGCCATTCCTGCTCGGTGTGGTTCCCTGGAAAATCTCGCCGATTCTTGTTTCGTCGAGCCTGAAATTGAATTGGGCATTGTGGAAGCCCATCTCTACGTATTTCCGGCACTCAGGGTATTTATTTAAATCATAATTCGGAATTGGAAACAGATTACCCCATTGTACACCCAATGTTTCCAGCGCTTTTGCGAAGGCATTCTGGTGCGCATTATCCCGTACCATCAAAAAGGCAATGGTCTCCCGCAGCGCTTTGTTGCTGCTTATTTCGTAAATCCTTGATTTTTGGAGAACTCCTGTAGATTCAAGAACCACATTATTCAGAAGGTTGGCAGCCAGGTTGCCATGGTCGTAAACCCACGATCCGTTCCATGGATTCCCCGCTGCATCTACAGGCAGGGAGGCTTTTGCCCCGATAATAAAATGATGCGGATTGGCTCCTCCCTGTATTACATCATCAAGGGGAGCAGCATCGGCCGCCTGATTACCAGGCATGCTTCCCCCGGCTTCATTCAGCAGCTGGTTGATTGTAGACTGGACAAGTTCAACATGGCTTAGCTCCTCAAGGAATATTCCCCTAATCAGGTCGCGGTACGGTTTGGCATTCCCCCTGAAATTGGCGCTCTGAAAGGAAAACTGCATCAGCGTCCTCATTTCGCCAAACTGTCCCCCAAGCGCTTCCTGCAGCACCCTGGCAGCATGGGGGTCAGGTTTATCCGGCACAATCATATTAATCAGATCTTCTTTATAAAAGTACATATTCTCAATCTCCTTTTTTGACTCAGTCTTGTTTAGAATTCCAAGACCCAGGAAGAGTTATTCATAAAAAGGAAATGGACGAAGGTTATTCGTTGCTGACGGAAAATTCGGGCTCTAGGCGGCTGAGGAAGTCTTCTGCGGCGCTGTAGCCTTGCTGCCTGAGGAACCAGTTGTTGGCAGCTGCCTCGATCAGGCCGGCAATATCGCGACCGGGCTGAAGCTGAATTTCCATTGAAGGAATTTTGATGCCCATATAATCCGTGTAGCTTGGCTCCTGTTCCAGGTCGTTGTTTAGCGCATCTTTTTCCCACTTGGTCAGATTGATTTCAAGGGCGATGCGGGTTTCGTTCTGAAAAGCTTTTTGTCCATAGGACCGTACTACATTCAACAGCCCTATGCTGCGAAGAGCCAGGAATTCTTTTGTCTTTTCATCATGCGTTCCTAATAGTGTCTGCGCACTTAGCTTTTTTAAGACAACAATATCGTCTGCCACCAATCTATGGCCGCGCCCAATCAGGGTATGTGCCGTCTCACTTTTGCCTACTCCCGAATCGCCGCGCAGCAAAAGGCCAATTCCGAACACATTCACACATACTCCATGGACCGTCATCTCAGGTGCCAATTCCTTGACCATATAGGCGTCAAGCCTGGCAATGAAATCCGTTGTTACAACCGGTTCTTTCGTTAAAAGCAGGGGGATATTCTCTTCGATGCAATGCTGAGTCAAATAAGTCAGCCCCTTGTCGCCAGCAGTAACAATGAAGCAAGGCGGATGGTATTTAACAATGTTTCCAATCCGCATTTTGCGTTCTTCATGGCTCAGCTTGTGCAAATAGGTAATTTCCTTTTTGCCAAGAATTTGAACCCGCTGGGTCGGAAAAAAGTCAAAGTGCCCGACAAATTCTAAGCCTGGCCGGTGTGACCGGGGCTGTTTGATTTCAGTCTGGAGTTTTTCCGTTCCAACAATCACTTGTAAAGAAAACTTGCTTGCTAACTGTTCAATGGTTAATGTCTTCACTGTTTTCATCCTCACCGTTTCTCTGCATCGTATAAATATAGATTATACTAGAAAAATTGGATAATCTCACCTTTCACAGGAAAGTTCCCCAGCTGTCCCCATTCCCGCTTGCCTGAATCCGGTGCCAGGAGTAAAATTAAATTTTGTGTATTATGCACTTGCAGAATATAAGTAAGTCTCAGGGGGATCAAAATGAACGTGATTGAAGTTCAAAATTTGCGAAAAGAGTTTAAGTCATTTTCAAGCCGCCCTGGGTTAACCGGGGCTTTTCGGGACTTGTTGACAAGGAATTACAAGGTGCATGCAGCCGTCGATGATATTTCTCTAACCGTAAAACAAGGGGAGATGGTCGGTTACATTGGCGAGAATGGAGCAGGCAAATCAACGACGATCAAAATGCTGACAGGCATCCTTACGCCAACTTCTGGGTCGATTGTGGTAAACGGCATGGACCCGCATAAAGAACGGGAAGAATTTGTAAGGACAATTGGCGTTGTGTTCGGACAGCGATCCCAGCTGTGGTGGGATATTGCCGTTCAAGAGTCCTTCCGGCTGCTGAAGAAGGTATATCGTGTTTCGGACGCAGACTATAACCGGCATATGGGACATGTAATTGAAACACTGGAAATTGGGCCTTTGCTTGATAAACCGGTAAGGAAGCTTTCATTAGGGCAGCGAATGCGCTGTGAACTGGCTGCGGCGCTCATCCACAATCCTCCGCTCCTTTTTCTGGACGAGCCGACGATTGGCCTGGATGTACTGGTTAAATTAAAAATCCGTAAATTCCTGAAAGAAATTAATGAACAATACAAAACCACCATTCTATTGACCACACATGACCTGACCGACATAGAAGCCCTTTGTGAACGGGTCGTTTTATTGGATGAAGGAAAAATCATTTATGACGGAAAGCTCAGCCAGCTGCAAACATCAGCAGTCGAAGGAAAGCAAGTGGAATTTGAATTTCTTAAGGAAGTGGACAGCGACGGTCTTCCCGGCATGGCAAATGTAAGCTGGGAACACAAAGATGATGCTACATGGCTGGCGTATGTGAATGGAGACGAACGGCTTGTGTCACAATTAATCAGTGAAGTTGTACAAAGCAATCCAATAAAAAATGTAAGGATAAATGAAATATCAACTGAAGAGATCGTCCGGAAGATATATGAAGAAGGAATGACCATTAGATGAGCATGTATTTAGAAATGATCCGCATCCGCTTTTTAATGATGCTTGCTTACCGGACGAACTATTACAGTGGAATCCTTATATATAGCATCAATATCGGCGCCTACTATTTTCTATGGTCGGCGATTTACGGAGGAAAGGAAGAGATCCAGGGACTGTCCGTCCTGCAGATGACGACATATGTAGCGGTTGCCTGGATGGCCAGGGCATTTTATTTTAATAATATTGACCGCGAAATCGCAGCGGAAATCCAGGACGGAAAAGTTGCGATTGAGATGATCCGCCCTTATAACTACCTGGGAATGAAAACGATGCAGGCTTTAGGGGAAGGAATCTTCCGGCTATTCTTCTTCTCTGTCCCGGGCATGATCATTGTTGCCATGCTCTTTCCTGTCAGCTTTTCTGCCAGCCTGACAACGTGGATGTTTTTCTTTGTGTCGCTGCTGTTCAGCTTTATTGTGAACACGCAAATCAACCTGCTGACGGGAATTATGACCTTCTTTTTATTTAATAACACAGGTTTGATTAGGGCCAAGCGTGTTGTGATTGATTTGTTCTCCGGCCTTCTGCTCCCTGTTTCCTTTTATCCTGTCTGGGCACAGGACATTATGGGGTATTTGCCATTTCAGGCAATCAGCTATATCCCAAGCATGATATTTACCGAAGGCTTTGCCGGACAGGAAATCTATCACGCTCTAGTCCTGCAGGCAATCTGGGCCCTGATTCTGCTCGTGCCCATTCAGATGCTGTGGCTGCTGGCAAAAAAACAATTGATTGTGCAAGGAGGCTAAGGAGGTGTTTTACATTTCAATCTTTTTTCAATATGCCTCCCAGTATTTAAAAACAAGATTGGCTTACCGGGTCGATACGCTGATCGAAATACTTTCGGACCTCTTGTTCCAGGCTGTGAACCTCGTTTTCATTCTTGTGGTATTTGGCCTCACCTCTCAATTAGGAGGCTGGAACCGGGATGAGATCATTTTTATCTATGGATTCTTCCTCGTTCCCTATGCGTTGTTTTCTTCCTTTTTCAATATATGGGACTTTAATGAACGCTATATTGTCAAAGGAGAAATGGACCGGGTCCTGACACGTCCGGTGCACAGCCTGTTCCAGATTATTATGGAACGCATGGAGCTGGAATCCTTATTTGGTGTGATAACCGGACTGGTGGTGATGGGCTATGCCGGAAAGAACCTGGGATTGGCGTTTGCCTGGTATGATGTGTTCCTGTTCATTGCCATGGTTGTGGGCGGTGCCCTTATTTATGCCGGCATTTTCATTTCCATTGCGACCATCGGCTTCTGGTCGGACAGCCGGACTGATATTATGCCGATGATGTATAATATCAGCAACTACGGGCGATATCCGGTTAATATTTATCATAAAATCATACGCTTCGTCCTGACCTGGATTCTGCCATTTGCATTTGTCGGCGTTTATCCTGCTGCCTACTTTCTTAATAAACAAGAATGGTATGGATATGCTTTTTTCACTCCTGTTATGGGATTGATTTTCTTTAGTATCGCCGTCTTCCTGTGGAATTCGGGAGTAAAAAGGTATCGCGGTGCCGGAAACTGAATTCTGTACAGACCAAAAAAAGGCCATTTTCGGCCTTTTTTTGGTCCTGTTTTCTTAACTTGGATTCCAAACTCTTGCCAGCATTTCTACTCCAAATGAGATTTCGTCCATGGAGGGTGCGCCATAACCGATCATAATATGGTTCCGGGGCTTTTCCAGCTGATACATTGTTGAAGCCCGGTCCAGCATGACACCCGCTTCTTTCGCCCGTTCAACCGCATCACTCTCCTCCAATCCTTCCGGCAGCCCCAGGATTATATGCAAGCCGGCTGAATCCCCCTTTACCTTAAATTCCTCGCCCAGATATTCTGTAATGCAATGAATCAGGCAATTTCGTTTTGCGCGATACAATGTTCTCATTTTGGCAATATGCTTTGCGTAGAAGCCTTCTTCCATAAATCGGGACACCGCCAGCTGGTCGATCCTTGAAACAGTGGACTTCTGGAAAGCGTTGAATTCCTCAAAATCATCTGTAAGAGAGGCTGGTACAACCATGTAGCTTATCCGTAAAGACGGAAGCAGCGTTTTTGAAAAGGTGCCAAAGTAAAATACGCAGTCGCGATGGTCTAAATGCGACAGTGTCGCAATCGGAGCCCCTGCATAGCGAAATTCCGAATCATAGTCATCTTCAAGTATGTAGGAACCTTGCTGTGAAGCCCAATTCAATAATTGCATTCTTCGGGATGCCGACATGATCACACCTGTAGGATACTGATGCGCAGGAGTGGTATACAACAGCTTTACAGTCTCATCAGGTACGCTGCAGCCTTCTCCATCAACGGGGACTGGGGAACAGTTTAGCTGGAGCTGTTCGAACACAGACCTTGCCCTCATAAAGCCCGGCTCTTCCATTCCAACAGCCGGCCGCTTAAAAAACAGGCAGAGATTCAAGAGCTGCTGCTGAAAGCCGCTGAACACATAGATTTGCTCCGGCTGGCACTCAAGGCCTCTTGCCTGCTGCAGATAATAAGCAATCTGGACTCTCAGGGCATCCTCTCCCTGCCATGGCGCATTAGCTCCATCTAAAACCTGCAGCTGTTTTTTGTAAAGCCTTAGCCATTGCTTGTACGGAAACGCTCCAGCATCAACCTGGCCATTTTTAAAATTGATGCCAATCTCCTTCCCCACACTTTCCTTTGGCTGGACAGACGGCTTCTCTGCATATTGCCAGTCCTCCTCCATAGCTGAAGCAAAATACCCTTGCCTTTCCACCGAATAGATATATCCTTCGCTTTGCAGCTGCTCGTACGCGAGCTGAACCGTCATGATGCTTACATTCAATTGCTGCGCCAGGTTCCTTTTTGAAGGAAGCTTATGATGAGGCGGCATACTTTTTTCCAGAATGGATTTCAAAATAGCTTGATAGATTTGTATATACTTGGGGCGTTCGTCCGTGAATATAATCTGTAGTTCCATAATCCACTCCCTGGTATTATCTTTAATCTGATTTTTGGTTATATCCATCATACCAGAAAAGGTGTTTAATAAAATACGAGGAGTGATGAAATGAAACCTTTGGAAAACGAAGTAGTCCAATTGCTGCCAATGGAATACAGCCATGTTGAAGGCCTCTATAAAGCAGCCCAGGACCACCGGATATGGGAGCATATGTCTGTGGAATTGTTAACAAAAGAACAGGTTGTGCAATATGTGGAGGATGCGCACGAGAAGCAGAAAAAAGGAACGGAAATTGCCTATGTGATTGTCAGCAAGCAGAAGCAAAAAATCATTGGTGCCACCTGGTTCCTTGACATTTCAAAGCAGCATGAGCGCCTGGAAATCGGGTCAACCTGGATCTCCCCTGACCATTGGCGGACCTCTGTCAATACCAGCTGCAAGTATTTATTGCTAAAGTACTGTTTTGAAGACATTGGCCTCAACCGGGTCCAGATTAAAACAGGCCACAAAAATATCCGGTCTCAGAAAGCCATTGAACGTATCGGGGCAGTAAAAGAAGGCGTATTGCGGAACCACATGATCACCAGGGACGGAAGCATCCGCCATACCGTCATGTACAGCATTACCCGTGAGGAATGGCCTCAAATCAAGCTTCGTTTTGAAAGAAGTTTACTGAATTAAGCGCCTTTTTCTTCGTCTGTCTTTCTGGAAGATTCTTAAGCAGATGATTTCATAATCCTCCTATTAATTGTTAAGGTTAATATGGTAAATGGGTATAACCCATTTACAGGCTACTTGCGAAAAATTGGAGGAACGCATACATGAATCAGCAAAATCAGCACCTATTTTCAAGCTTTACTCTTCCAAATGGAGTTGAATTGAAAAACCGGCTTGTGATGGCGCCGATGACGAATTTCTCGTCCAACCCAGATGGAACAGTTACCGATGCCGAGGTAAACTATTATGCACGCCGCTCCGGCGGAGTCAGCATGGTATTAACAGCCTGCACCTATGTAAGTGCAAACGGAAAAGGATTCCACGGTGAATTCGGCGGTGACCAGGACAGCATGATTCCAAGCTTGAAGCGAGTTGCGCAGGCCATCAAGGAACAAGGCGCCAAGGCTGTCCTGCAAATCTTTCACGGCGGCAGGATGTGCCCGCCTGAATTGGTCCCTAATGGGGAAATAGTCAGTGCCAGTGATATTCCTGCGGAGAGAGGCGGCGCTTCAACGGAAGCTCCAGATCTGAAACCAAGAGCGCTCACAGAAACAGAAGTGGAAGAAATGATACACGCTTTTGGGGAAACCACCCGCCGTGCGATTGAGGCAGGATATGACGGAGTTGAGATCCACGGTGCAAATGGCTACCTGATCCAGCAATTCTTCTCCCCTCACTCGAACCGCCGCGAAGACCGCTTTGGCGGAAGTCTGGAGAAGCGAATGGCCTTCCCGCTGGCTGTCGTGGACGAAGTCCGAAAAGTCGTAGACCAGCATGCCACAGTACCTTTTATTGTCGGATACCGCTTTTCGCCGGAAGAACCGGAAACCCCGGGAATCACAATGGAAGATACACTCAAGCTAGTGGACGTCTTAGCGGATAGAGGACTGGATTATCTGCATGTTTCATTGGCGGATTTTTTTTCCCAGCCTAGAAGAGGCGTTGAAGATGTCAGCAAAACAAGAATGGAATACCTGCTGGAGACTATCGGCGACCGCGTTCCATTGATTGGCGTCGGTTCAATCTATTCAGCTGAGGATGCACGCAAG
This sequence comes from Mesobacillus campisalis, assembly GCF_000986785.1. GTDB lineage: Bacteria > Bacillota > Bacilli > Bacillales > Cytobacillaceae > Mesobacillus_B > Mesobacillus_B campisalis. Next base: position 818 of record NZ_LAYY01000012.1, on the reverse strand, counting down.
GCATTTGGCACCGGAGTTCCTCTGCTGGCATTAGGCAGAGAGCTGATCATCGATCCTGATTGGGTGCAAAAAGTCGCCGAAGGAAAAGAAGAGGAAATAGTGACAGAGCTTGACAAGACTAAACAAGAAGAACTTGTCATTCCTGATCCACTATGGAATGCCATTATCAGCACACCTGGCTGGTTCCCGGGAGTATAAAGCAGAGGGACGGTTATGCTGCTTCAATTTTCCGGCAATCCAACGGTTCTTAAAATTCAACCACTTTAAACCCCCTGAAATTTCACATTCCAGGGGTTTTTCTAATTACCAAGAGCCGCCAATGCTCGCTTCATCCTTCTGCCAGGTTAAAATTATTGAGGCGCCAATTCATCCACTGCGATTTCCGGGTTGACCTTGGGAGGAATTGACGTATTTCATCTTCATGATAGCCAATGAGGAGCCTCTTTTCATCCACTATGATCGGGCTTTTGAGCAGTCTTGGCTGTTCGTGGAGAATTTCAAGCAGCTCCTGAAGAGATAGCTCCTCAACATCCAGATTTAATTCCTTATATATTTTCGACCGGGTCGCAATGATTCCATCTGTTCCGTCCACCGTCCTTCTTAATATTTCCTGCAACTCGTTAACGGTAAGCGGTTCCTTGATAATATTGCGGTCAACAAACGGAATCTCGTGCTTTTTCAGCCACTGCCTTGCTTTCTTTGTAGATTTGCATTCTAGTCCATAGATGGTCAGAGTCATCTGCCAATTCCCTCCTCAAATTATATGGAAATGCTTAACTGTTTCTCATTTTTGCTTGTATATCCCCTGCTTGATCATT
>NZ_LAYY01000011.1 GCF_000986785.1 Mesobacillus campisalis | reverse complement strand
CCCACGTGTTACTCACCCGTCCGCCGCTGACCATCGGGAGCAAGCTCCCGAAGATCCGCTCGACTTGCATGTATTAGGCACGCCGCCAGCGTTCGTCCTGAGCCAGGATCAAACTCTCCAATAAGATGAGACTTCCGTCGCGGGGTGTTCTTCCCCGTGATGGTTAGTCGAATCAATCGGGTATTTACGGGCAGTTATCCGCGGAGCGGATACTACTGCGCGTTAATACGCGATAAAAGAGTGATTAGCTCATAAAATAAAACGTTGGCTCGTGAATCTCTTTTATATAGAAGAAACACGATATTATTGTTTGTTGACGCTTGTTTGTTTAGTTTTCAAAGAGCAATTTCTTATGACGCTCAAAAGCGACATGTATTAATATACCACGCATAAACGACAAAGTCAACAAGTATTTCAGCAAAATTTTTATATAAAAAAGCAAATTGTGATTTACTTGCTGCGTGATGTTTATAATCCTAACATTCTCATCAAAAAGATACAATGGTAGTTTTATCCAGCTAGGAGTTCAGCATGCTGACCAATCCAACATAAATGCCCAATCCTAAAATTAATGAGAGAATCTTACCCCACCATTTAATATTGATTATGAAAAATAAAGAGGAAATGACAAGCAGAAACAGCCATTTCGAAAGGTCAATTGGTAAAGAATTTAAAAATTTAAATTCAGGAATTATGACGGTTGTTAAATAAAGCAGAAAACCTATAATGATTGAATACATACTAATTCTTTTAATGTTAAAGGTCATCCCTTCTAATAATGAGCATTTTTCCAAGCATACCATAGACATCCGGGATTCTGCATTAAATGGCTCTATCCCTCGTCATCCAAATCAGAAAAAAGGATAAAGCAAAGAATCAGACCCAGTAAGTGAAGGTGTCCATTATTCCAAGCATTATAAAAACAACGGCAGCAGCTTTTAGGATCCTGTTCCCTAACTTTCTGCTTTTTTTCATCATCGCACCATCCAGTCCAAAATAAGTTATTATCCCCGCAAAAACGAGAACCGGAACAGATGTGCCAACTGCAAAAACGGAAGGCAGCACGGCACCGTATGAAGAACTTAACACGAGTGGTATCAGGGAAAAGAAAAATAAAGAAAACATCGTCGGACAAAATGCCAGCGAGAAGCTAACCCCCATTAAAAAGGAGCCCATTTTTCCTCCTCCTGTCCATTGCGGGATTCTCTCGGTCCATGTCTGAAGCCAGCGGAGTTTAAACACTCCCAATAAAGTAAAGCCGATTATAATAAATAAAGGGCCCATGAGCTTCCTGAATAACGAGAAATATTCCGGAAGTATACTCTGAAATCCTTGTCCAAGCCCCCATACCGCCAAACCAAGCCCCGTAAAGACCACCACTTTCCCAATGATGAAACAACTTATCTCCACCCATTGGTGTTTGGCTGTGATACTCCTGCTGCCGTAAAGTGTGATCGCACCCATATTTCCCGTCAGCTGACAAGGCGCCAATGCACCAATCAGCCCTAGTATTAAAGCAGCCAAAAGTGGATACTGCTTGGTCCCATTTACAATGTTAAAGAAAGGACTGCTCAAAAACTGGCTTATTTCGGAAAGAACCTGATACATTCATGATACCCCCACCGTGTTATATCCGCTATTATACTGTATAACTATCAAAAAAGGATGCAGTTCCAAGAATGCTCACATATTGGCCAAAACTTCGTTGTTCTATTGAACGCAAAAACACTCCTTCTCGTCAGACAGGAGTGCTCCTTTTTTACTGTTGTTCAATGATGTACCAATTAGGGCTCCTTCGCCTTTCCCATTTTCACCATCAGCAGCCCGCACACAGCTCTGTAAACAGCTCTTCTCCATTAGCTATCAAAACTCGTTCTTCTTGTGCCTGGAAACTCGGGGATGGTCTCACAGTTATCAAAACAGCCAGAGTTAATACGCCTGCCACAGCAATAAGCCAATTTTCCATGTTCATCCCTACTCTGGTATTGGAGTTGGAGTTGGAGTACCATAGCTTTCATATTTCTTGGTAATCAATCGATTTATCTCTTTTAAATCCTTGCCATCACTCTGCAGTTCAACCGCCTCCCGGGCGATTTTGACACAAATGTCTCAAGCGATGCCATGCTGATCCCATTCTGTCACTTGATTATCCCGACCCATTTGTTTAATAAAACAATTCAGGTTACTGGTATGTCCTGCTGATTCATAACAATTGCAATAACAGGGCACTGCAGCCAATGCTTCTGGATGCTGAGCCGCCATGACATATGTTTCCTGCACAATTGGAGATGAATTGAGCACATAATCTGGCATCGCACTGTGTTTGGCATCAAGCACGAGTTCTTCTTTCTCGCCAGAACTGCAGCCAGTGGTAAGTCCAAGTGATAAAATTCCCATTATGAACAAGAGAATTAGACGCTTCATTTTGTCCTCCTTCCTTTCCTGTTGATTGTTTCTTAAGGTTTACATCTATAATGTAAGTTAAAAGATTGCAGAAATTGGGCAGAAACAGTGAAGAAATGGTTACCATCCACACAAAAAACCTGTACATAAAGAATATGTACAGGCTACTCTTTGAAACATTACGCCGCCATTTGACGGCAAACCTCCGCGCATCTGACACAAGCTTTTGCACATTTCTGGCAATGTTCATGATCATGTTTGCTGCATTCGTTTCCACAGGCCTCACAGATTTCAGCACAGAGCTGGCATATTTGCTTTGCGAATGGGCTGCCACTTTGCATGGATTTAACAGCAAATGCACATATATCGGCGCATTCCCGGTCCATTCGAATACAATCTGCCATCATTTTCAAATCATCTTCCTTGAGGCAGGCATCATAACAGACATTGCATGCTTCCATACATTCAAGACAAGCTTGTATGCATTCTTCATAAGTCACATTCATTATTGAGCACTCCTCACGTATAGTTTTTTTCAGTTGATACATTCCCTTTCATAAACTAAATAAACTTGCTGCCCCATCGGACAGCAAGCTTATGCCTCTATCTTATATCCAATGCCCCACACCGTTTTAACGAATGATTTATCCGCCCCCGCATGTTTTAGTTTATCCCGCAGATTGCGGATATGCGAGTCGACAGTGCGGTCTTCTCCTAGAAATTCCATTCCCCAGACAAGCTCCACAAGCTGTTCCCGGGAAAGCACCTTCCCTTTATGCCTCAAAAGAGCTTCCAATAAGTCAAATTCTGTTTGTGTAAGACTCATTTTATTTCCATTGAAAGAAACTTCCCTGGCTGCAAGATTCATGTGCAAGTTTTTATAATTAAGTATTTCCTTATCCGGGACAGTCTTCTTCGATCTGCGCAACAGCGCCTGAACCCTTGCCATCAGTTCACTTTCATCAAATGGTTTTACGAGATAGTCATCTGCCCCAAGGGATAGTCCGCTGACTTTATCCTGCACGGATGCCTTTGCCGTCAGCATCAGGACGGGAATATCGGAGATTTTGCGTACTTGTTCCAGGGTCTGCCATCCATCCACCAAAGGCATCATGACATCAAGGATCATAAGGTCATAATCATTTATTTCGATTTTTTGAATCGCTTCCTTTCCATTTTCCGCTTCTTCTACAAGATAATTTTCTTGTCCTAAGTAAAGCCTCAACAGCTTTCTCATTTGAAATTCATCATCGACTATTAATACTTTATTCAATTTTGCCCTCTCCAATTGTTTATATTTTTAAATATATGGTGAATTCGGAACCTGAATTTTCTGTACTATTTGCTCTTACAACCCCGTTATGCGCCTCAACGATTAGCTTTACAACGTACAAGCCTAGACCGCTTCCCCCTGTACTTCTGGTCCGGGACTTGTCAACCCGATAAAAGCGGCTCCAGATTTTCGGCAGATCTTCGGGTGAGATTCCAATCCCGGTATCCTGCACTTCAATGATCAGGAATTCATTGTTCACATGGGATCTCAATGTAATGTGCCCTTCGTTTGTGTATTTAATGGAGTTTTCTACCAGATTGAAAATAGCCTGTTCCATTCGGAGTACATCAATCTCTATTTCAGGTGAATCTTCTGCAAGGTCCAAAGACAGGATAATTCCTTTTTCAGCCGCAGCAGGCTTTAAAGTCGTAAACACCTTCTTGATTATCAAATTGACATTGGCCTGTTGTTTATTCAGTACAAATTGGCCTGCCTGAAGCTTGCTCATATCAAGCAAATCGTTGACTAGAAGCGAAATCCTGCTAGCCTCTTTATTAATAATCTGAAGGTATTCCTGCTGTTCTTCCCTGGTTTTCACAATGTCTTTGTTCAAAATATCACTGTAGCCTTTAATGTAGGTCAGGGGCGTCCGCAATTCATGGGAAACAGAGGCAAGAAAGTCATTCCGGCTGTCTTCGAACTCTTGCAGCTGTTCGCCGAGCAGCTGGATGGAGTGCCCAAGCTGGGCAACTTCATCGTCACCGGAAATCGGGATTTTCTGCTTGTATTTTCCAAGTGCCATTTTATTGGTTGCTTCCTTCATAGTAATTAAGGGCCTGGTAAGCGTCCTGGACAAAACTCCAATCAACCCAAAAGCGATGAGGACAATGCCAATTCCTGAAACCAGCATGATCGTATCAACAACTTGGACGATGTCCCTTAATATCTTGGAAGGGTAAAACATGTAAACAAAGCCCTCGTTCTTTCCTATGGCAGATACAGAGATGATATAATCGCTCTTTTCCCAATCCACCTCGATAAAACCGTTAAACAGCTTATTGCCGGCAGGAATCAGCGCCTCTTTCATGTCCTGGCTGGGAGGAACGGATGAAGCAAGAATGTTTTGGTCGATATCTGTAATCAGGACATGAGTGGTTACGTCAGATTCCATTTTGACCACATGTTCAATCGTTCCCTGGTTAAATTGCCTGGCCAAGACATTGGCATGATTTTTCCCTCTGATGAGCAGGTCATGCTTCACATAATCAATGAATAAATTAGTAAATGCCCCGTATAAAATGAAACCCAATATGAACAATAAGGCGATAAAGAGCCCGCTAAAGAGCAGGGCAAGCTTAATCGAGATGCTGTTGATTTTCAATTTGCTCTTCATGTTTTTTCTCCTGAGTATAATCATGAAACCACTATACTAATATGGTTTATCTTCATCATAATGCATAACTAAAGAGAGAGGATGGAGAAATTTATAGATTTTTTGAACACTATATGTACATATCCACTGAAAAAAGACCCGAAATAATCGGGTCCTGCATTTAATGGTTCCTCTCCTCTGTATGGCTCGGGGTCTCCTCAGGGTTTACTGCTGAGGCATAAATTCCATAACCGCCCATTACAAGGAGCAAATAGGCAATGGCTGCAAGCGTCCATTTTTTTATCATTCTTCCATCTCCTCTACAGTTTAACCTTTTGAAGCCGAAGAGCGTTCAGAACCACGGAAACCGAGCTGAAGGCCATGGCAGCACCAGCAAGCCATGGCGCAAGGAACCCAAGCGCCGCGACAGGAATTCCCAGGCTGTTGTAAGCAAATGCCCAGAACAGATTCTGCCTGATATTCCTGATTGTCAGTTTGCTCATGAAAATGGCGTCGGCAATGCTGTTCAGGTCGCCGCGAATCAGGGTGATGTCCGCTGCTTCCATTGCAACATCTGTTCCTGTTCCAATCGCCATTCCAATATCGGCCACGGCCAAAGCGGGCGCATCATTGATGCCATCTCCAACCATGGCGACCTTTTTGCCTTCAGCCTGAAGTTTTTTCACTTCATCCGCTTTTCCTTCAGGAAGGACCTCCGCAATCACGTGGTCAATGCCAACCTCCGCCGCAATGGCGTTGGCTGTCTGCTGATTATCACCAGTGATCATGATGACATCCAGCCCCATACTTTTGAGCCGCTTGACTGCAGCCTTGGATGTTTCCTTTATGGTGTCGGCAACAGCCACCATTCCGGCGTATTGCCCTTCGATGGCGACAAGCATTGCGGTTTTTCCCTCGCGTTCAAGGGCATCCATTTTATCCAATGCATCCGAAACTTCAATTTGATGCTTTTTCATCAGCTTTCTCGTTCCAACTAGCATTTCCTTATCATTCACAATTGCTTTAATCCCGAATCCAGGAATGGCTTCAAAAGAGTTTGCCTCCTGGAGCAGAATTCCCTTTTCCCTGATGCCGGAAACAATGGCTTCTGCGAGCGGATGCTCCGATTGTTTCTCGGCGGAGCCAACAAGAGCCAGGAACTCTTCCTCCTTATAGGGATCATTAACATCAACATCTGTCAAAACAGGTTTTCCGTTTGTAACGGTACCTGTTTTATCCAGAATAACCGCCTGGATACGGTGAGTCATTTCCAGATGTTCTCCGCCCTTAAAGAGGATTCCGTATTCTGCTGATCGCCCGGAACCTGCCATAATCGAGGTGGGGGTAGCCAGCCCGAGTGCACAAGGACAAGCGATGACCAGTACGGCAATCATTTTTTCCAGCGCTTCGGCGAAATCTCCCGGCACCACCATCAAGTACCAGACCAGGAAGGTAATAATGGCGATTCCGACCACAATCGGAACAAAAACCCCTGAAATTTGGTCAGCAAGACGCTGGATGGGAGCTTTCGATCCTTGTGCTTCCTCAACCACCTTGATGATTTGGGCAAGAGCGGTATCTCTGCCTACCTTCGTCGCTTCAATCTTTAGAAAGCCATTTTTATTGATGGTGGATCCAATCACTTCATCTCCGGATTTCTTGTCGACAGGGACACTCTCACCTGTCAGCATCGATTCATCAATCGCCGATTGGCCTTCCACAATCAATCCATCAACCGGGATTTTTTCACCAGGCTTCACATGGATAATGTCCCCAACCGCGACTTCTTCCAAGGAAACTTCCTGCTCGATGCCGTTCCTTTCAATAATCGCCGTTTTAGCCTGCAAACCCATGAGTTTCTTGATCGCTTCGGAAGACCGTCCTTTTGCTTTCGCTTCAAACAGTTTTCCCAGAATGATCAAGGTGATCAGGATCGCACTCGTTTCATAGTATAGCTCGACCATATGGGCATTTGACCCAATGGAGGCGAAAGACAGATAGAGACTGTAAAAATAGGCAGCGGATGTGCCAAGTGCGACCAGAACATCCATATTGGCACTTTCATTTTTCAGGGCTTTATAGGCCCCTACATAAAATTGCTTCCCGATGATAAATTGAACCGGTGTGGCCAGTGCAAGCTGTACCCACGGGTTCATAAACATGTCGGGCACAAATATGAACCGGGTGAAAGAGAAATGCCCGACCATCGCCCACAACAATGGCAGCGATAGGATCGCTGAAAAGATAAACTTTCCTGTTTGCTTTTCAATTTCCAGCTGGCGGTGGTCTGCGGCTTCCTGCTGGTTTTCCTCTTCTTTGACCATCGCCCCATATCCGAGTTTCTCGACTTTTTTTATTATGTCTTGTTTGCTAAGGACAGTTGGGTTGAACTCTACTGCTGCTTTTTCCAGCGCCAAATTCACGCTGGCATTTGAAACTCCTTCAAGTTTATTCAGTCCTTTTTCTATTCTTGCCGAGCATGCAGCACATGTCATTCCTCTAATATCAAACTCCGCTTTCTCCATTACGACATCATACCCGAGATCTTTGACTTTTTTCTCCAGGGCGGCAGGATTGGTAACAGCCGGGTCATACTTGATGGATGAACGCTCAAGAGCCAGGTTGACAGTTGCTTCCTGCACCCCTTCTACTTTTTTAAGTCCTTTTTCGATCCTCACGGCACAAGCTGCGCAAGTCATTCCCGAAATTTGCAATGTCGCTTCTTTTTCTTGCTGACTCATCTTCTCACTCCCCATACCTGTATAGGGTATATTTTATTGAAAAAGGAACGTGCTAAATGGTTAGCACGTCTTTGGTTTTGTTAAGCTACATCATAGCCTTGATCATCAATTGTTTCCTTGATTTTATCCAGTGTGACAGCTTGGTTGTTATACTCCACATCTACTGTTCCTGCCTCCAGGTTTACTTTAACAGAGTTAACTCCCTCAAGTTCTCCCACACTGCCTTCAACAGCCTTCACGCAATGTCCGCATGACATTCCAGCTACATTTAAAGTTACCTTTTCCACTATAACAGCTCCTCTCAAAAAATTCCTTTTTTACTTTTTCATTAATTTTTGGATGGTGACAAGCAGTTCATCTACAACTTCGTGGTCACCTTCCTGGATTCTCTCGACCACACAGCTCTTCATATGTCCTTCAAGAAGAATCTTGGCAACACTGTTCAGGGCTGCCTGAGTCGCAGAAATTTGTGTAATGACATCATCACAGTAAGTATCCTTTTCAATCATACCCTTTATTCCTCTAATTTGACCTTCAATCCGGTTAAGCCTGGTGATCATATTGCTTTTCAACTTATCCGAATGATGGCTCTTGCGGTCAGCGCCATCTGTATGACAGTCATTTTCACATAGAGGCACATCAGCCATTTGATGAATTTTTTCCATTACACCAACTCCTTGAAATTAATATTACCATACCCCTCTATAGTATGTAAATCATTTCGAATTGTTGTCATTAATTGTTCACAAATAATGTAAGCAAGCGAAAAAGGCTGGTCAAAGCAGAGTCATTGATCCAGCCTTTTTCGCTTTTTCCATATCATATAAATACCTGCCAAACCCAATCCAATAACCGCAGCAGCTAGTTGAAATCTTGCTTCCAGGTTAATCACTGCATGAACAGAGTACGCCTCTATAGCTAACGCAGGAATTTTTCCAAATGTGCTCGCAAAAGCGAAATGTACCAGGCTCATTCTGCTCATCGAGGCTGCCAGGGTTACCAGCCCTGACGGGACAAAAGGAAATATCCTCATGATAAAAACAAGGTAGACGGCCTCCATGCCGCTTGTTTCCTTCAGCTTCTCCAATAACTGGTTATTCCCTTTATTCCCATACTTGCCTTTCATCGCTTCAATGCCTCTTCGATAAAGATAAAAGCCGATAATTGCTCCTATTGCTTCCCCTGCGATTGAGACAATCAATCCGATTTTAAAACCAAAAAAGAGGATGTTGGCTGCTGTCAGAAAAGCGCTTGGCACGAAACCTGCGATTGAAATAAGCACGTTGAGAAACAAGCTGAACAAAACAGCCAGCAATCTATTATTTGGCAGTATTTCAAGAACGAATTCCATCTCAACCTCCATTGTTGTTCTTCACCGATTTGCCACAGAAATGAGCAATTCCTGCATGTTCAAGATTTGGTAAACCTTTCTCGATATTCTCTGCACAATTTCCCTTCATTCTTAACAATATCAAAATATAGAAGGAGAGTAACCATGACAATGAAAACAAAGCTTCTATCGTGGGGAGTGCCCCTCGCAGCTGCCTCATTCCTGTTTATCAGCGGCTGCTCGCAAGCAGAACAGGCAAAAGATCCAGTAAAAGATGTTTCTGCTGAAACAAAGAATGTGCAGGCCGCCGGGGATTTTGAAGCCAGACTGGCTGGCGGAAAGCTTGGCAGTGAAAGCATTGCTTTTGTCGGCGGTGGCGGCAGCAATAAACTGTGGGTCATTGACGCCAAATACCACAAACTTGTCACCACCATCGATGCAGGAGGTCCGAAACTGGAACGCACCGAACAAAGATATCCTAACCTGCATGATACCCATGCTATCACCTTTACGAAAGATTTCAAGCTTATGTTCACTGTAAATTGGCTTAGCTATGACGAGCCATCGTATGTAATAGCCTATGACCCGGCAACATTCAAAGAGCTTTGGAGAGTCCCAGCCGGAAAGGGCGGACACCACTCCGCTTTGTCTCCTGATGACAAGTATTTGTATGTGGCCAACCAATATGGTGATTCGGTTTCCGTCATTGACGTCAAGGCGAGGAAGAAAATCAAGGACCTTCCGACAGGAAAAGGAACTGATTATATTTCACCTTCCATGTATTGGGATGGCAAAGCGATCGATTCCCCTTACCTTTTTGTCAGTGTGGACCAGGAAGACAAGGTCACAGTCATTGACTGGCAAAAAAACGAAGTAGTGAAGGATATACCTGTAGGAGCGAGCCTTCACGGCGTTAACCTCACACCGGACGGGAAAGAAGTTTGGACTGCAGTACGGGGCGACGTAAAAAGCGTAGTGATTATTGATGCAAAGACACTGGAAATCAAGGACAAAATCCAATTCGAGGAAGGACCGACCCATATTTCATTCAGTCCTGATGGAAAATACGGGTATTTGACCACAGGCAAAAACCAGATTTTCAAGGTAGATGCTGCTACCCATGAAATAATCTGGAACTCAACTGGCACTACCATCCCAGCCCATACCGGCATCTCACCCGACGGAAGGGAACTTTGGACATTGAACCACGGAATGGACGAGCGTTATAACTACCAGCTCGGCGGTGAAGTGGTGAGCGGCGTCCAAGTGTGGGATACGGAAAACGGGGAGCTAATTACCGAAATCCCAGCAGAAGGAGTCCCTCATGAAATTCAGTTCATTTCTTATTCAGCCCTTGGAGGCGGTGTTGCACTGACAAGCGAAGAGGTCCATTCACATGGCACCCATTCCATTGCAGAGGCCGGAGAGAAGATATATAAAGAAAGCTGCATCACTTGCCATGGCACAAATCTCGATGGGGGCAGCGGACCTGCATTAAATACAATTGGCGGACTCAAGTCCAAAGATGAAATTCTCGATGCCATTACCAACGGAAAAGGCATGATGCCAAGCGGCCTTGTTTCTGAAACAGATGCAAAAATCCTCGCTAACTGGCTCGGAGAGAAGAAATTATCCGAGAATCAATAAGAAAAAAGCTGCCTCAAAGATTATCTTTGAGGCAGCTTTTTTCTCTGTACCTAAGCAAACAACAGGACTGCAGTCCCGACAATAAAACAATAAATACTGAAGATCACGAGGTTGCCCCTGGCCATGATTCCCATAAACCATTTAAGGGCAAAGTAGGAAGCTATGATTGAGACAAGGAACGCCCCCAGGTAAGGAATGAAGAGCTGTCCAAGATTTGGATCATTCGCGATATCGGTAATGCTTAAAAGCGTGCCGCCAAGGCTGACCGGAATATACAGCAAGAAGGAAAAGCGCAGCGCTGTCTCCGGTTTCATGCCAAGCCCCATTGCCGCTACAATGGTAGCTCCTGAACGGCTGATTCCCGGGATAAGCGCAACAGCCTGGGCAAGCCCGACAATGATTGCATCCTTGAAGGTAAGGTCGCCGTCGCGTTTTCTGCCTCGAAGGTTGCGAATCAAAAAGAGAGCCGCACCTGTGACCAGCAGGGTAATTCCAATCACATGCACCCCTTTCAGGGCCTCGGAAATCTGGTCATTGAAAAGCACGCCAATGATTCCGGCGGGAATGGTTGCAACAATCAAATAAATAATAAAATAAAAATCGGATTTAGATTCCGGATTCCTAGTTGTAATGTAAGAGAGCCCGTTTCTCACAAGACGAGTGATGTCATGCCAGTAGATAATAAATACCGAAATCAGCGACCCTGCATTTACAAGCAGTTCAAAGCTCATGCTCTTCGTTTCAATTCCCATAAAATACTGTGCCAGCACCAGATGCCCGCTGGACGAAACAGGTATAGGCTCGGTAAAGCCTTGGAGCAATCCTAAGAATAAGTATTTTAGCAGTGTTAAAAACTCAAACTCCATCATTATTTCTCCTTCATCTTCCATCTCTTTGTTTAAGGAATTCCTCCCGAAAATACATCTTTTACAGTTTAGCATATTCGCTGGGACAAGTTTAACTATTTCCTGACCCCGACGAAAAACAGAAGCAGCCTTCAATCATTGCCAATATTGATAAGAAAGAATAATCAAGTATTTAAAACGGACATCCTGCCATATACTTTAATGTTCCACCAAACCTGCTATTCAAAGGAGAATACCATTTGCATTGTTTATGTGAAGTGCTGGATCCTGCAAAGTATGCCCTCGAAAAGCCCGTTGCGATACTGGAAGACAAGGAAGCGCTGCTATCTCTTTTCGGCATCCCCAGTGATTTCTGGCTCAACATGTTTCAGTTTGACAACCGCTTGCTGACCGTTTGCTTCGAATCCAATGACCTTGATTATTTACGTATTATCGTTGTTTATGATTATCCTTATTTTTGTTCGGACAAAGAAATTAAAGAAGCCATCATTTTTCATGAGTTAGGACACATCCTGCATCCTGTATTAGAAAAAGAGATAAATCATCAGGCCGAAATCAGCTGTGATCAAAATGCGGTGATTCATGGGCATGAGAATGGGGTTAAAAAAGTCCTGGCCATGCTCTCGCGTACAGCCAGGACAATAAACAGCCCCCTCCTGCTCGAAGCAGCTGAACTAAGAACGAAGGCATTAAATACCGAGGCTTGTTAATAATGGGAATTGATTCGTAAAAAAGCACTCCCCATCAGCGGGAGTGCCCTGCCCTTCTTGCTATCTCACCTGGCCGTTGCCCCTCATTTTAAATTTAACGGTAGTTAAGGCCGGCAATCCCATCGGTCCGCGGGCATGAAGTTTTTGCGTGGAAATGCCAATTTCGGCGCCAAACCCAAGTGCGTTTCCATCTGTAAATCTAGTAGAAGCATTGTGGTAAAGAGCGGACGCGTCAACTAGCTTCATGAAGTGCTCCGCGTTTTCTTTATTTTCAGTAATGATAGCCTCCGAATGCTTTGTTCCATATCTGTCAATATGGGTGATGGCTTCTTCCATATCGTGTACAATTTTCACGGCAATATCAAGGCTCAGATATTCATTTTTCCAGTCTTCTTCCCCGGCAGGAATCGCTTTTGGTATGAGCTTAACAGCAGCTTCGTCTCCATGTACGGAAATATTATGTTCCCTTAACGTATCATTTAGCAGGGAGTAATTCGAAGCAAGCCATCCCTTGTGAATAAGGACCGTTTCGGCCGCGTTGCAAACCGCCGGCCTGTCTGTTTTAGCATTCACTAAAATGTACATGGCCTTAGCCGGATCCGCATCCTTGTCAATGTACAAATGGCAGTTACCCACTCCTGTTTCCAGCACAGGAACTGTTGCATTGTTAACAACTGCCTGTATTAAGGAGGCTCCCCCGCGTGGAATCAGGACATCAATATGTTCCTTCATCGTAAAAAGCTTTTGTGTCGCTTCCCGGTCTGTGCTGAAAACAAATTGAACAGCTTCCTGTGGGATTTTCGTTTCCTCCAGGGCGCGGTGCATCACATCGACAATCGCCTGGTTTGAGTGAAGAGCGGATGAACCGCCTTTTAGTACAATCGAATTTCCTGATTTGAGCGCAAGGCCAGCAGCGTCCACTGTGACATTTGGGCGGGCTTCATAAATCATTCCAATGACGCCAAGAGGAACAGTGATTTTTTCAACCTGCAAACAATTATCAAGTGTCCAGCTTGAAACAATTCTGCCTGAAGGGTCTTCCAGTTTTGCGACCTGTCTTAAACCTGCGGCAAAATCGGTAATCCGCTCTTTTGACAGTGCCAGCCGATCCATGAAGGCTGGCTCAAATCCCTGCTGCCTGCCTGCATCCAAATCTTTAGCATTAGCGTTTAGAATGGAAACAAACTCTGCTTCAAGAGCGTCCGCAATTCTAAGCAGGGCTTCATTTTTTTCTTCAGCCGTTAATAGGCTTACCTTTCGTGCCGCATGTTTTGCGGCGATCGCTTGGTCCTCAACATTTTCACTTACCTTAAGTAACGCCATCTTATCCCTCCTGTTGTTTTAAACACCTATTGGCAAACTGAAGCTGTGTCTGCTCACGAAATCCTCCATGTTCACGACTGGGCTTTGCTGTTCACCAGGATTAACATCCAGGTTATGCAATTCTTCAGATGAAAAGTTGACCACTCCGAGTCCTATCTCATCCCCAGCTGTATCCAACAGCCGGATGACGGCTCCTTTGGAAAATTCTCCTTCAACACCAACAACGCCAGCGGGAATCAGACTCTGCTTCCTTTCCATCATCATATTCCTTGCCTCTTGGCTGATGGTCATGTTCCCTTCAGGTCCAGAGTGGAAAGCAATCCATTTCTTTTTTTGGTTTAAATCATCCATTTTCATTCCAGCTTTAAAATACGTGCCTCTTGCCTCTTCCTTAACCGCGTCTGTCAGGACATTGCGAGTTCCGGCTTTTCCCAGGAAGGTCGTGATTCCGGAAGCCATCGCAATCTTGACTGCCCCAATTTTGGATTTCATCCCGCCAGTGCCTACCGCACTTCCCGAGCCGCCTGCGGCTGCTTCGATTTCAGGCGTAATTTCAGTGACGATATCAAGTAATTTGGCGTCCTTATTCGTTCTTGGATTCGCATTATACAAGCCATCAATATCTGAAAGGATGATCAGCCTGTCAGCATCCACTATTCCTGCCACTTTGGCTGACAATGTATCATTGTCTCCAAATTTCAGCCGGTCAACCGTCACCGTGTCGTTTTCATTTACAATCGGGATGATTCCTCTTTCAAGCAATACATTCAGCGTGTTCCGCACGTTTTGGTAACGCCCTTCATCAGAGAAGTCACTTCTTGTAATCAGGATTTGGGAAGCAACATAACCGTGGGAAACAAAGATTTCAGAATATGCTTCAATAAGCAGTCCTTGGCCAATGGATGCCGCTGCCTGCTTTTCAGGCAGTGTTTCGGGCCGCTTCAGGCAGCCAAGCTTCCGGTAGCCGGCCGCCACTGCGCCGGACGAAACCAATACCACTTCATGTCCTTCGTCCTTCAGCATGACAACCTCATCTGCCAGTTTTTCCAGCTTCCTCCTGCTGATTTCTCCATGCCGGCTTGTTAACGAACTGCTCCCTATTTTGATGACTACGCGCTGCTGCCTCTTGCTAGAGGTCATATTATCACACCTTTGTATTATTTTTTGGTACTAAATAACTTTCAGTTTTTTCGTTTCAAGCTGGGCACTGATTTCCTTGGACCGCTGCGCTGCCTGTTTAACCGCACGGGAAATGGCCTTTCCGCCGCCGTTTTTGCTAAGGGCTTCCAGACCAGCTGCAGTAGTTCCGTTAGGGGAGGTCACCTTTTCCCTGAGCACTTCAGGAGACTCTTCCTGTTCCTGTATCATTCGGGCAGCACCCAGAATCGTCTGGGCTATAATCTGGCGGGTAGTCTCCTGGTCCAGACCGCCGCTTTGTCCTGCCTTTTCCATATGCTCCATCAAATAGTAGAAATACGCTGGACCGCTGCCGGCAATGCCGGTAAAAATGTCCATTTGGCTTTCATTGATAATGAATACTTCCCCAATGCATTGAAGGAGCCGTTGCGCAATTGAAAGATTTTGCTGTGATGTATGTTTTCCAGGGGAAATTGCTGTAGCTGATTCGCCAATCATGCTTGAAGTGTTGGGCATGACCCTGACCACCTGTTGGCCATATGGGAGAAGGTCTTCCATGAACGAGGTTGAGATGCCTGCCAGGACCGATAACACCAGCTGATGGGGACGCAAATGATGATTTAAAGAAATTAGCGCATTTTCAGCATCCTTTGGCTTCATTGCCAAAATCACAACATCCATATTCTCATAACAAAGTTCTTCCTTCGGCACTCCATGTATGCCATATTTTCTCTGAAGCTGTTTCAGTCGCTCGGTGTTGCTGTTATTTGAAACGGTAATCTGGGCAGGTTTGACAATGCCGCTTGCTGACATCCCTGCAATCATGGCCTCCGCCATTGACCCTGCACCCAAAAAGACAATCTTTTTATCCTTAAACATTCCCTCACTCCTAATCTGTTCGCTTTTTTGTTCTGTTTTTTCACGATGTTTTTATACTAACACGCTGATAATCAGATTCAAGGGAATAAGGGAAAGTCATGAGAAAAAGAGCCAAAGATAGAGTGTAAACGCTGTCATCAAGAGGTGAGTTCTCCAGAGACCCTCTAAGGGGGAAATAACGGGTGACAGCCAATAATTTGAATTTTTAATCACCAATAAAAAATGCCTTGCTTCAAAATCGAAGCAAGGCATCTTCCGTTTTAGGTTTGAAACCACTTTTGTAGTTCCTGCCCGAGCTGATAAGCAGGGATCGGGCCCTCTAAACTCCCTCGAAAGCTTAGAATTCCCTACCCCTTTTTTATCTGGAATGTCTGTTTGCACTTATTAGATAATCACATAATTCTTATGTGACACCACTGTCCGGTTATTCACATATTCGCGATCTGAAAGGTTTTCGAGGATTTCAATGATGACCGAGTTTTCCTTCACCATTTCCACCTTCCCTTTGATTCCCTTATTGGAAACAATCTCGTCCCCAATATCCGCGATCCTCATTTTCATTGCTGCCTCCATCTTCATCTCACCTTTCCCCAATGTTTTATTATTTAGATAATAATCGCCAACTGCTTCCATTTCATTCCTGTTGTTAACATTTCTTACATGGTTTTTTTCGCGCACTTATTGTAAGGGCTTACATTCTTTAAGTTGCAGGCCCCCTCCCTACATCAATATGGCAGGAAGGGGGAAAGAATGCAGTATTATGTGTGGTTGTAATGTAAATGCAATACAAAAGTATCAAAGTGAAAGCAGGAACAGCAGATCTATTCCTCTCCAACTTTCACCAGCTGCTTGCCAATATTATCTCCGCGGAACAATCCCAGGAAGGCGTCCACCGTGTTTTCGAAACCCTCAACGATATTCTCCCGATACTTTATCTTCCCATCCTGTACCCATTGAGCCAACTGTGTCAACGCTTCTTTATTATGCTCGGCATAGTCCGAAACGATAAAGCCTTTCATCATTGAACTGGTGGTCAGCAATTGCCCCATCACCCGCGGGCCCATTTCAGGCCTTTCCAGATTGTATTGGGAAATTTGGCCGCAGATGATAATTCTCGCCTGAAAGTTAATCAGCGTCATAACGGCGTCGGTAACGCTTCCGCCAACATTGTCAAAATAAACATCGACGCCATTTGGACAAGCTTCCTTTAAGGCTCCGCGCAGATTTCCTGCCGTTTTGTAATTGATAGCCGCATCAAATTCCAGTTCATCGGTGATGTAGGCGCATTTTTCGTCCGACCCGGCAATGCCTACAACACGGCATCCTTTCAGCTTTGCAATTTGCCCGACAATCATGCCAACTGCGCCGGAAGCACCGGAAACGACCACTGTCTCTCCTTCCTTTGGCTGCCCAATATGTAAAAGTCCAAAGTAGGCTGTCAGGCCAGGCATGCCCAGAACATGAAGGGCCGTGGATATCGGCGCCCGGCCGGGATGGATCTTACGGATATCACTGCCATCGCTTACATTGTATTCCGCCCAGTCCAGCCTTCCTTCGACATACATGCCTGCTTCGAACCTCGGATTCCTGGAATCTAGCACTTTCCCAACAATTCCCCCCATAAACGGCTCCCCAACCTCATATGGCTTCGCATAGGATTTGGCAGCGGACATCCGGCCGCGCATATAGGGGTCCACTGATATGTAAATGGACTGGATGAGCACTTCCCCGTCCGTAATCTCGGGAACACTGCTCTCGACCCATTCAAAATTGCTTTCATCAGGCATCCCCACCGGCCTGCTTTTTAATAGGATTTTCCGGTTAAGCATAACATCTCCTCCTGTTTGATCGAAACCTTAACAACATCATACTACTTTTTTCCGAATTTTTAAATAAGTTGTCAAATACCTTTCTATAAAGATGGCACTTTTTCTCTATTGTCATTTAAATGTAATATACCAATCTAGGCCTTTTCTATTGGTAAAACAGTATAAACATGTTAAAATATCAATAGTAAACAACAAATCATTCTTGATAAAGGCAAATCCATTGAAAAATGGAGACGCAAAGCTATAGGGGCTAAAGTATAAGATACCACGCCAGCCAGCTACCGATTATGATGGAATGTACCCTTCCACTCTGATCATTTTGATTGGAAATCTTCTCATGCAGATTTTTTCCAATCAATTAAAACTAGGTACATAGGCTGAATTTCTTTATACTTCCCTGAAAATGAGGAGGTAGCCATGAGCAATACAGAAATTCTGAAGTTAATCGAGAAACTTGGCCAGCTGTTTACGGATTATAGGAATTGCCAGGACCAAAAAAAGAAAGAACAAATTTATAGGGATATCCAGGTAATCGGGAAAGCAATTGATGTGTAACCTGATTGAATCCGTGAGCTAAAAAGGAAAGGAGGCATGCTCCTTTCCTTTTTTTGTTCTCTAGATGCGTGAAAACTCCTCAACCAATTGAGAAAATTTCTTTAAAGCGTTCTGGATTGGTTCCGGAGAAGTTAGGTCTACCCCTGTCTTTTTTAACAGCTCCAGTGGATAATCGGCGCTTCCGCTTTTGAGGAACTCCAGATAAGAGGTTAACGTCTCTTTATCCCCTTCCAGTATTTTAGTTGCCAAATGGATCGCCGAAGCATAGCCTGTCGCATATTTGTATACATAGAATGGACGGTAAAAATGGGGAATCCTTGACCAGCCGTACTTAACTTCTTCGTCAAATACCACTTCATCGCCATTGTATTCGCGGAACAGTTGTTCATAAGTCCTATTGAATACGTCCACGTTCAAAGGCTGACCCTTCTCTGCCATTTCATGTGTTTTCTTCTCAAACTCGGCAAACATCACCTGAGTAAAGAAAGTTCCTTTAAATTGGTCAATAAAATGGTTGATCAGGTGCTTTCGAACGTCTTCATCCTGCTCATTGTTCAATAAATAATTGATCAGCAGCACTTCATTCACCGTTGATGCCACTTCAGCGACAAAGATGCTGTAGCGTGCCGAAATCTGCGGCTGGTGCTTGGAGCTCAGCCAGCTGTGGACTCCGTGTCCGCACTCGTGGACAAGCGTGAACAGGCTGTCAAGATCATCCTGGTGGTTCAGGAGGATGTAAGGATGGACCCCGTAGACACCCAGATTGTAGGCCCCCGAACGCTTCCCTTCTGTTTCACGGACATCGAGGTAGCGTCCCTTTTTAAACTCCTTCAGGATGGCCAGATACTCTTCCCCTAAAGGGGCAAGTGCTTTGCACATGATATCGTAGGCTTCCTCGTAGGAAATTTCCGGTTTTACCCCGCTTACAAGCGGGACGCTTAAGTCATACTGGCGAAGTTCATCAAGCTGCAATTTTTGCTTGCGGATTTCTGTATACCTGTGCATCGTCGCGATATTCTCTTTTGTCGTCGAAATTAGATTATCATATACTTCCTTAGGCACGTTGTCACCAAACAGCGCCTTTTCCAAAGCAGACGGATACTGCCTAATCCTCGCCATCGTGACATTGTTTTTAATGGCACCTGCAAGTGTGGAAGCAATCGTATTTTTCAGCTGAAGATATGGCTGATAATACGCTTTATAGGCTTCCCGCCGCTTTTTTCGGTCTTCATCCTCAATCAGCTTTGCATACATGCCCCTCGTCAGTTTAATTTTCTCTCCCTGGTCATTCGTCACTTCGCCGAAGCTGATATCGGCATTGTTGATCATCCCAAAAGTATTTCCAGGTACCGACAGCGCTTCACCAAGCTGGGACAGTACCGCTTCCTGGTCCCTGTTAAGGACATGAGGCTTATAGCGGAACGATTCCCATAGGTCTTCTTCAAAATAGGATAAGCCCTCTTCACCAGCTATGTACCCTTTTAGCGTTTCTTCCTCAAGGCTCAGCAGGTACGGCATGAAAAAGGAAGTTGCCGCACTCACCTTAACGCTTAGCTGCTTAGCGCGGTCCAAATAGGACTGGGAAGTTGTTTCCCTCGTATCTTCATCCACCTTCAGCATCGCAAAAGCATATAATTTCCCAAACTGAAACGACAGCTCTTCGCGCAGTTTCAAATACTGGTACAAACTTGACCCATCCTGGATCTTTCCATCCAATTCCTTTAGTTTCCCGGCCATCTCTTCTATTTGCCGGTAATCTTCTTCCCATTGGGCCAGGTCTGAATATAGGTCATCAAGATTCCATTTCTCCTCCAAAGGCACTTCTGCCCTGCTGCTGTACATTGTCATCGCAATCCTCCTCATGTGCTTAGGATTAAGCTATTACTTGAATATA
Source organism: Mesobacillus campisalis (assembly GCF_000986785.1). Taxonomy (GTDB): domain Bacteria; phylum Bacillota; class Bacilli; order Bacillales; family Cytobacillaceae; genus Mesobacillus_B; species Mesobacillus_B campisalis. The sequence continues at coordinate 143,828 of NZ_LAYY01000011.1, read as the reverse complement.
TTCTAATGATTACCTGCTAACACAATCAAATGAAACACAACAATGTTCAAATCATTTTGCCCTGATACGGTTTGGTGTACAATAAAAGTGAAAGGATGTGGAACGATGGCGATCATATTGCCACATATTGAAGACCTGAATCGTACAGCCTACCTTCCCCCCGAGGGAGATATTCAAACCTTTATAGACGATGACCATTATGCCGAAATGGTAAAGGAATGGGGCTTATCGTCGGGGAAAAACGTAAAAAAAGAGTTTTGGTACAAGGAAAAGGATCATCAGCGTCTTGTGACCATCAAAGGATATCAGTCATACGGAACAACAGGAGAATTTTACACCATTATCATTGAATTTCAGGATGGGAACCTTAGCTGCATCCACCCTGCTTATTTAAAGGAGATGCAGTCGTCGAGTTTCGGAAAGGCAGTCATCGCTGACAGTGCGCCTGCAGTGCAGACAGCAGGGAGAGAAACCGAACCGGTCGAGCCTGCCAAAGAAAAGAAGGCTCCTCCAGCCGAGAAAAAGGTATCCGCTAGTCCGAAAAAAACAGCTGAAAAGAAAGAAAAAGCACCTAAACTCGAACTTCCCGCAGATAAGGTGCATTTCACGGCAGAAGTGAAGCAGTTTGCCCTAACCTGGAATCCGTTCAATGAAGAAAATGATGAAGTAGTGGTGCTGGAAAACGTTGTTATCCAGCAAGATCCAGTGATTGAGATAGGACTGGCCTGGTGCTCCCATTCCAAAACCCTTAAAAAGCTGGAACTTTCTCCCGGGGACAAGCTGGAGTTTGACGGGAAAATTGTTAAAAAGAAACTGGCAAAAGGAAAAGATGCCGAAGAGGCATTCATCATTGAGGAACCAGTGCACTACAAAGTGAATAACCCATCCAAAATCCATAAAAGCTAGAAGCCTCTAGCTTTTTTTATTATTCTCCTGTTTCCATCTCAAATATTATTCCGTCTCCAAACCATACAGGCCACTATGCATATGAAAACGTTTCATTTTTTTGAAATAATATTTTTTTCTGAAAATGGTTGATTTTATAATCGTTTATCTTGTAAACTAATTCTAGTCAAAAAGTTCTGACAGATTAACAGTTTTCAGGAGGTTGCATAATGGTTACTTTTTTGGCATCAATTGGTTTGCTTGTTGTCGGGTATATCGTCTATTCCAAGGTGGTTGAACGCATTTTTGGAATCGATGACCAAAACCGAACGCCAGCTTACAAAAACAATGATGGATATGATTTTGTACCAATGAGCTGGTGGAAAGGGAGTCTCATCCAGCTTTTGAATATTGCCGGTCTCGGACCCATTTTTGGGGCCATCGCCGGAGCGCTTTACGGGCCGGTAGCTTTTATTTGGATTGTTATTGGATGTATTTTTGCCGGTGCCGTGCATGATTATTTTTCAGGAATGCTTTCCTTACGCCATAATGGAGCACAATTTCCAAACCTTGTTGGCCGATATCTTGGCCAGCCTATGAGGAAAGTTATAAATGTAATCTCAGTCATCCTAATGATTCTTGTGGCTGCTGCCTTTACTGCAGGTCCGGCCCAATTGATTTCAAGTATCACGCCGCTTAGCTTTATTGGATCATTAGGTGTCGTGTTTGTCTATTTCTTGCTGGCTGCCTTGCTGCCTGTAAACCGGATCATTGGAAAGCTTTATCCCGTTTTTGGCGTCGTCCTGATCGTCATGGCGGTTTCGGTCGGGATTGCCCTGTTGTTCAGCGGAAAGCAAATTCCCAACCTGACATTTGAGAATCTCCACCCTGGGGAACTTCCAATTTGGCCGTTGCTGATGGTTACCATCTCATGCGGTGCCATCTCCGGTTTCCATTGTACACAAAGCCCAATTGTATCGAGGACTTTGAAGAAAGAATCAGAAGGACGCAAAGTATTTTATGGGGCAATGGTCGCCGAAGGAATTATTGCGATGATTTGGGCCGCTGCGGGAATGACATTCTTCGGTGGTACAGCTGGACTGCAGGAAACACTTGCTGCAGGTGGACCTGCTGGAGCAGTAAATGAGATTTCACAATCACTGCTTGGTTCGTTTGGTGGAATTCTGGCAATCCTTGGTGTTATCATTCTTCCGATTACAACTGGTGATACAGCTCTCCGTTCATCGCGAATGATTCTGACTGATGCCCTTTCATCGGTTACGCTGATTACTGAAAAATGGAAGGTCATTCTGACGACACTGGCTGTCGCCATCCCAACCTTTTACCTTTCAACAATTGATTACTCCTTCCTTTGGAGATATGTAGGCTGGACAAACCAGGTGGTGGCAACCGTTATGCTTTGGACTGGAGCGGTGTACCTGATGAAGAATAACAAGTTTCACTGGATTTGCGGCATTCCGGCTATGTTTATGACCGGTGTGGTCTGCACTTATATCTTTTATGCACCGGAAGGATTCAGCCTTCCTTATCAGACTTCCATGATTATCGGCTCGATTCTTACTCTGGCAGTTGCAGGATGGTATTGGGTTCAAATCATCAAATACCGCCGGCTCAACAATGGAGCTAAATCCATAAAAGCAGCTTAAGCAACAAAACAGGGAACCTTGCAAAGAGGTTCCCTTTTAAGTGTTCAAAAATTTGTTTTTGTAATGGGCCAAGGCTAGGAGCGGGTAAAGATATCTGTAGCTGTGATAATGCATATAGAAGTTCCCCGCCATTCCCTGGCCCTTTGGATAATTCGTCGTCCAATCGTCGCGCTCAAGATGATTGGTTAAAAAATCAATCCCTCTGTTTATCGTTTTCGTTGGTTTGGCCGAAAGAGAAAGAAGGGCATCGACCGCCCAGGCTGTGTGGGTCAGGGTGCTTGCATTCAACGGAACATATTTCCGGGCCTCATCACTTTTACATGACTCTCCCCAGCCCCCGTCCTCATTCTGGATCCTCTCCAGCCAGTTGACTGCTTTCTGCACGCTGTGGTGAGTGGGCTGCACACCAACGGCACTGAGTCCGGTAAGGGCAGCCCAGGTGCCATAGATATAGCAGATTCCCCAGCGGCCATACCAGGAGCCGTCTTTTTTCTGATGCAGTTCAAGCCACCGGACCGCTTTATGGATGGCAGGATGGGAATGTGACAGATTTGTATAGTTTCCGAGAAACTCCAGTGTGCGGCCTGTTAAATCGGGGGTTGACGGGTCAGTGAGAAGATATTCTCCCTTCTCAACAGGCAAAAGGCTGATCAGCTGGCTGTCGGTGTTTTTTTCAAACGCAGCCCAGCCACCGTCTTTGTTCTGCATCGATAGCAGCCAAAGAACCCCTCTATCCCATGAAGCCCGGAAAGCGTGGTCACTGTGCACTTTTCGGGCAATGCTCCTTAAGGAAGCTGTCGTATCATCCACATCCGGAACGAATGTGTTGTGGTCTCCAAAGCCCCATCCCCCGGGCATGGCGTTTGGGTTATGGATCACCCAGTCACCGTATTTGATATGCTGGCGATTTAGCAAATAAGTGTTTGCCTTTGCGATCATCGGGTCTGTTTCCTTGACTCCTGTCTCCTGCAGAGCATAACTGATTAGGGATGTATTCCAGATGGTAGCGGTTGTGAACTGCACATGCTGCAGTCCGTCTATATTGGTTTTCATTGCTTTTAAGCCCGCCACCGCGTTGGTGATAACAGGATGCGTTTTCGAATACCCCATCGCAAGCAAAGCGAAAATCATCAGAAACGTCGAACTGAAATAGGTGAAAAAAGTACCATCCTTCTCTATATGGCTTAGCATATATTCTTTCGTCTTTTCAATGGCCAGCTGATGAAGCAGGGCTGGGAGGCCAATCAGCTTCTTGATTGCTTTTTTCAGTGCCGAATGCAGCAGACGGTAATCATCCTGGTTAAAAAATTCTTCCTCCCGATAGGCCCCCAGCTCGTTGAGGTCGGGGCTCCGGGTCGTCTTCAGCTGAAATTTCCGGTCTGCAAGAACCATAATGGGTGCCAAGTGTGCCCTTCCGTATACTGAGAATTGGTAAAAGTTGATTGGAAAAGAGGCTGGAAGCAGAATCACCTCCACCGGAATAGGGAAAAAATTGGGCCATTTATATTGTCCAGTAAGGGCCAGCAAGATTTTCGTGAACATATGGGCTTGCCCGGGACCCCCTTTATTGACAATATACCGTTTGGCAGCCTTGAGCCTCCTGTCCTTTTTATCATAATAGCCGGAATAGAGAAGCGCATAATAGGCTTCCACTGTTGCGGAAAGATTGCTATCCCCTTCGTCTCTATAAAGCTTCCACGCCCCATTTTCCTCTTGTTTGCTCATAATCCGCTCTGCCAGCACTTTGATGAATTTTTCATCATTGATCTGAAGCGTCCTTAATAAAATAATCATAAAGCAATCCGTAGAAACTCCTGTCTCAAACGGATAATTCCATGTTCCATTGGGAGATTGATCGTTCCTCAGCTTGTCAATGAGTCCCTGAATGCCTGTTTCAATATCCTTCTTCACCTTATCACTCCCCTCGCACCATACATATTCGGATCAGAGAAAGAGAATTCATGAAGGGGGCTTTCATCTTGAGGAAACTTTCACAACTAAAAAAGCAATTGAAGCAAAAGAAGCAGGTCCCTCCAGCCTTAACGAAAAGCGATGAAAAAATGGTCAAGAAAATTGTGGACGAAACATCCCTGTTAAACAAAAATAATGTAACACGGACGAAGGCCTATCTGGATTTTTACAGAAGGAATCCCGCAATCCATTGGTCGTTTTTAGCGCATATGGTGTCAAGGAATGGAGGATGGAATATGACGGACCTGAAAGGCAGCCTCCATTCCCGGCTGATGGACCGAAGTGAAAGAGAAACCTTTTTTTCCTTCCTGGAACGAAGCAACTGGCTGATCTTCCAGGACGCGTATCCGCAGCTGCTGTTATATGAAGAAAGTTCCAAAAGGAAGAAGCCCCTTTTTCATTTGTTGCCCGCACTCCATGTTTCCTTTTTTATGAAATGTGCTTGGGATTTCTTTTGGCAAGAGCGTGATTCTTATTTACTGACGATGGCGCTGATTGTCAATGAACAAAATTACCTGGAGTCGAGGGTGGTGCAACATCCCGGTTACCAGGCTGTTTTTAGTACGGTTGAGTTTAAGATGCAGGACCTGCTTTCAATGAACCATATTCTATTTCCATATGTGAAGGGCGGGAAAGTTAAACTTGCCGGTGCTACTGTCCACCAGTTTGAACGTCTGCATGAGCGGATTCTCATCGGGAAACGGTTATATGGGATTTTGTTTGGCAGCGGCTTGAAAATGGTGGAAAAGTGGGCATCATCAACAACTCATACCGGTTCACGCAAGGACTACTGGCCCCACCTTTTCAACTCCGTTGATGAAGGAATGCCAGGTTTGGCGCTAAAGCCTAGGCTGATTTCCTGCAAACTCACGCCTGGCTCCCCGCGCATCTACAGCCCCAAACTCGAATTCTCGTGGAAAGACCGAAAACACGAAAAAGTGGAACCCGGCGACTGGTACAAAGACTCAAATGTCCTTTCTTATCTTGAAGGCTCTCTGGAAAGCTTGGGCGGGGAGATTGAGGCTGAGTATTGCAGCACACTAAGGAAATTGGAGCTGGCTGGGATATTGGGGGAGGTGGTGGAATAAATTAAGGTTCCAAAGGATTTTCTAACAGATAGTAACGAGCTCTTTTGATTCCTGTATTAGGCAGGTTAAGCAAGGATAAAAGGTAAGTCGTGGAACGGGAGGATGGCAGCAGGAGAAATTCCCGTAATTCCGGGTTGGTGAATCTCGACTTTATTAGGAAAAAATAATCATTTATTCCTATTAAATGCGCATCTTTTGAAATGGCGTGGCAATGAGGGCAATGCCAGGAGTTTCTATGATAATTCATCGGAATGAAGCTGCAAAAAGGGCATCGTACGCCTTTTACAAGTTCAGAGAAAGAGATTCGATATTGCTGCATAAGGTTGCTAGATAGTGGAACATGTGATTTAAAAAGCAGTTTCCTGATTTTTGAAAGTGTTTTATCATCCATGCTGGACTTTAGATCTGCTCGTTCAAGTTCTTCCATTTTACTCAGTAAATGATAGGCTCTGCACACCGACTTCAGTGCTTCGTGATAATTAGGAGAGATGGTTAGTTCCGTTGAAGAACGGGTCATAGCTACCAGGTAAAAGATGGGGATATCAGCGAGATGAGATTTTTCAAGGAAATACCTTAGTAACAGCTTATGGCGCTGAACTTGCGCAACAGGATCTTCATACACCTCTTTTAAGTCACCATATTCCTGGATCATTTGATTCCGTTCAATTGTAATTTTCCCGGAATGATTTTTGCCTTCTATAATGAGAATGAATTTCGAGGAGAGCAGCAGCGCGTCGATCTGAAAAAAAGAATTACGGGCAGGAAGGCGGAGACCGTGGTAGATATAATACCTTTTTTCAGGTAGAAGGCTTAAATAGTAGTTTAAAACTTTTTCCCCATTGTATCCTGATCTTAATTTCTTGACCAAGCCATCAATTTCCTCTCGCTGTGGGTGGTCTTCCGGCAGCCTGCCCGCCAGTGCCTCTGCTTTTAATAAATTAATCGGTATCTCGAGTTCTTTATCAAACAAATGTATTCCCCCTTTCTGATATATCTACAATTCTCGGCGCCTGGTAATCTTCCCTATATAAGATACTCATTTTATTTGAACTTTTTATGTCTTTTTGAACCGATGACGGATCAAAAATGCAGGAAGAGAGTACACTGTATTTTACTTACAAGTAGTGCATTATAGCTTTCACTGCAAAAACTCGGGCTTTACGACGAAATGGCACCTTCTTACGACAAAATTAAGGGCACTTACGACAAAACTAACTACACTTACAACAAAATCCCTGCGCTTTATTTCAATTGATGCCTCTCCACCTTCCCTAACTGCAAAAACCCCAGTCTTTACGACAAAGCAACAGCATCTTACGACAAAATTGAGAGCACTTACGACAAAACCAACGGCACTTACAACAAAATCCCTGCGCTTTACTTCAAATGATGCGCCTCCATCTATCCTTACTGCAAAAACCCGGGCTTTACGACAAAGCAACAACATCTTACGACAAAATTGAGAGCACTTACGACAAAACCAACGGCACTTACAACAAAACCACACTTCCTCACTACAATCACCCTTTTCCACAAACCAAAACCCCCACATCTCCACGACACGGGGGTTCCTGCACCTTATCCTATTCTTATTTCGCTTTTAAAAGCACTTCGCCCTCTTCCTGCACGCTCAGTCCCAGCCTGTCCAAATGCTTTCGGATGCCGCTTCGCTCCCAGGTTTTCATAAGCGGCCGCTGAAGGGCTTTTTTCGGGTAAAAGATTCCCAGGCTGGTCAGCTCCTCAAAGTTTAGCCCCTGGCGCACATATTTCCCGACAAGTTCATCTCGTTTGTCAATCACCGTTAGGTACCTTTCCATGGCCGCGATAAACTCTCGGCGGGTAAAAATCCCTTTTTGATGGCCCGTGATATAGGTTTCGGCGTCCAGCTCAAGCAGCCGTTTTGCCGACTTGATAAAATCATCGATATCGCCGTCAGTTCCGTTGTACCAGGGCCCAAAGGATGTCATATCGTAATCGCCGACAAAGACGACGCCGAGATCAGGAAAGTATGGGCAGGAAAGTCCGCTTGTGTGCCCCGGAGTATGTAGAAAAACGACTTTAATTCCTCCGAACGAATATTCCTCTTCATACTCATATGTCTCCGTAATCGCTCCCAGGTTTTGCACCCATTCCTGCGGCAGCTGCTTCTTCCACAACTCTACCCCTTTTTGGCCCCACTCCTGATTAATGCCGTTCGCCCTGGCAACCCCGTCAATTGTCAGCGAATGTTCAAATTCAATTGGATTGATCATTTTCACGGCAGACGGAAACAGGTGGTTATGGGCGGTATGGTCCGGATGGTAATGAGTATTGACAATCCGATTGATGCCGAGTTCCTGGTGGATTGCTAAAAGGGCTTTAGGATCAGCACCGGAATCAATTAGCACCTTTTCCTGGCTGTCAATATACAGGCTGCGCGAAAAAGGGACTTTGCTGCTGTTATTGGGTCCCTCCACAATCATTATAGGTCCTATCCGATCCATTTAGATCCCCTCTCTATACGTCTGATGAATGAATATTCATTCATTATAGCATATTTATCCAAATTTTCAACCAATCTGCTTCCTAAAACATCCTGCCATTATGTAAGCAAGCATAAGTCAATTGTCTTATCTCATATTTTTAGGTATAATAAAAAGAGGAAATACACATATATTAAAAAAGACCGCCGGTGCTCGCAACACCAAACGGTCATGCAATAGCATGTTCCTTCAAGGGGCATCAGCAAATAAATCAGGACGTAATCCACTCTAAATGCTGGCAGGCTCAAGGGTGGGTTACTTTTTTTGTGTTAAAGCGATAATCGTAACAACTAAACTGGCAAAAGCAATCATTAGCGTTAGCGCTTGGTAGACGGTCACAGCACCACCCCCTTTCACCGGGGATCGCTGACCCACCTCCTGAGTTCCCTATACTATTGCTGTTTTATTATAACATAAAAAGCGAACGTATGCTCGCAATAATGTAAAATACTAGAACGTTTCCTCCATAAAGACTAGTAAATCCGGGTCGCCACGGTCAGTTCTTCAATCCTGGCCAAGTCCGGTTCAAATCCGATGCCCGGCCCCTTCGGCACAGAAATATAGCCCTCTTCCATATCCACTTCCGGCAAAATGATATCCTGCTTCCAATAATGGGAAGATGGTGCCGTATCTCCTGGAAGCGTAAAACCGGACAGCGATGTGACCGCGATATTATGCGCCCTTCCGATTCCCGCCTCCAGCATGCCGCCGCACCAGACAGGAATTCCGTGCTTCACGCATATATCATTAATTTTCTTCGACTCTGTCAACCCGCCAACCCGGCCAATTTTCAGATTGACAATTTTGCAGCTGCCCAGTTCAATCGCCTTCCGCGCATCCTCGGCGGAATGAATGCTTTCATCGAGGCAGATTGGCGTTTCCAGGCTGGCCTGAAGCTCGGCATGATCGATGATGTCATCATGGGCAAGAGGCTGCTCAATCATCATAAGGCCGAACTCGTCGAGCCTGCGTAAATGTTCCAAGTCCCCGAGAGTATAGGCGCAGTTCGCATCTGCCATTAAAGGAATTTCCGGGAACTCTTTTCTGATCCCTTTTAAAATGGAAACATCCCAGCCTGGCTTAATCTTGACCTTGATCCGCTTATAGCCTTCCTCCAAATAGCCTTCAATTTGCCGAAGCATTTTCTGTTCGGAATCCTGGATGCCGACACTGACGCCAACTTCAATTTTCTCTTTTGTCCCGCCAAGTGCCTGGGCCAGCGAAGTACCCTGCTCCTTCGCATACAGATCCCAGACAGCTCCTTCAAGGGCCGCCTTGGCATTGAAGTTGCCGCGGACATACTTGAAATGCTCATACAATTCATCCGGGTGCCGCACGGGCTCCTTCATCAGCAGCGGTATCAGAAAATCATTCATAATATGCCAATTTGTTTGTACCGTTTCTTCATTATATATCGGCTCTACGATGGACACCGATTCTCCCCAGCCTGACAGCCCGCTTTTTCCAATCACTTCCACTAAAATAATGTCCTTGTCATATTCGGTCCCAATGCTTGTTGTAAAAGGATGCAATAGGTCCATTTTTATTTGCCGCAGAATGATTTTGTCAATTTCCATCAGGCTGTTCCTCTCTTTCCAATAGATACAAATACTGATTGGGAACAAGCGGATCTTTCACCAAGTCGCTCACAACCCAGCCTTCTCCTAAAAAATGTGCAAAGACCTCCCGTGTCTTGTTCCGCCAGGCCAATGCCAGCGAAAAATCGGCTTTTTTTATCTCCTGGAAATTCCCTGGCACAGGAACAAGCAGCTTGTCATCCTTCAGCGTAAAATCAGTTTCTCCGGGAATTAGTAGATTTCGCGCAATGATGGTTATAATCACAAGCTTCAAGCCATCAATCACAACCGTTGGCGGACCAACGGGGCTGTCCGTTTTCCACTCTACTAAAAACCGGTCTGTCGGAAGGCCATCATTCAATCCATCTGCCATTTCACCGTACACATTCTCCAGGTAGCACGTACATTTTGCGCCAAGCTTATGCAGGTTAAGATTGCCATTCACCGTTTCCAGCGGGTCGTATGTCCATGTAATCAGCTTATAACCTTTAGCTGCTGCCAACTCTTTTTGAGCTTTTTTTAGCTTTTCCCCAATTCCATATCTCCTGTACTCAGGATGAATACCCAGTGAATGGGAACAGAGATACACCTTGCTTCCATCAAAGCCGGGAAAGCTGTATTGAAAGCCGACCAGCTTTCCTTCTAAATAGGCACCAAGAATAAAGCCGCCGTTTTTGACAACGGCGACAGATTGATTAACCGGTACAGAATCTTCAAGGCTCCAGACAAGAGTTTCGAGACGCCGAACCTCCTCCAGTTCAGCTATTGTATCGAGATTGCGAATTTCTATGGATGACAAGTCTAGTTGATTCACACTCCTCACTCCCCTTCGGACCATTTTTTCTTATCTGCTAGCAGCAGCATTTTCGCGAGTATTTTTGCCCCATATACCAAGGCTCCCTCATTGAAGCTCATATCGGGATGATGCAGGCCGGGTGCCAAGCCGCAGCCCAGGCCGACCATTGTGGCGGCTAAATGAGGTTTCTTTACGGTATAAAAATGAAAATCCTCAGCCCCGGGCGTTACGCAGGCTTCACTCACATTGTTCCTGCCAAGAATCTCGGCAATCGCCGTTTGGGCAAGCTGAATCGCTGCCTGATTTTGCACAGCAGCTGGCGAGTATTCCGAAATTCCTGACTCAATTGTAACCCCTGTCGCCACTTCCGTTTTACGAATGGCCTCGTTCGCTCGCTCAATCAGGCTCTCCATGGCCTCATTCTTTTCGGAGCGCATGTCAAAGGTAAAGCGGGCGCTTGCCGGAATGGAATTGGAGGCTTCGCCGCCATGCAGTTCTGTTATTTTAATCGAATAGCGGCCCTTGTCCACGATTGAGATATTCTTCACTTCCTGTATCAAGAGCGCAGCGGCCTCCAGGGGGTTGTTGCCCTCCTCCGGCCTGGCCGCATGGGCGGGCACTCCTTTAATCGTTCCTTTCAAGCTGGCAGTTGAGCCATGCAGGATGACGGGAGCTGCTTTGCCGAAGGAAACCTCTGACTTGGGACGAAGATGGATGCCTGCAAGGAACCTGACATTCTCCAAAGCACCATCCTCCAACATCTTCAGCGCTCCTTCCGCCTTTTCTTCCGCTGGCTGGAAAATAAACCGGACAGTGTGCCTGAGCCTTCTCATGCTTTTCGCCAAAGCGAGCGCGGCCATCAGCACCATCGTACTATGGGCATCATGGCCGCAGGAGTGGTTAGGGCGAACCACTCCACCCACCTCCTGGACCAACGCATCCATATCCGCCCGAAGCGCAATAACTTCCGAAAGTTCCCCTTTCCATTCAGCGGTAAATCCATGATGGCCGGTATAGGTTTTTACCTCTAACCCTGCATCCTGAAGCTTTTCCTGCAGGTAGCGGGAGGTTTTTTCCTCCTCCCAGCTTGGCTCGGCAAGCCCGTGAAGCTCATGATAGGTTTTAAGGATAGTGTCTTGCTTTTTATCTATATATTGAAAAAGATCCATCCGCTTTCCCGCCATTTCTTAAAAAATGATATGAGCAATCAGCACGACAATCGGCAAGGTTATGATTGTGCGCAAGATGAAAATCAAGGCTAAGTCCCTGAACTTGACTGGGAGGTTGGATCCCAGCAGCAGTCCGCCCATTTCGGACAGGTAGACCAGCTGGGTAACCGATACGCAGGCAATCACAAATCTGGTCATTTCACTTTCAATGCCGCTTCCCACAACCGCTGGGAGCAGCATATCGGCAAAGCCGATGACCATTGTCTGGGCCGCTTCAGCTGCTTCCGGAACTCCCATCAAGGAGAGGATTGGCTCGAATGGTTTTCCGATGATTGTAAAGAAAGGAGTATACTCGGCAATCACAAGAGCTACCGTTCCAATTGCCATGACAATTGGCAGGACGCCAAGCCACATATCAAGCACATTTTGGAAACCTTCCTTGAAAATGTTCGACACACGCTCGTTCTTCCTCGCTTTGTTCACTGCTTGACCAAGGCCCCACTGGACGCTGGAGATGTCGGCAGGCATTTCTGTTTCTGCCTTTAGCTCCGTTTTTTCATAAGCTGTGTCCGCTTTTTTAGACAATGGCGGAATCCTTGGCATGATAACCGCAGCGGCAAGACCGGCAATGATGATAGTGAAATAGTAAGGCACAAAGTATGCTTCAAGATTCAAATATTGCAAAATCACAATCGTGAACGTGATGGAAACAACCGAGAAAGTAGTCGCAATCACGGCTGCTTCCCTTTTTGTATAATAGCCTTCCTCATATTGCTTTGCTGTCAAAAGGACACCGATCGTGCCGTCGCCGACCCAGGAAGCCAGGCAATCAAGCGCAGCACGTCCTGGCAGCTTAAACACAGGCCTCATGAACTTCATTAGCAATGCACCAGTAAATTCGAGCAAACCAAAATTTAAAAGCAGCGGAAGCAAAATACCGGCCAAAAAGAATGTAGTAAACAGGATTGGGATCAAATCATACAGCAGCAGTCCGCCTGTGTTTTCCGAATGCAGCATTTCAGGTCCGATTTTATACAATGCTGCGATACCAAGAACCGTTCCAAGTACACGAGCTCCCAGCCAGAACTTGCTGACATTGAACAATGTATTGAGCGCCTTGTTTTCAAGGACAAATCTTGGCTTTGCCAGCATGGTCACAATCGACCCGGCAACAGAAATTCCCATGACGGCGACCGTGATGGCAGGAATCCATTCGCCAATCACGCCATGAATCTGATTGGAAAGGAAGGCCACCGGGATGGTGATGCCCTCTTCCGTTTTAATTGGAACAATGAAAAGGAGGATGCCGATCAGGGATGGAATCAAAAACTTCAGGAAATCTATCGCTGAGACCGGTGTATTTTTTTCTTGCACTTTTGATACACTTTGCATAATTGCACCTCTATTTTAGTAATTTTATAAGTTCTATTCCAAGAATAACTCCTGGTCTGTGTAGAGCAGTTCGAGTTTTTGCTGCCTTTTTCGAATTCTTTCATGGTCCCTGCTATGAATTCCAGCCATCAGGACTTCAAGCAAAGAGATGACAGACGCTATCGAATTATGGCTTGATTCCACCTTTTCCTCTGTGGTCAAGGTCACTTCTGCAAGCTGTCCGACCGGAGAGAGCTGCCGGTTCGTAATGGCCACCGTTGCGGCTCCTTGTTTTTTGGCTAAACGAACAAGATTAAGAGTTTCCTTGCGGTACCTCGGAAAAGAAAACAACACCACGACCGAATCCTCTGTCAACTCGCAAACCTCCTCCGGCATATAGCCGTCGGTATTTGAAATGGATACATTCTCACGCACTTGCCTTAATGAATAAAACAGCCAATACGCAGCAGCGTACGAGCTGCCAAATCCAGCAATGTATACCCTGTCTGCGTTGATAATCCTGTCTGCTGACTTCCAGATCTCCTCTGCTCTAACCTGCTGAAGCAATTGCTGCAATACCGCTCCTTCGTGTGCAACCACCTTTTCAAAAATCCGGTCTTCATGCCACACTTCTTTCGCAGGACTTGCTTCTTTCAAAACAGGATTCTTTTGGGCAAGCCAGTCTTTGCGGATTTTTTCCTGCATGGCCGAAAATCCGTCATAGCCTAATGCATAAGCAAGCCGGATGACGGTTGTCTCGCTCACTCCAGACTTTTTGCCAAGTTGATAGGCAGTGTCCAATGCTCCATCGTCCATATGATCCTTTATAAACTCGGCCACCTTCTTTTGGCCCCGGGACAAGGAAGGAAAGCTTTCTTTTATAATCTGCAAAAATGGCTTCTCTTGCATGCAAACCCTCCTCACCGGCAAATTGTTGAAGGAAAAACTTCATGAATTAAATATAAAGGATGAAATCCTTCTTTACAAGCAAAAAATGAATAAATAAACACAAAAGTTTTTAATTATACTAAAATATGAATGACGTCAAAACCAATACTTTCGGGAATAAAAAAACAGGGACCACTCAAATAGTGGTCCCTGGTCCTTTTCATCCCTCGAGGAACTTCTTCATCACCCTGACAAGTTCGTCCGGATTTTCATACATGCCCATATGCCCTGTGTCCGGAATAACTTCTTGCATAATATTCTCCTTTGAAATGGAAAAGGTTTTTTCGCTCGGTACTATTTGGTCCTTCTCACCTGCGACAAGGAGTACAGGCAGTGAGGTTTCTTCCAGGACCCTGTTGAGGTCGGGCCGGTCTTTCATTGCCAGCAAAGCGCCTGCAGCACCCTCCCGGCTCGTTTTATAGCCAATTTCCTTTGCCCGTTGAATATCCCTGGCATTGCTTTCCAGATTGTCAGGTGAAAATAGCTTCGGAACCAGCCCATCAATCAGTGCCTGCATCCCCTCTTTCTCCACCTTTTCCACATTGGCAACCCTGGCCTTTTTGGCTTCCTCCGAATCCGGGTGGGCAGTGGAATGTATGAGGGAGAATCCATTTAACCCTTCCACGTACTTCCTGGCAAAGCTAAGCGTTATATAGCCGCCAAGAGAGTGTCCGAACATGATGACGTTGTCCAGTTCCAGCTTTTGCAAAAAGCTCTTCATATGATCGGCGATCGTCTCGATGGAATATCCTTCAGCAAGCTGTCCCGATTCTCCATGCCCGGGCAAATCAGGCGCAATCACCCGATAATTTCCGGAAAGCACAGGGATAACCTTTTCCCAATACTCACTGCTGCCGCAAAAACCGTGCAGCAGTAAAATTGCTTCGCCCCTGCCTTCATCAATATAAGATACCGTTCCAGCAGGCAGATTGACTTGTTTTCTATTCATTGCCATCTCTCCTTTCAGTTCTTTTTGATTGTATTCCCTTTCCTGCTTAAACTTATAGCACTCCCATTATTTTTTCGCGTTTATGACTATTTTTCCTTCCCTTTAAATAAAATTTACTACACCATGATCAACAGGAAAGGATGATCTGCATGTCCAAATGGTTTGGAACCGATCCTACCTTTTATCCCTCTCCCCAATCCGCTATACATGCCCCTCCCGAGAAGCTTGCTTATATTGCTTTATTGAAGCCAGATGCACTCGGTGTCATTGATTTGGACCCTGATTCTCCAACTTATGGAAGCCTCATTTACAAACTGGCTCTGCCTGGTGAGGGCGATGACGAACTCCACCATTTTGGCTGGAATGCCTGCAGCTCGGCATTATGTCCTTCCGCTTTCCACCCACAGCTGGAACGGCGTTATCTCATTCTTCCTGGCATCCGTTCCTCAAGGATATACATTGTTGATACCAAACCTGATCCCCGCAAGCCTAAAATTATCCGCACAATTGAACCGGATGAAATAAAAAAACGCACCGGCTACAGCCGGCTTCATACTGTTCACTGCGGCCCGGACGGCATTTTCATCAGTGCCCTGGGTGCAGCAGAAGGCAAAGGCGGACCCGGCGGAATCCTTCTCCTCGACCATTTTAATTTCAATGTGCTTGGGGCCTGGGAAATGGACCGCGGAACCCAGCATTTCGCGTATGATTTTTGGTGGCATATTGCCCATGATGTTACCGTTTCCAGCGGATGGGCCACACCTGATCTTTTTGAGGATGGACTGAAACTGGATGCACTTTTGCAGCGAAAGTACGGCCATAGTATACACTTCTTCGACAGCCGCACACGCAGGCATATCCAGGAAATTGATTTTGGCGACCAGCATCAAATGGTCCTGGAGCTGCGTCCGGCCCATAATCCGCGGAAAACATATGGATTTGCCAGTGTCGTGATTGATGTGACCAACCTCGCCAGTTCGATATGGGTTTGGTATCAGGAGAATGGCAAATGGAAGGCGCGAAAAGTGATTGAAATTCCTGCCGTCCCCGCCAATCGCGACCAGCTCCCGCCTGTTTTAAAGGAAGTAGGGGCGGTGCCGCCACTTGTGACGGATATGGTTTTGTCACTTGATGATCGCTTTCTCTATGTTTCCTGCTGGGGAACTGGTGAGCTGATTCAATATGATGTGAGTGACCCATTTGACCCCAAACTGGTCGACAAGGTGAAAGTCGGCGGAATTGCCAGCCCTGTCCCTCATCCTTCCGGCAAGCAAATCACCGGCGGAGTACAGATGGTCGAACTGAGCCGGGACGGCAGGCGGGCTTATTTCAGCAACTCGCTATACCGTGCGTGGGACGATCAGTTTTACCCGGATGGAATCAGGGGAGCTATGGTAAAAGTGGATATCAAGCCGGAAGGCGGCATGGAAATTGATCCAGGCTTTTTGATTGAATTTGAAGGAAGCAGAGCCCATCAGATCAGGCTTGAAGGCGGAGACTGCTCGACAGATTCCTTCTGTTATCCGTGAGCGGAGGGATCGTAATGGCGGATATCCTTTTCTCTCATGAAAGCCAGCTAGCTGCGGTTGCCCTTTTGGGGGCCTTCCACGGCATCAACCCCGCAATGGGCTGGCTGTTCGCCGTTTTTCTGTCACTGCAGCGCAATGATCAAAAAGTTTTATACTTTGCGATTCTTCCAATTGGTATTGGCCAGATGCTTGGTGACGGATTTGTGATTGCGCTCCAGACAGCTGCCCGGTTTCATTTTCCGATTCACACCGTCCATCTTGCAATTGCTTCTTTTATATCCTTATATGGCATTTACCGGCTGTTCCGGTATTATCGCCATATCAGATGGACCGGCGGCTTGAAGGTAGGCTACGGCCAGCTTGTGCTCTGGTCCTTTCTTGCCTCCTCCACACACGGTTCGGGATTGTTGTTCGCACCATTCATCCTTTCAGCTGAGAGGGTTACTGACCTTTTACCGCTTTGGTTCTTCCATGAACTGGCGATGCTTGCCTCAATGACGGCTATGGCAACCTTGGTTTATAAGTTTGGCGTTCACGCCTTTAAAAAATATATTGTCAATTTCGAGCTGGCCTGGGCCGTCCTTTTGATTGCGGTTGGAATCCTTTTATTTATCATGAGTGGCGGCGGCAGCAGCGACATACACATGCATTAGCAATCTGGACTTCCAGATTGCTCTTTTTTCGGCATGTGGAAATAAAAACGAAATCTGCCCCCAAATCCCTCTCAGGCAGGTTGATATTACCACCCTATTACCCTCTCTTTTTTGGTACACTTTTTAGGATGCCAAAAAGGAGGAAACCTCTTTGTCCAACTTGAAATTATTAATGTTAATTATTCTCCTTCTTACCTTTGGGAGCGGGTTCCTTGCTGGGATCCTAACTTCCGGAAAGTATAGCGAAGAAGTAACGAAACCTGTCAATCATATACCGGCTTCAGGGAAACAGCCTGCTGTAAAAGCAGCACCGGAATTACAGGAGCAAACACCAAAAGTCCTTGCCGGCTATGTTCAGGATTTCCGGAATCCGGCGGAGATTGATGTTTCGAAGCTAACACATGTCATATTCTCATTTGCCCACCCGGCTAAGAACGGTGAACTGCTTATGAATGGCGACTTTGCATTGAAAAATCTGAGAACGCTGGTTGAGAAGGCAGCGCAGTATGATACCAGGGTCATACTGGCGGTCGGCGGCTGGTTCCATATTCAAGGCGGAGAATCCTATGAATATTTTAAAAGCGCCATTTCCAATGATGCTTCCAGAACGAGGCTGGTGAACGAGCTTGCCAGTTTGGCAGACCGCGAGAACCTGGATGGCATTGATATCGACTTTGAACATCCGCGCTCACAGGAAGACGCGAAAGCACTGACGCTTTTCACTAAGGAACTCGGTGAAAAATTGCATGCCAATGAAAAAGAGCTATCGATCGCTGTCCATGCCAAAATCCACAGTGAGGCTGGGACCGAGCTTGGCGCTGTCATCTATGAACCCTCGATGTTCCAGTATGTGGACCATGTCAATATTATGGCTTATGACGGCCAGTGGGATGGCGGTTACAATGCAAGCAATCTCTCTACCTACTCTTTCGCCGAAAATATCGTAAGCTACTGGACTGGACTTTTTGACAGGCATGGACTGGCAAGGCAAAAGCTTGTGCTTGGAGTTCCCCTCTACGCACAGCCGGAGGATCCCTCTGTAAAGCAGCTATCCTATGCTGCCATCATCAAAGCCGATCCAGCCAATGCCAGCCGGGACCAGATGAAAAAGAATGGGACCACCTATCATTACAATGGCTATGAAACGATGAAAAAGAAAGCCAATTTGGCACTGAATAATGGATTTGGGGGAATGATGGTTTGGGAGGCCGGCCATGATGCCTGGGGCACACACAGTTTAACGGCTGCCATCTCCGCAGCAATGGAAAACCCGCCAGCCAAATACTATATTTTAAAAAAATGATAAAAACACGATTCCATTGCCGGGGAATCGTGTTTTTAACGTATAGATCAAGAGTCTCTTTCCTCGAGCTTTTCCACCTTTACCAGACCATCCTTGCGGGATTCCTTCTCCAAATATACGATGATGCTGTCATGTACCTGCAGTCTTTCAGGCAGTTTCACATTCTCTTTTTTAATATAGATGCGCATGCCATTTTCAGATTCTCCAAAATATCCTGTTTATCCACTTTGGTGATGGTGTATTCCTGGGTTAGATAATCCTTCTCACCATTGGAGACACTCTTGGCGGAGTTAAAAGTAAAGTTTAAATAGATTAATATCCCTAGCAGCACGCTTAATAAAGATAGAATCAACAACTTCATTAACACTATTCCCCCACATAATTTAAATCCTTCCCATTATATGTTCGATTGTAGGTTGTATGACACAGCGGAGTTCCAGTTTGATTTTCTCAGCGCTTGATGCAGGTGAGCAGCATCGATTGGCCCTGGAAAGACTGAACCTGCTCCCCATGCTGTTCAATATGGAAATATTGCCTCAAATCTTCCGTAGCACCCATCATGTAGGCATTCAGTTGCTCCTTCTCCTCCAGCGGAAGGGTTATCATGCTGCACCAATTGTCGAATATAAACTTCTTTTTAAATGTAGCCATATTTTCAACTGTGAAGCCCTCTTCCTCAAGCATTGCAATCCATTCCGTTTTTTTATAGGCACGAACATGGCTGTGGTCGCGTGCCTTCTCTGCGAGATTGTAAAATTGGTCAAACTCCTGAATTTCCGGGGCCACATTGTCCACCAATATGAATAGTCCATTATCCTGGAGGACACGGAGGACCTCCCTGACAAATTGCCTGACGTCAGGGAAATGATGGGCGGCAATGCGGCAGGTCACCGTCCCGAAAGAGCTGTTGGGAAATGGCAGGTTCTCCGCATCACCCTGTACAAAAGCTACATTTCCATGGCCGTTGCTTTCAATAAAACTCTTTGCCTTTTCGAGCATTTCTGGAGTCAAATCCAGGGCGATCACCTGTTTAAAAAGAGGCGCAAGCGCATTCGCCACGTGGCCGCCTCCTGTGGCAACATCCAAAACAGCCCCGCCCCTGTTTCTTCCAGCAATAATCTCGACCAGCTGGCGCAAATCATCCCCTTTTGCATGGGAATTGCTGGTCACATAATTGGCCGCATTCCTTCCAAATTGCTGAAGCACTTTTTCCTTGTCTTTCATAATCTCCCCCCTGTACCGTGATCCACTATGAAGTCTCTTTCTTATTCTATTTATCATTTTTTAAAATCATGGCAATAAAAAGGCCCTTGCAGTCCTCTTTTTGCTCCACAATCTTGAAACCATGCTTTTTCATCAGCCCGACCGTATTGCGATCCAGACAGCAGCCATCGCAGATTTTTCGCCAGGCGGGCGTCAACAGCTCCTGCAATTTAGCGAGAACCGGCTGCCTCATTTTCACGTGCTCAAACATCAGGACCTGACCTCCTGGCTTGCAAACCCGCTTCATTTCTGCCGCAGCCCTTTCGGAATCCGGAATTGTGCAATAGACCAGCGTGGCAACTATTGTGTCAAAACTATTATCGGCAAATGGAAGTTTTTCTGCCCCGGCTTGAATCAAGTTTATAGGCACTTTTGCCTGTTCCCTTTTCTTTTCACTTTGGAAGATCATAAATTCGCTAGGTTCGATGGCCGTTACTTGTACCACATTTTTATATAAAGGAAAATTCACACCAGTACCCGACCCAAGTTCTAGTACTGTTCCCGTTGCCTGTGAAAGGAGGCTTTTCCGTATTGTTTTAAAACGACCCTGTTCCAAAGGCCCCATAAAGAAATCATACCAGCGTGAAAATATTTTACTCATTGTCTCTATTAACCCCCATAAAATAAAGCCCAAGTTAACACTCTTTCATCATTATACCTTCCATTAAGTTTGGACTCATGAAAGAAGCATTGAATCTTGCAATATAAAACGGCCACCAGCTGGTGACCGTCTTTTCTTACCTTTAAGTTTTCCTCGCCATCAGCTCGCGCTTGCCCGCAAAATCGGCAGGGTGCAGCAGCGAAAGGAACCGCCGGACTTGATGATTTCTGTAATATCGACCTCAATGACCTCGAAGCCCCGATCCCGAAGCTCCTTGTTCACTCCCTTGTTGACGGGAAGGCTCAGTACTTTTTTGTTGCCAATCGAAAGGACATTGGTTCCAAGGGTAAATTGCTCTTCCTCAGACACCTCAATCACGTCTTTATACTTCGACCGGAAAAGCTGGATATCCTCCTCGGTCAGGGCATCAGGATAGATAATGGCTATATCAGGCGAAACCACATTGAATACACAGTCCAAATGCAGGTATTCCGCTTTAAATTGTATGGCTTTCACCTCGAATTTTGATAACAGGGGAGTAATATGGTCAACAGCTTTTTGATTGGTCCGTTCGCTAAGCCCGATAAAAATGGTGTCCCGGTCAATAATCACGTCTCCGCCCTCGATGTTGTCACCGATAATATTATAGTAGGAGAACCCTTCATCCTCGAGCCATTGTTTTAAGACGTCGTCCTCTCCCTGCCTCACTTTGCTCGCCATGTCAGCAACAAAAACCGTATTTCCCAGCGTAAACCCAACGTCGCGGGTAAAAACCTGTTCAGGGTATTTCTTATGGTATGGCAGCAGGATGACTTCCACTCCGTTCTGGCGCAGCGTGCTTACCATCGCCTCATGCTGTTCAAGCGCACGCTCAATATGTATTCCCTCATCCTTGAAATGCCTTTGCGTTTCGTTGATTACATCGCGGATTGTCATGTACTGGGGCTGACATAAAATCACACGCTTCAATACATCATATTCACTATAGCAGCTCGTTTTATTTTCTTCCTGCGTACTGATTGTCGTCACAATATGACCTCCAAATAGAGAAACTTCGGATATAATATACCCTTACCAAATGCGTATTAATCCAGTTGGCAGCAAAGGCGGGCATTGGCACAATCTTTCGGGAGCTTACCCCCTCATTTTAAGCCAATAAAGCATATTAGCGTAATTTCTGCGAGCTTGCCCTCTTTTTTTACGCCAATGAAGCCTATTAGCGCAATTTTTTCTGCCTTGCCCTCTTTTTTTGCGTCAATGAAGCCTATTGACTCAAATTTTACCGTCAAGTCATCTTTTTTTGCGCCAATTAGTTTACCTGCGGAATATAATTCTCCTTTAATAATGAAAAAGCTGGCCTCATCTTCATCGGGCCAGCTTTTCCAACTATTATTGAGCTGTATAGCCGCCGTCGATGACGCACGCCTGGCCGGTAATGCCTTTGGCATGGTCCCCTGACAGGAATAAAACGTACTGCGCAACCTCGTCTACACTAAGCAATCTTTTTTGCGGGACAAGAGGATAGATTACTTCCTCCAGTACTCGCTCCAAAGGAACCTGCCTTGTCGCGGCCAGGTCGGCCAGCTGATTTCGGACAAGCGGTGTATCGACATAGCCGGGACAAACGGCGTTGACGGTAATTCCGTGCTCTGCCCCCTCCAATGCGGCCACTTTTGTCAACCCAATTACACCATGTTTCGCACTGTTATAAGCGGCCTTCCCCGCAAAACCAACAAGGCCGTTTATGGAAGCCATATTGATGATTCTGCCGGATTTTTGCTTTTTCATGAGGGGAAACACATGTTTTATTGCCGCAAACGGTGCTGTCAGCATGACTGAAAGCAAGAGTTCGAATTTTTCTTTCGGGAAATCCTCCAGCGGCGCGACATGCTGAAGTCCCGCATTATTGATCAGCACATCAATGCTTCCATATTCATCATAAGCTTTTTCCAAAGCTTGTTTCAGCTCGTTTTCATCCGTCACATTGCACTTTAATCCCAGTGCTGTGAAACCTTGTTCCCTGAGGTCAGCCGCGGCTTGTTCAGCCCCCGCTTCATCCATGTCGGTAATCACCACACTGGCACCATTCCCGGCGAAGGTTTTTCCAATTTCAAAACCGATTCCTCGTGCAGCTCCTGTTATGAATACTACCTTGTTTTTAACCACGTTTTTCTCATCCTTCCTGCGACATTAAATACCAAAACCTAATGAGAACAGAACAATCGCAATGGCCAGACCGATCAATGGTACAATGACCGTCAAAGCACCGACCGCACCGTAGGCATCCTGATGTGATTCACCGCAAATCGACCGGATGGTAGTGACGACATAGCCATTGTGCGGCAAAGAATCTAGAGCGCCGGAGGAAATGGCCACTGTCCTGTGAAGCGCTTCAGTGTTTACACCCATATCTATATAGTGCGGGGCCAGAAGTGGCAGGGCGATTGCCTGGCCGCCGGAAGCCGACCCGGTCATTCCCGCGATCACACTAACCGCGATTGCGCCGCCAATGAGCGGACTCCCAGGTATGCTCGTCATCGCATCCACCGCTGTCTGGAAAGCCGGGACTGCTTTGGCTACACCGCCGAAACCGACAACCGCGGCCGTGTTTCCAATTGCCACAAGCGCGCCCATAGTGCCATCAGAAACAGCATCCCAAAACGATTTGAAATACTTCCTGTTCAAGAGGTAGGTGGCGATGACTCCTCCAAGGAGGGCAATGATCAAAGCCGATTGCATCAGGGAATCATGGAAAACAAACGAAATGATCAGGACCACCAGCAATGGCACGAGCCCGGTAAGCGGATTTGGCAAAGCTTTATTTTCCACAACAGGATCATTGCCGCGGGCAACAAAAGTTTCTCCTTTGGCCACTGCCTTTTGGATCATGCGCTTCAGCCACCAGTAGCCGAACACGGCCATAAATACCGCCACAATGGCGCTGACCTCCCAGCCGGCATATGGAGAGGTCCCAAGGTACTCAATCGGAATCCAGTTCTGGATTTCCGGAGAGCCTGCCGAAGTCATCGTGAACGTGACCGAACCAAGTGCCAAAGCGGCCGGGATAAATCTCCGCGGCAAATTGGCCTGTTTGAACAAACTCAGAGCCATTGGATAGACCGAGAAGGCAACAACAAACAAAGATACACCGCCGTAGGTCAAAATCGCACAAGCCATGACAACGGCCAGCACAGCTTGCTTCATCCCTAGTTTATCGACAACCCACTTGGATACGCTGTCGGCTGCGCCGCTATCCTCCATTACCTTTCCAAAGATGGAGCCGAGCAGGAACATTAAATACCATGAAGTCACAAACCCTGCAAAACCGCCCATATAGTTGGTGACCAGGTTGGCCTCTCCTTCGCCAGCCAGCTGCGGAAACAAAGGCAGCCCGCTCAATACTGCGACAAACAGGGCGCATAATGGACCTGCGACTAGCAGGTTCATGCCCTTCATCGTTAAATAAATAAGAAGAAATAATCCACCAATAAGACCAATCATGCTTAACATCTTTCTTTCCCCCTTTGCCTTGATTCGTTCATGTTTCTGTTAAAATGGACCACCACAAAAGTAACCGCTTTCAAATCTCCCCCTCCTTTGCTTGGTTCACTGATTTATATGCAAGTACCGTGCCAACAATGTAATTCCTTTAAAAACGTCAAAAAACGTTCATCCTTTCCCTTCACTTGTCCAGAATTCTGGAATGATAGCTTGCTAGACTTATTGAAAACCCTTTTAATTCAAAGGAATAATAAAAATTCCAGAAACCTGGAATGCATTCCGGATTTCTGGAATCTATCATAATCATATTTTCAGGCTTGTAACTCTTCCGTTTCCAGCCTGTATTTTTTAATTTTATCGTACATGCTCGATTTACTGATGCCAAGCGCTTTTGCGGCTTCCAGCTTATCCTGGTGGAATTGTTCCAGTGTCCTTTCAATAATACGCTTTTCCGTTTCTTCAAGAATTTCTTTTAATGAAAGCTGGCCAATCAGTATTTTGGGATCCCCCTTGAGGGATTCTGGCAGTGAGGAAATCGTGATCCGCTCGCCGTCAGTCAAATGGACGGCCGCTTCAATCACGTTTTCAAGCTCGCGCAAATTCCCCGGCCAGCTATGCTGGTTAAAGACATTGCGCACTTCCTCATCGATCATCGTGATACGCTTACCAGCACGCCTGGATATTTTCTCAAGGAAGAAGTCCGTCAGATGGGGGATATCTTCCGGCCGTTCCCTTAATGGCGGAATTTTGAAAGGTATTACATTGATTCGGTAAAAAAGATCTTCCCGGAACCTTTTCTCTTCTATCATCTTTTCGAGGGGCCGGTTGGTAGCGGCGATGACCCTGACATCAACGGGAATCGGCTTGACAGCCCCCACAGGCTCGACTTCTTTTTCCTGCAGGACACGAAGAAGCTTAACCTGCATATTAACAGGCATATCGCCAATCTCATCAAGGAAAATCGTTCCGCCGTGCGCAAGCAGAAACTTGCCTTTCTTTCCGCCTTTTTTCGCTCCGGTGAAAGCACCCTCTTCATAGCCGAATAGCTCCGACTCCAACAGGTGCTCCGGAATCGCACCGCAGTTCACCTTGATGAATGGATGGTGGCTTCTCGGGCTCAGATGGTGGATGCTATGAGCAAAAAGCTCTTTGCCTGTCCCGCTTTCCCCGCGAATCAAAACGGATATATTGCCGGAAGCCACATTTTTCACTTTCTCTTTCAGCTGGAGGATGTGTGGAGATATCGATTTGATATCCTGAAGCGTATATTTGGCGCCATTGTTATCTTCCCAGTCCTGCAGATACGTCTGCAGTTTCGGCATCAGGCTTTTTATATGGGAATTCATTTTGTTCCATTCCTTTGTATCCCTGAAAATGACTGTGCCCAAAGCACCAATCAGCTTTCCGTCTGAAAAAATCGGGATGCGGTTGGCAATCATGTAATTTCCTTTAATATACTGCAGGTCAGCGATTTCCTCTTTTCCCGACTTTGCGACGATGTGCATCCTGGAGTTTTCGATTACTTTGCTCACATGTTTCCCAAGCGCCTCTTCCTGTTCAATCTCGAGGAATTGACAATAATTTTTATTAATATAGACAATGTTCCCCTCTGTATTAACGACGACAATCCATTCGTAGGCACTGTCAATAATTGTTTCCAATATATCATTTTTATATTGAACATCCACATCATTCAGCACTTTTTTCCCTTCCTTCCGGCAGTTCCTATTAATATATTAGCATGCAAGGGCAAAATTTGAAGGGAATAGATAAAATATTATGAGGAATCAAATAATAGCAGCGAAGGACAGCCTGCTCAAAGATTTTTATGTTCTTCTATTACCATTAGCAAGCCCTGTTTGGGCCTCATCGTGATTAGCGGCTGGGGCCTCACTGTATGATGGCCGGGAGCGAGACGAACTCTCCAGCGCCGGGCAATGCATGCCAAAACAAGGACCGCCTCCATCAAGGCAAAATGATTTCCGATGCATACCCTTGGCCCTCCCCCAAAAGGAAAAAAGGCATATGGCGGCAGGGTTTTCATGTAATTGTTTTCAAACCGCTCCGGCAGAAATGATTCTGGCTGCTCGAAATAGGCCGGATCGCGATGCATGACATACTGGCTCATCATAACCATCTCGCCCTTTTTCACCAAGTAATCGCCGATAACAACATCTTCTATGGCATCGCGGCCAATCACATAAGCAGGAGGATACAGGCGAAGAGATTCCCAGATTATGTTTTGCGTATAAGATAATTTCATGAAATCTTCAGGATTCGGATTCCTGTTGCCTATCACCTGGTCAAGTTCCTGATGGAGCTTTTTTTCAGCCTCGGGATTTTGCGACAGCAGGAAGAGCGTCCAGGCAAGAGCGTTCGCAGTTGTTTCATGACCTGCCAGGAAGATGGTCATCAATTCATCGCGAAGCTGGGAGTCTGTCATCCCCTGTCCATCGCTTTCATCACGGGCAGCCATTAAAATGCCAAGAAGGTCATGGTGTTCTGTACTGTCTTCCCTGCGGCCTTCAATTATGTTAAACAGTACTTCATCAAGGGTCTTGACCGCCTCTTTAAATTCCATGTTCTTCTTTGTAGGCAGCCACAGCGGGAGAGGCACGGCCGACCTCATCCTCCTGACAGCAAGCTTCATGCACTTTTCAAGGGGTTCGCCTATCCTTTCGTATCCTTCATTAAATTCCATGCCAAACATCGTTTTGCTGATGATGCCGAGAGTAATATTCATCATGTCTTCACTGACCATTCTCGTTTGGCCATGCTCCCAGTCCGCCAAATAACTGATTGATGTATCAATCATATCCTGTGCATACCCGGCAATGTGGGACTTTTTGAAAGCAGGCTGGATGAGCCTTCTCTGCCGCATATGAATCTCTTTTTCACTAGTTAAGAGCCCCTCGCCGACCAAAGATTTTAACACTCGTAAATCCCTGGATTTTATGAAGGATTTTTGCTTGGTTACCAGAATCTCCTTGATCAATTCGGGGTCCGAAACCAGCTTCACCCGCTGAAAGGGCCCCAGGCGAAACGATGCCACCGGGCCATGCTCTTTTGATAGCTGCGACAAAAAAGCTAGAGGGTCAGATTGAAATTCTGCCAAATGACCGGTAAACATTTTTCCTTTTGGACCAGACGGAGACTTGTACCTGTCGGATGTACCCATGTAAGAGTTGGATCCCTCCTATTAATATAATATTTGACTATCAGACAAAGTTCCCCACATCATATTCATCTTAGGAAAAACGGTATAGGCATTGGGTGCTGTGCTTACGCCTTTTTTTAATAGTATTTTTATAACCCTGTAAATTGGGCAGGGTGCAACTGCATCATTTTTAAACACCAATATGGTTGGCATGGATATACTATATTGAGCTTGTATCAGGACAAGACACCTAACCATGAAAGGACGGATGAAGATGACCTATAAGGTGTCCATTAATCTTTCAAAAGCAATTAAACTTCTGGGCTTCAGGGTGGAAAAAGGCATAAATGAAGCGATTCAAAGTAAACTCGACAACGAAAAAATGATCAAACTCGCCAAACTGGGGCTTGCCCGGCATACAGATACATTAAAAGCACTCCGCGAGCAACAAAATCTGGCTGCCCGCCAACTAAATATCCCAACCAGGGATGATCTTGCAAACATGGCAAAGCTGGGAATTCAAATTGAAGAAAAACTGGATGAAATGGATGAAAAGCTCTCAGTACTGCTTAAGCAGCTTGAGGCACAGGGGATGACCCGTGAGTAGCCAATCAAAAGGGGACCAAGCAGACAAACAACATTTCCTTACGGAAGACTTCACCAGAGGAGCCACTCCAAGACAAGCGGTTTGGAAGAAAAACAAAGCGGTTTTATGGCACTATCCCGCTCCCTGCCGGAAATACAAAACTCCGCTGTTCCTCGTGTATTCCCTTATCAACCAGCCGTTTATCCTGGATTTGTATCCAGGCTCAAGCATGATTGAGGCTTTTTCCAAAGAAGGATATGAAGTGTATTTATTGGACTTTGGCATCCTCGGCTATGAGGACAAAGACCTCACGCTGGATGATTATATTATGGGGTATATTCAAAAAGGGGTAAGAAGGGCGCTTGCACATTCCCGTTCTGAAGGAATCACTGTCGTTGGCTACTGCCTTGGCGGCACCCTGGCAGCCATTTATGCTGCGCTCGCAAAAGAACCCATGCGGAATTTAATCCTTTTCTCTCCTCCGCTTGATTTTGAGAACAGCCCTGTTTTTCAACAATGGCATAAAGCGATTAAATCTGGTGAACTAAATATCGATGAGCTTGCCGACGTATACGGCACCATCCCGCCGAACGTAATGGAAACCACGTTTCGGCTCATTACCTCCCCCATCTCTTATACCCCGTATCTATCTCTAATCGGCAGGACAGGGGATCCGCATTTTTTGGAAAAATGGTATCGTGTAAATCAATGGATAAAAGGGCATGTCCCTTTCTCCGGTGCAGCGTTAAGACAGGTAACCAACGATCTCCTTAAAGAGAATCAGCTTATCAACAACCATTTGCTGATTAACGGTGAGAAAGTCAACCTTGGAAGCATCAAGGCAAGCCTGCTGGTAGTATCAGCAAGCGAAGACGAACTCGTTCCCGAGGAAATGATTGTGCCAGTATTGAAGAAAGTCTCCTCGGAGGATCTGACGTACAAAGCGATAAAAGCCGGCCATATCACCCTGGCAATTAGAGGCAAGCTCCCGGAATTTCTGCAGCAATGGCTTCATGAGAGATCGGACTCCATCCACTAGCATGTAAAAAGAGAGCGGATATCCGCTCTCTTTAGTCTGAATCTTTATCCTAATTACCGCCCATTCTTTCATCAAAAGCCGAGGAAACCTTGTCAAATTCCTCGTCGCTTTCGATTGCCGAGAAGTCGCCATCCTCGTCCAATTTCATAAAGAATAGATCAATGTCCTCCTGGGTTTCCTCCCTAAGGTCCTCAACAAAGCTAACAGCTATATACTCTGTGTCATCCAGCGTTAATGCAGCCATTACTTCTACTTCCTGTTCCTCATTGTTTTCATCGGTAATGGTGAACACTTCGCCAACTTCCACTTTTTCCATTTTACGTGCTCCTCCCTGTTTATGTGTCTTCCACTTACTCATTATCTTCCCTTGCAGGTAAAAATAAACCCTATGTTTTCTTTTTCATTCTCCGGCTTCAACAGGTATAATCAAGGTATAAGCTTAAAGGAGAATACGTATGGACCAAAAGGACCTGCAAGATCAAATCATTCAGAACTACCAGGGCGAGGAAAAAATGATGATACTCGTTTTTGCTCAATGGTGCGTCAATCATGACCTTGACCCCGAAGAACTTTACCTGCGCGCCTACCCCCAGCAGGCATCCAACCAGGCTTTGAGGGAAGCGATTGACCTGACCGTGCCAAAAGAAGAAGCAGGAGAAGTGCCAGACGATACGCTGCTTGGTGTCCTGTCACTGTTTGGCAATGATGACCTCGCTTTTGTGGTAACAGAAGAAATCAGAAAGCGAAATGGATAGCCAGAATCCACTGATTGAAAAAGAGACATACCTTAAGCCGGCATGTCTCTTTTTTGCTAATCCTCGTGATCTATGACGATTCCTTCCACATGCTTTCGCGACAGCAGCTTTTTGTTTTTTCTCTTTTCCACTGATTCGAAAATGATATCAAAATCATAATCGTCGGGATACAATTCCTTCGCGGCAATATTTAACGTGATCCGCTTATGGTTATAAACCTCTTTTTTGCCTTTGACCTGAACAATATAATTCCCCTGTTCATCCGGACCCTTATAAACAATTCCAAAGACATTTCCCGGTGACAGGACAACATTGTCCCCCTGATGGAAAACAGGGACCTTTACTTTCGGCTGGGCAGGCTTTTTCGCTCTTTGCTGGTGCTTATTTACAATTATCTGTTTTTCACGTTCCCGTTTTGCAGCAGAATCGATATCCTCGTCCAGATAGGTCTTAGCCTGTTTATAGGTGATTTCATGTGCCCGTTCAATGAGCCTTGGGTGGATGCCAAGCTTCAAGGCGATGGCAAAGGCCTGGCTTTCCCCGCCCTTGCCGATGATCAGTTTATAGGTCGGCCTCAATGTTTCCAGATTGAATTCCATTGAGCCATTGACAAATCCGTCGTGCTGGTGTGCAAATTCCTTCATTTCGCTGTAATGGGTTGTCGCCATAAGGGTGGCTCCTTTTGCGGAAAGCTGTTCCAGAATCGCCGTTGCCAGCCCCATTCCCTCGCCCGGGTCTGTTCCGGAACCTAGTTCATCCAAAAGCACCAGACTGCGGTCATTGGTTTCTTTTAAAATTCCAATAATATTGACAATGCGCGAACTAAACGAACTTAGATTTTCCGTAATGCTTTGGCCATCGCCAATATCAACGAGTATATTCTGGAACACACTGACACAGCTGCCCTCCGCCACAGGGAGATGCAAGCCAGCCTGCGCCATCAACGTAAGCAGCCCCACCGTTTTAAGAGTTACTGTTTTGCCGCCGGTGTTCGGGCCGGTAATAACAAGGGCATTTTCAGGGTTTCCGAGTTCAACCGTGAGCGGAACAGCCTGGCTTCCAAGCAACGGATGCCGCGCTTCCACCAAATGGATGTAGTGGGATTCATTCAGCACCGGTTTCCGGCCATCCATCCCCCGGCTGTATTTGGCCTTGGCGAACAGCACATCGTAATGAACCATCGTTTCTACGGCGAGGCGAATTTCCCGTTCTTTTTCTTCAACCAGTCCTGATAAATAAAACAGGACTTTATCTACTTCGGCTTCTTCTTCCGCCCTTAGCCATGAAATCTGCTCTGAATAGGCAGCAATCTCTTCGGGTTCGATAAAAAGGGTCGAACCGGATGCCGAGTTGTCCAGAACAGAACCTTTGAATTTATGACGATATTCCTTTTTCACCGGAATCACATACCGGCCATCCCGCTGGCTGACCACTTGTTCCTGCAGATAAGCTTTATATTTACCCGAACGAACCATTTGCATAACCTTCTCCTTAAGGCGGTCCTCCTGAATGGAAATCTGCTTTCTCACCTTCAGAAGTTCCTTGCTGGCATAGTCATCAACACCGCCATTGCGGATGCAGCGGATGATTTCCCTTTCAAGGTCCGGAAGCTGTTCGATAGAGTACACATAGCTGCTTACCCTTGGCGCGAACCACTCTTTATCTTTCATGAACCGGTGCATTTTGCCGCAGCAATCCAGAAAATCAGCCAGTTTGGAAAGCTGTTCTGGGCGGAGAGCTTCCCCTTTATTCAGGTTCCTTAAAAAAAGCTCCATCCCCTCCAGCCCATGGACAGGGACGCTTGTAGATTTTTTCGTGATTTCCACTGCTTCGGTAAGCTCTTCCTGCCATGACTCTATTTGTTTGAGATTAGTTGATGGTATGAGCCCTAGCACTTTTTCCCTGCCAGCTTTTGTTAAAGCATAGCTTGCTGCTGATTCCTTGATTTTTTCAAATTCAAGCACTTTAAAAGTATGATTGTTCAATTTTCATCCTCCTGAAATATAAAATAGCCGCGTTGAACAATGTCAACGCGGCCTGAAAATTCGGCAAGCAATAATTCGCCTGCCCCACTATTTTTAACCAAAATAAAAAGCTGGTGCCCATGGGTACACAGCTACGATCGGTTAAGGATAGTATGCATGTTTGGACCATTGTTCTTAACTTCATCCCATGCTTAAATAAGACTATGTCCATATAAAAAAGGACAAAATCCGCTGGAATGACATTATCCAATTAGCTGGATTAGTTAAGAACGACACCTAACATACAACATACTCCTTCACACAGTCCAATTTAGTTACTCTTAAATATTACCATAAAATACCCACTGTATGCAATAACATCCCTAAATTTGTAAAAACGCGGCTATGTCGCTTTTTTGTTCAGCAAACGTATCCTTGCCAAGCCTGATGAGCGTTTCTGTATAAGCGATCTCATCAAATGGCATTTCCTTGCCGAGCTCCCTGTTAATCCGGAAATACTGCTTTCCAAGAAGCAGAGAGCAATGATAAGAAACGGATTCCGATGAAATATCGAGAGCCAGGTCCAGCAATTTGGGCTCTACTTTTAATGAAGGCCATCTGAGGGGAAGCCAATGCCCAATTCCCCAATTCTTCTCGGAAGGAAAGGAGAAATCCACTTTCTGGAGTCCGGTCCCCAATGACAGGATGGAAATCGACTCCAAGCTCTCCTTGAAATAATGGATTCCCTCCGACAGACAGACAAGGGATGGATTATTGGCCCACAGACCGCCATCAATCGATAAATACTTGTTCTCCACATTGTTTGGCGGAAAATAAACAGGCGCCGAACAGGACGACAGTACAGCATCCCACAGTTTGACGGGAATATCCTCGCCGTCTCCCGGAACATTGGACCTGTGGACAAACGGCCGGCCATGCGTGAGGTCTACAGCAGGGATCAACAAAGGCTTTGGAACATCCGCAAGATTCAAATCACCAAAAGCCTTCTTCAATAATTTTCTTAAATACCGATCGCTGTACACACTTCCCAAAAGCCCGATTTTTGACTGGCGGTTAAATATCCTTCTCCCATACTCCCTGTACATCTCGAGCACTGTGCCCATATCATTTTGGATGGCTGCGGCTGCGGCAATGATCGACCCGGTACTGGTCCCGGCCAGTAAGTCAAAATGGTGTGATATCGGTTTGTTGAATTCTTTTTCGATGCTTTCCAGGATGGCCAGCGCATAAACTCCACGGATGCCCCCGCCGTCCAAACATAAAATTTTCATAGCGTCACCATGCCTTTATACTAGCATTCCCCACTGCAGTCTTGATTATGTTGCCAAGACAGGAAGGAGCCGGCTAAAAGCTTGATTCCATGCATCAGTTCTCAAATTCAATGACCTTTTCCAGTTTTTCAACCAAAACGACACATTTAGTTCCGCCAATCTCATAGATGAACATTTTTTGGCCATTCTCTTGCAGGAACTTTTTAAATTGGATGTCACCGCTCATATTGTTGGCTTTGACAATATCAGAGATCATTTTCCCGATTTGATTGATGCTAGGCTCGTATTGTGAAGCGATTTTGATGGGTTCAGGCAACCCCTTCACCTTAAAGGTAACGATTGTGACTGTTTCCAATGCATTCATCTCCTAAGAAAACCAGGTATATATTGCTGCCTGGCCGGCTTGCACCATTTTGAATGGTAAAGCCCGATTGCAGTTTTGTTCAATCTTGGACTATTAGTAAAGCAATTCGACGCGAAGCAGCTTTTTCCTGCCAAAAAGATGCTGCACCGTTTGAATTCATGAAAAAAGCACAGGGAATGCATCCCTGTGCTTGTTCTATACCCTTCCGCCTTGATGGACCAACCTTAACTGTTCTTTACCAAGTGCGGGTTTTCTTCTTTCACTTTAACGGTCCATCCAAATGGGTCTTCCACAGTCCCCAGCTGGATTCCTGTAAGGGTGTCGTACAATTTTTTCGAAAGTTCCCCAGTTTTTCCACCATTGATGGACAGTTTCTCATCCTTCCAGAACAATTCGCCGATTGGAGAGATAACAGCCGCGGTACCTGTGCCAAATGCTTCCTCCAGCAGCCCTTGCTTATGGGCTTCATAGATTTCATCTATTGAAATCTTCTTTTCGGAAACCGGGATTTCCCAATGTTTCAGCAGGTGGATGATGGAATCTCTAGTTACGCCTTGAAGGATGCTGCCGTTCAGGACAGGAGTCACCACTTCCCCATTGATTTTAAAGAAGATATTCATGCTGCCTACTTCCTCGATGTACCGGTGTTCCTTACCGTCCAGCCAGAGCACTTGCGAATAGCCGTCAGCTTCTGCCAGTTCCTGTGCTTTCAGGCTGCCGGCATAGTTCCCGGCCGTCTTTGCATCTCCAGTTCCGCCAATAGCCGCGCGGACGTATTCACTTTCCACCGCAATTTTAACCGGATTGATGCCTTCCTTGTAATAAGCTCCTACAGGAGAAAGGATAATCATAAACTGATAGCGTTTTGACGGGGCAACCCCAAGGTATGGTTCCGTAGCAATGATGAACGGACGGATATAAAGGGAGGTTCCCTCTACATTCGGAACCCAGTCACGGTCTACCTGAATCAGCCTTTTTAGCGCACTCAGCGCCAGCTCCTCATCAATTTGCGGGATGCAAAGGCGTTCGTTGGAACGGTTCAGGCGCTCCATATTCTTTTGCGGCCTGAACAGCAGTACTTCTCCTTCTTTTGTCAGGTACGCTTTCAATCCTTCAAATACGGTCTGTCCATAATGGAACACCATTGACGCCGGGTCAATTGTGAGAGGCTGATAAGGGACGATCCGGGGATCGTGCCATCCCTGACCCTTTGTATAATCCATGATAAACATGTGATCGGTGAAATTTTTGCCAAACTCAAGGCTGTCGAAAGCGGGCTTCTGTTTTTTTTCTGCTGTAAGTTGGATTTCGATTTGTTGCTCTGTCATATTACATTCCCCTGTTCTGAAAAACTATATTTTGATAATATTATGACATTTATTTTCGAATTTGCCCATGCCCATATACAAAAAATTTACTGGAAGTTAATGCTTCAAGTCCCATTGGGCCCCGTGCATGCAGCTTTTGGGTACTGATTCCGATTTCGGCACCATAGCCAAATTCAAAGCCATCCGTAAATCTTGTCGATGCATTATGGTAAACAGCGGCGGCATCGACACTGTTTAAAAACAGTGCAGCGTGCTCCTCGTCCTTGGTCAGGATTGCTTCCGAATGCTTAGTACCATAAGTGTTGATATGTTGCACAGCTTCTTCCACACTGGATACGGCCTTCGCACTGATTTTCAATGCCAGGTATTCGGTATGCCAGTCTTCTTCCGTCGCCTGTTTGGCCGCCGGATACAACGCCGTTACCTGCTCATCCCCGTAAATTTCGACTTCTTTTTCAGCGAGAGCCTGCAGCAGATCCGCACCGTGTTTTTCCAGCCATTTTTTATGAAACAGGACGGTTTCAATCGCATTGCATACGGACGGACGCTGGGTCTTCGCATTAATGACAATGTCCTTTGCCAAGTCGAAATCAGCGGTCTCATCGATGAAAACATGGCAGTTGCCTGCACCTGTCTCCAGCACGGGAACCGAAGCCTCGCGGACAACCGTATCAATCAGGTTTTTTCCTCCTCGCGGAATCAGCACATCGAGATATTCATTCAAATGAAACAGTTCCTTTGCCGTTTCCCTGCTTGTATCCTCGATCAGCTGGACGGCATCGACCGGTACCTTGCTATCTTTCAAAGCTGCATGTATGCATTGAACCAGAGCCATGTTTGAGAATTTTGCTGAGGAACTGCCGCGCAAGATGACGGCATTCCCTGTTTTCAAGGAAAGAGTAGCCGCATCGACCGTCACATTTGGCCTGGCTTCGTAAATCATCCCTATTACCCCGATTGGCACACGTTTCTTCTTAATCAAGAGGCCGTTATCTTTTTCAATGGTCTCCAGACTCTCTCCAATCGGATCTTTCAGGTTGATTAACAGCTGGATCGCTTCGCTCATATCATGGATCCGTTTTTCATTCAGCATGATCCGGTCAAGGACAGCATCGGATAGTCCATTTTCCTTGCCCAACTGCAAATCCTTTTTATTTTGCTCAATGATCTCTTCCTTGTCTTTAATCAACTGCTCTGCAATTTTCTTCAATGCAGCATTTTTGTCTTCTGTTGTGATTCCCACAAGGGCCTGGCTTGCAAGCTTTGCACGCAGACCTTTTAGTTTTACCTCGCTCATATTCCTTCCTCCTCTTTACATTTTAACCCATTTATTTCGATGGATGACTTCTATCAAAGGCATTTCGGACTGGCTGCTCTTGCCAATCACATTCCTTAATTCATCCGATGAATAGGTGACCTCGCCTTTACCCAAAAGACCATCGGACCCATAGACTTCGACAACCTCACCTTTTTGGAAATGGCCGCTAACTTTAATGATGCCAGCGGGGAGTAGGCTGCTTCCCCTGAATAAAATTGCTTCCTCGGCTCCCTTATCCACATGGATCTCCCCTGAAACCTCAGAGTGGAAAGCGATCCATTGCCTTCTTGTATTGATGGACGTCAATGTATTGTTTTGAATATAGGTGCCATCCCCATTTCCGCCAAGGATATCACTCAGTTTTCCTGCCCCTTTCCCATGGCCGATAAAGACCGGAACCCCGAGAGACAAAGCCATTTTCGCAGCGAGAAGCTTCGATCTCATGCCCCCCGTTCCCACCTTTGATCCGGCTCCCTCAGCAAAAGAAAACATGTCATCGGTAATGTTTTCGAGAACGTCCATTTTCTTTGCTAGCGGGTTGGTGCGTGGATCGGAATCATACAGACCGTTGATATCGGTAAGAATAATCAGCTGGTCGGCATGAATCAGGCCGCTGACCAGGGCAGAAAGCATGTCATTGTCACCAAAGGTCAGCTCTTCAACAGAAACCGTATCATTTTCATTGATAATTGGCAGGATCCTGCGCTCCAATAATTCCATAATGGTGGAGTAGGCGTTTCTATAGCGCTCACGATTGGAAAAATCCGTTCGCGTAAGAAGGATTTGCGCCGGCACCAGTCCAAAATGGCTGAATTTTTCAATATAGGACTGGATGAGCAGGCTCTGGCCCACCGCTGCCGCTGCCTGTTTTCCCTTTAAGGTCACCGGCCTTGACGGATACCCCAGGCGCGTAAATCCTGCCGCAACAGCTCCCGAGGAGACAAGCAGCACTTCATGCCCTTCCTGGCGCAAAGCTGCCAGCGCCTGGACATGATCATTCAACTTTACCTGGTCAACCTCACCCTTTTCATTTGTTAATGAACTGCTCCCAATCTTGACGACAATCCGTTTTCTCTCCATTTTTCCAATGCTCCCGTTGATATAATTCCAATTCAGTTAATAAAAAAAAGCCCAATCATCCTTATAAACAAGGACGAAAGGGCTTTGCTTCCGCGGTACCACCTAGATTGGATTGAGTGTTCAATCCCGCTTTGCCTGATAACGCCAGGTAGGCGCCCATGTTTGGCATGGGACTCGGGAGGCAGGTTCGGCGGCTTGACTGCGACGGGACCTCCCAGCTTACAAATCCCGCTCTCTTGCACAGAAGGCCCGCTTACTGATCCTCCGTTAACGTTCAACTGTTTGTAAACATTATGACGAGATTAACACGAATTGTCAATATAGCTGCTCATGTGATTTGGCAGCTTTTCATATTATTCGACCTTCACTCCCGCGCAGTAGACGCTATGAGCATGATTGACTCCAAAGTGGTAGGGAAGGTAATGATAGTTCGGAATATTCCAGATCACGAAATCAGCCTGTTTTCCAATTTCAAGGACTCCTGCTTCTTCGCCTTTTCCAATCGCATATGCAGCGTTAACTGTTACCGCATTCCAGATTTCTTCTGCTGTCATTTTAAGTTTCAGGGCGGCAAGCGACATGATGAGCTGAAGATTTTCGGTAACGCAGCTTCCAGGATTAAAGTCGGTTGCCAAAGCCACTGCTGCCCCCGCCGAAATCATCTTCCTGGCACGGGCGTATGCTTCCTTCCCAAGATAGAAGGTAGTGCCCGGCAGCAATACAGCCACACTATCACTTTTTGCAAGACTGTTTATGCCTTCATCCGATGCCGCAACAAGGTGATCAGCACTGGCGGCCTGCAGCTCCACTGCCAATTCCGTCCCACCCAATGAATCGATTTCGTCAGCATGGATTTTTAGGCCGAACCCTTTTTCCTTCGCTGTTCGTAAGAATTGCCGGGACTGTTCAATAGTAAAAACGCCTGTTTCACAAAATATATCGGCAAACTCAGCCAGTTCTTCCGCTTTGATCTCCTCTAGAAGATTCTCCATTTCGTCAAGGAATCCATCGGGGTCGTCTTTATGCTCGACAGGAATCGCATGGGGCCCCAGAAAGGTGGAAACGACTCTGACCGGATATGCCTCCTTGAGCTTCCGGGCAACCCTCAACTGTTTTAATTCCGTCTCCCGATCAAGGCCATAGCCGCTTTTTGCCTCAATTGTAGTAACTCCATGCGATATAATTCTGTTAAGGTGAAAGGAGGCCTTTTTGAAAAGTTCTTCTTCGGTCGCATGCCTGGTTGCCTCGACCGTCGACAGGATTCCGCCTCCCTTAGCCAGGATTTCCAGGTATGGCACTCCCGCTTGTTTTAGCGCCATCTCATGCTCCCTCGAACCGCCAAAAACGAGATGGGTGTGCGGATCCACCAGGCCGGGTGAAACCACTCTGCCTTCAGCGTCGATTTCTTCCTCTGCTTTAAGGTATTGGCTTGCTGCGTGATCCCCAATCCACGCTATTTTTCCATCTTTTATCGCCAATGCGCAATTTTCAATGATCGGCAGTTCATTCATTTGGGGCCCTTTTAGAGGTCCTGCCTCTCCCTTTGGCAGGATCAGCTGGCCAATATTGCGTACAATCAAGTCATATATCATGGTATTGCTCCTTTCTATCCCTAACTAGCCTGGCAGAACAATTCAGGGTCACATTGAAACCGTCATCGTGACCGCATTTCCACTTTTCATCGGGTTCAGGTCACATTGAACCTGTCAACGTGACCATAATGCCGTTTCCCATCAAATTAGGGTCACATTGCCCCCTCCAAACTGATCTTCCTTCTTATTTCAGCATCGGAATATCGACGCCCTTTTCCTTTGCTACCTGAATCGCTTTTTCATAGCCGGCATCTGCATGGCGAACGATTCCCATTCCCGGGTCGGTTGTGAGCACCCGTTCGAGCCGCTCCTTGGCAAGTTCGCTTCCATCTGCCACAACAACCATGCCTGCATGGAGTGAATACCCCATTCCTACACCGCCGCCATGGTGGACGGAAATCCATGAGCCCCCGGCAGCAACATTGATCATGGCATTCAGGATTGCCCAATCTCCTACCGCATCGCTGCCGTCCTTCATCGCTTCGGTTTCCCGGTTAGGGGACGCCACGGATCCGCAGTCGAGATGGTCCCTGCCAATCACAATCGGTGCCTTTAGCTCTCCTGTTCTCACAAGCTCGTTAATGGCCAGACCCATTTTTACCCGCTCCCCGTAGCCAAGCCAGCAAATCCGGGCAGGAAGCCCCTGGAAAGCCACCTTTTGCTGGGCCATGTCAATCCAGCGGTGGAGGTGACCATTCTCCGGGAACAGCTCTTTAAGCAGCCTGTCAGTCCGATAGATATCTTCGGAGTCTCCGGATAATGCTGCCCAGCGGAAAGGTCCTTTCCCTTCGCAAAAGAGCGGCCGGATATAGGCTGGCACAAAGCCCGGGAAATCAAAAGCAGAGGCAACTCCCTCATCCTTGGCAACCTGGCGGATATTGTTGCCATAGTCAAAAACAATCGCTCCGCGGCGCTGGAATTCAAGCATTGCTTCCACATGCCTTGCCATCGACTGCCGGGATAATGCCACATAGCCAGAGGGGTTGCTCGCCCTTAATGCTTCTGCCTCTGCCAGGGTCATCCCTGCGGGAATATACCCGTTAAGCGGATCATGAGCAGATGTCTGGTCTGTCACAAGGTCAATCTCTATCCGCCGGTCAAGGAGTTCCGCGTGGACTTCCGCCGCGTTGCCAACCAGCCCGATTGACAGGGCTTCCCCCTTTTGTTTCGCGAGCATGGTCCAGGATACGGCTTCATCCAATGAATCTGTCAGCCTGTCACAATATTTTGTATCCAGCCGTTTCTGAATCCTTGCAGGGTCCACCTCCACCGCCAGGCAGACGCCGCCATTCATTGTGACCGCCAGCGGTTGAGCCCCTCCCATTCCCCCGAGGCCTGCTGTCAGGGTAAGCGTTCCTTTCAAAGAGCCGCCAAAGTGCTGCCGGGCCGCTTCCGCAAATGTTTCATAGGTTCCTTGAAGGATGCCCTGTGTGCCTATATAAATCCAGCTCCCGGCGGTCATCTGTCCGTACATCATCAATCCTTTTTGATCAAGTTCGTGAAAATGTTCCCAATTTGCCCATTTCGGCACGAGGACAGAATTGGACAAAAGTACCCGCGGGGCCGCTTTATGCGTTTTAAAAACAGCGGCCGGCTTTCCTGACTGAACAAGCAGGGTCTCATCGTTCTCGAGCCTCCTGAGCGTTGCGACAATGGCGTCAAACGCTTCCCAGCTGCGCGCTGCTTTCCCAATCCCGCCATATACCACCAGGTCTTCAGGTTTCTCGGCAACCTCCGGATCAAGATTGTTATACAGCATTCTTAACGCTGCCTCTTGTTCCCATCCCTTGCATTCCAATTCCAGTCCTTTTTTTGCAACTACCGTACGGTTCACCTTTGCTTCCATGGTTTTCTCCTCCATTATCTTTAAGAATTATTGTTCACTTTTTTATCCAGATCCTCACAATCCACCTCTGCCTGCACAGCCCATGGCCAATTATTTTTTTCCAGAAATTCTGCCATTCTCTCAATATCGTAGGAAAATACTCTGTCCTCTGTGATCGACGGCACCAGTTTCCTTGCCTGTTCATAAAAAGACCGTGTTTTGGGCGCCATCTTAGCCACTCCTCGGTACTCCACTGCCTGCAGGGCGCAGATGCATTCAATCGCCAATACGCGGCGCACATTCTCGATGATGCTGCCGGCATGGCGTGCCGCAATGGTGCCCATGCTCACATGGTCCTCCTGATTGGCAGAAGAAGGAATGGAGTCCACGCTTGCCGGATGCGCCAGTGTCTTGTTTTCGGAAACGAGGGAGGCAGCTGCATACTGCATAATCATCGCTCCTGATTGCAAACCTGGCTGCGCACTCAGGAATGGCGGCAGATCATTCAGCTGGGGATTGACAAGCCTCTCAATCCTCCGTTCAGAAATGCTGGCTAGTTCGGCAACTGCAATTTTCATAAAATCCATCGCAATCGCGATTGGCTGCCCATGGAAGTTCCCTCCCGAAACCACCGTTTCTCCATCATCAAATATAAGCGGATTATCTGTTGCGGCATTCACTTCAATTTCAAGCTTTTCCTTCACATAGTCCAAAGCCTGCCATGAAGCACCGTGAACCTGGGGAATGCAGCGCAGTGAATAGGCATCCTGAACCCGTTTCTCTCCCTGTCTTGTCGTCAGCTTGCTTCCTGCCAGGAGGTTTCTGATCCGCTCTGCTACTGCGACTTGCTGTGCATATCCTCTCGCTTCATGGATGGCAGGATGGAATGCATCGATGATTCCCTCGAGGCCTTCCATCGTCATGGCGGAGATCCATTCACTCTGGCAGGCAAGGTCTGCTGCCTCCAGCCAGTTGATGACTCCCATCGCCGTCATCGCTTGCGTCCCGTTAATCAGCGCGAGTCCTTCTTTCGCTTCAAGGGCGATGGGGTCCAGTCCCTCCTGCCTGCAGGCTTCGGCGGCAGGCACCGTTTTTCCACGGTAAAATACATATCCTTCTCCCATGAGGACCAATGCAAGATGGGAAAGCGGCGCCAAATCCCCTGACGCTCCCAGTGACCCTTGCTGCGGGATGACAGGATGGATATTCAGGTTCAATAGATGCATAAGACGCTCCGCGATTAATGGCCTGATGCCGGAAAATCCTTTTAATAACGCGTTCAGCCTGAGCAGGACCATGGCCCTTGAAACCAATTCGGGAAAAGGTTTGCCCACTCCGCACGCATGGGAACGGATCAGGTTTTGCTGCAGCAGGCCGACATCATCCTCGGCGATCATTACGTCGCTGAATTTTCCAAATCCGGTATTAATCCCGTAGACAGTTCTTTTCTCGCGGACAATCTTTTCAACAGCTCTTCTGCTTTGCGCTACTTTTTCCATGCTTTCTGAACATATTGTCACAAGGCTTCCTTCAAGGCAGATTTGCCTGATTTGCTCCAAAGTTAATGAATGGCCAGTTAACTCAACCATATTGGTAACCTCCCAAGATTTTGGTGAAAACAAAAAGGAGGCGATAATGGCATAGTGATACCATCATCGCCTCCTCTTGACTAATGGACTATAGGCAATGCTTTCTTATATATGATTAATACCCAATCCTACTGTTTCATGTTCCGCTCCTTTAACCGGAGCACCGATCGTGCCGTAAAAGGCTACGGCAATCCATTCCCCTTCGCCGCTTTCACTGTAGGGTGTTCCGCGGACAACGGAAAAGCGGAGACCAACAGTCCGGCTCATTTCGCCAATTGCCGGCTTTCCTCTTGTCAGCCCTTCGATCCCTTCCAGGATGGCATGATACAAGGCATGTGTCTCACGATATAGGCTGTCATGAATCAGCCCGTTCCGCTTGGCTGCCGTTTCCACCGCCGCAATCACCTTTTGCATGTTCATGCTGCCTACCTTCCCTTGGCAATATGAAACTTGGGCCAAATCAGGCTTAAACAGATTAAGTTCCTCTTCTGAAAGGGAGGCAAGAAGTATGGCCAGTTTCCCAATAGCTATTTTTTGCATGGCAACCTCTAAGTTTCTGAATTTTTCCTCTTGACTAATAACTTACCTATATTGTATTTCCTTCACTGGCACCATGTCAATAATTTTGGGAAATTTTAGTAAATTAGCATGGTAATAATCTAGCGGAGTAAAGGAATAAAAAAAACAAAAAACCGGACATTCAGAGGCATGTCCGGTTTTCGGATAAATTTAAAAAGTCAGTCCGCCGCCATCGACATGTATGATTCATTATCGAATCAGATGCCCGCTTAGCTTTTCCCTTATATCATCCGGGATTCTTTCCGGTTTTTGTTTGGAGAAGCTGAAATTTACATAAACGGCATTTCCTTTTGCGCACAACCTTCCTTCCTGATGGATTTCCTCATATACCTTCAGGCTTGTATTGCCAACCTCTTTAATCCATGTTTTAACAATCGCTTTTTTACCATAAAAAAGCTGATGGACAAAATCGACATCAAAATGAATGATAACCATCTTCCAATCATCGAAGCTTAAATCCGGGGTAAACAGCCTAAAGATTTCATCGCGCCCCGATTCAAACCAGACAGGAATCACCGTATTGTTGATATGGCCGGCACCATCCGTTTCGGAAACCCTGGGATCAATCACTTTTTCAAACATGCAGGCACCTCCTGAACATCCTTTTTCTTTATTATCAGAATTATCTCTCCACAAAGCAAGCTATAACTAAAAAGGCCATGATGCTGGATATCATGGCCCTTGCTTTACTCTCCCTGTTCCATTCTATCTGCCAGATTGAACAGAAGTGCATATATTAACCTATAAGCTTCATCAATGGTTAACTCTTCACTAAAGCCTTCGAGGCCGTTCAAGGCAAAGTTCAGATTCCAAATGCCTTCATTGGCATCAAACATTAAATCGAACTTTGCATCTTCTCCATTGATTTGGCTTTCAAGATAGCTATTGATTGCATTTCCATATTTTTTTGGAAATCTTAAACCCAGCATCACATCATAGGTGCCAAACACATCGTCCATTTCAAAGGAGACTGCATCAACGCCCACGATATCAAACCACTTTGTCTCAAGGTACATGAATTCATTCTTATTCTCTTTAAAATAGCGGATAGGCTGAGATAAAAATTCCGCAGATTCTTCCCCGAGGAAATTCTCTGTTTCTTTGTCTCCCCGTTCTATATAGGCTTCTTTGAACCGTTCTGAAGGATGCCTCTCAGCCACGCTCACCCCTTCTTTAAGAAGGCCGTTTTTTTCTGCATACTCCTTTTCTTCCCTGAAAAGCTGTATGGAAGCTGCATCTTCTTCCTTTTCAAGATATTTTTGGATTTCCTGTTTTAGCATCTGTTCTCACTCCTGACTATTTTTCTTATCTTCTTCCCCGTTTCGGTTTAGCGCCTGCTGTTTTGGATGGCCCTGGTTTCCTTTTGGCTGTATTGCGCTTAGCTTTGGTATTATCAGTTCTGTCGTTCCCCCTGTTACGGGTGGTCGCCTCTTTTTCTTCCCGCTTCGGCTGCACCGGACCAT
The DNA here is from genome assembly GCF_000986785.1 of Mesobacillus campisalis. Lineage (GTDB taxonomy): Bacteria > Bacillota > Bacilli > Bacillales > Cytobacillaceae > Mesobacillus_B > Mesobacillus_B campisalis. The sequence goes on along the minus strand of NZ_LAYY01000011.1, from coordinate 100,104 downwards.
TCAAGGAAACTCGTTCCTGCCTGGCTTTTCCCCGCCGCTTATCATTAGACTGTTTACCAGAAACAGTGGAGGTGCTGCCGGGTCGGCGCTCCCTTTGCTTAGCGGGCTTTTTACCAGAAGAAGTCTTCTGGTCCTCTTTTCCCTCCATATTGCCGATATTTTTCTTCTCAATCCTAATATCCAAATCCTTTTCAATCTGGTCAAGCAACGGACGGTCTTTTGACGAATAAAGGGTGATGGCCAAGCCTTTCGTTCCCGCCCGGCCAGTCCTGCCAATCCGGTGGACGTAACTCTCTGAATCCAATGGGATGTCATAGTTAAAGACATGGGTGACTCCTTCGATATCAAGCCCCCTTGCCGCTACATCGGTAGCAACTAACAGCTGGATTTCGGCTTCCCGGAATTTTTTCATTACCTGCTCCCGCTTTGCCTGGGACAGGTCTCCGTGAAGTTCATCAACTAGCATGCCGTTTACTTTCAAGGCATCATACAGCTTGCTGACCCGCCTTTTCGTCCTGCAGAAAATCACCGCAAGAAAGGGCCGATGCGTTTCAATCAGCTGGACCAAGGTTCCCTGTTTCGCCCTGTCCACGGTATGAATAGCGATTTGCTTTACGGTCTCCGCCGGTCCCTGGGTCTTTTCCACCTGGATATACTGCGGATCTTTCATATGAGTTCGGGCAAGCTTCCTGATTTCAGCTGGCATCGTGGCTGAAAAAAGCATAGTCTGGCGGCTGCCTGGAGTTTCATGGATAATCTGCTCAACCTCATGAAGGAAGCCAATATGAAGCATTTGATCCGCTTCGTCAAGAACGAGGAATGAAGCATGTGATAAATCGACACTTTCCCTGCGGATATGATCCAGCAGCCTTCCCGGAGTTCCAACGACTATCTGCACATTTTTGTTTTTTAATTTATTCAGCTGTTTTGCCACATCCTGTCCGCCATAAACAGCGAGGACATGAACATCTTCCATGTCTGCAATAAGCTTTTCAACCTCGCCGGTTATTTGCAGCGCCAATTCCCTGGTGGGCGTGACAATCAGGGCTTGTATATGCGGGGAACCTCTATCAATTTTTTCCAGAATCGGCAAAACAAAGGCAAATGTTTTTCCAGTTCCAGTTTGTGCCTGTGCAATGACATCCTTGCCGTCCATTACAAATGGAATGGCCTTCTCCTGAATCGGCGTAGATTGGACAATCCCTTCTTCTCGCAGTTTGCCTGCCAAAGCTTCTGAAATGCCTAAAGATTTAAAATCACGCAATCCTATCCCTGCTTTCATTGGAGCAATTTTAGCTGCCCTCTCCTTATTTGCTTCTCACTTTATTATTCCCCATAAAAAAACAACGCGATCATCGATCACGCTGTTTTCGGGCACTAGAATCAATGCCTATGTACATGCGGACTTTTAGGTGAATCCTTAATCACGGATTCCATATGTAACGATCAAAAGATCACACCGCATCAACTATACCACCATTTAAAAGACCTCAGCAAGAAATAGGCTGTCTATCCAGACCAACCTTGTCAATTTTATCAATAAACATTTGGAAAACCTTTTTCTTTTCTTCCAAATCCTTGATTTCTTCCTTTAGCTGGTTGAATTTTTGTTCAAATGGAATGTGGTACAGCTCCCTAATGTCCCGGATGATTTCCTCATTGACTGTAGACTGGACAACTTGTTTCGTAATGCTGAATTTGTAGGAGTATACCTGCAACTCCTGTTTGACATGTTCATATTCCTGATCAATTTCATGGAGTAACAGGGAAATCTCTGCTTTCCATTCCTCAAGTGACTTTTTCACATGTTGTTCCATGGGTACGCTCCTTTATTAAAGTATCTTATGCAGTTTAAAGCATAGCTTATCCCCCATTCTACCAGCCAACCTTTGCAGTTTCTTTTCTTTAAAATTACAATCCTGCTACTTCCCTGGATCGATACCCTAAAAGATGCTTAAATCGTATTGCTCCGACATCAGTTCAAGCAGTTTCATGCCTCCGATGCTGTTCCCGATTTCATCCAGGGCCGGGCCGAAAATGCCTATGCCGAACCGGTTTGGGACAGAACCCATAATGCCTCCGGATACACCGCTTTTTGCCGGAATTCCTACCCTGATGGCAAACTCTCCCGATGCGTTGTACATGCCGCATGTGACCATAAACGTTTTGCACAAACGGGCTACCTCGACAGGGATCAGCTGTTTTTCGCGGACAGGATCACGCCCATCCATGGCGAAGATAAGACCCACACGTGACAAATCCAGGCAATCCATTTGAATCGCACATTGTTTGGTATACAAATCAAGAAGCTCTTCGACATCTTCATCAATAATTCCATCTTTTCTCATGTAGTAGCATAATGCACGATTGAGGTCGGCGGTCTGGTATTCGGAGCTGGCCACTTCCCCGTCGTAGCTGATTGCCCTGTCTCCGGCCAAAGCCCTTATAAAATCCAGAAGCCGCTGCAGCCGCTCCTCTACGGACTCTCCCTTGATAAGATGGGTGACTGCCAATGCACCCGCATTGATCATCGGGTTCAGCGGCTTGGCACTTTGGCTCGTTTCCAGTTTAATGATTGAGTTGAAAGGGTCGCCAGTTGGTTCATAGCCCACTTTGCTGAATACTTTTTCCTCTCCGCAATCCATCAGGGCGAGCGCCAAGGTCAACACCTTGGAAATGCTTTGCAGAGTGATGTTCTGTTCAATATCCCCTGCGGAAATGCATCTTCCGTTCGGGTAAAAAATCGCCGCCGAAAGATCCTCTGCATTCGCTTTTTGCAAGGCTGGAATATAATCAGCTACTTTCCCGTATTGCAGGACTTTTTTTGCCTCCTTAACAAGAGCGTTTAATTCATCATTGGTGGAACACGGCATGTTGCTTCCCCCGCCTTTCATAAAAAAAGTTAGCCTGACGCAGTTAACAGTACCCTAATTGCCTCTCATGCAATCCTAAACGGCCCATACCCGTATCATTGTTAGCGTCCCATTGGTCAAGGCCAAACATACATAAAAAAACGGTGCAATTTCGCACCGTTTCCTGCTTCGCTTTATTCAGATTTGAACCTGAAGCGGCCTGTTTTCCCGATGTTCCTTATGCCTGATGGTTGCTTGCGCAGCAGCGAGGCGGGCAATGGGTACCCTGTAAGGAGAGCAGCTTACGTAATCGAGTCCTGCCTGGTAGCAGAATTCAATCGAGCTTTTCTCGCCGCCATGTTCGCCGCAAATTCCGGTTTTTAATTCCGGTTTTGTCTGCCTTCCAAGCTTCACACCGGTTTCGACCAGTTTGCCGACTCCTTCACGGTCGAGAACCGCAAATGGATTTTCAGGGAGCACTTTATTTTCAATATAAGCCTGCAAAAATTTCCCTTCGGCGTCATCCCGGCTGTAGCCGAACGTCGTTTGAGTCAGGTCGTTTGTGCCGAAGGAGAAGAAATCCGCTTCTTCAGCAATTTGGTCGGCCGTAATCGCTGCCCGGGGAATCTCAATCATCGTACCAATGGTATAACTGAATTCCTTGCCTGTTTCCGTTTTGACCACATCAGCTGCTTCTTCCACCAGCTTTCTCATTTCCTTGAGTTCATTCACATGGCCGACAAGCGGAATCATGATTTCCGGGTTTACGGCAATTCCTTTATCCGCAAGCCCAGCTACTGCATAGAAAATCGCCTTTGCCTGCATTTCGTAAATTTCCGGGTGGATCATTCCCAGTCGGCAGCCGCGGTGGCCAAGCATCGGATTGAACTCATCCAGCTGGCGCACCTTTTTCAGCAGTTGCTCCTTTGCCCTCAGCTCAGGCGATCCCGGGTCTGTCAATTGCAGCCTGGCCGTCTCAACCAACAGTTCCTCTTTATCCGGCATGAATTCGTGAAGCGGCGGGTCGAGCAGGCGAATGGTTACTGGATAGCCTTGCATCGCTTCAAAAATGCCTTCAAAATCCTCCTGCTGCATCGGCAGGAGCTTAGCGAGGGCAGCCCGGCGCTCGTCAAACGTTTCAGCAAGGATCATTTCCTGAACAATCGGAACACGGGCTGCATCCATGAACATATGCTCTGTCCGGCACAGGCCAATTCCTTCTGCACCAAATTCGCGGGCTTTCAGGGAGTCTTCGGGATTGTCGGCATTCGTTCTTACCCCGAGCTCCCGAACTTCATCAGCCCAGCCCAGCAGCTCCTGGAATTCCTTTGAAAGCTCAGGCTCGATCATCGGGATTTCGCCAAGCATGATTTCCCCTGTTGCTCCGTCAATCGTGATGATTTCTCCCTCTTTAACGATGGTTTCTCCAACATAAAATTCCTTTGCCTTTACATCGATCTTCATGCTCTCACAGCCACAGATGCACGCTTTTCCCATCCCGCGTGCAACAACGGCGGCATGGCTGGTCATTCCGCCGCGGCTTGTAACAACCGCCTGGGCTGCAACGATACCGTGAATATCATCCGGTGTCGTTTCCGGTCTGACCAGGATGACTTTTCTTCCATCCTTGGTTAACGCCTCGGCTTCGTCTGCATCAAATACCACCTCTCCGGTAGCAGCGCCTGGTGAAGCCGGGAGCCCCTTGGCGAGCTGGGTCCGTTCAAACTGGTCGTCAATCCGCCGGTGAAGCAGTTGGTTCAGCTGGTCAGGATCAACCCGAAGAAGCGCTTCCTCTTTGCCGATGATTCCCTCCTTGACCATTTCGACCGCCACGCGGATCGCTGCCTGGGCAGTCCGTTTTCCGTTGCGGGTCTGAAGGATGAACAGCTTCCCTCGTTCGACAGTGAACTCGATGTCCTGCATATCCTTGTAATGCTGTTCAAGCCGGATGCAGGTGTCCGCAAACTCCTGGTACACTTCCGGCATCTCATTGCGCAGTGTTTGTATTGGCTGCGGTGTCCGGATTCCCGCGACCACATCCTCTCCCTGGGCATTGATCAGGTATTCGCCATATAAAAGGTGCTCCCCGGTAGATGGGTTGCGGGTAAAGGCGACACCTGTCCCGGAGTCGTTCCCCATATTTCCGAACACCATGCTTTGAATGTTGACAGCTGTGCCAAGATGGCCGGGGATTTTATTCAGCCTGCGGTAAACGATAGCCCGCTGGTTGTTCCAGGAATCGAAAACGGCATTGATGGACAGAAACAATTGTTCTTTTGGATCCTGCGGGAATTCTTTTCTGGTGTGCTTCTTGACAATCCGCTTATAGCCGGCAATCACTTCTTTCCAATCTTCTGCTGTAAGTTCCGGGTCGGTCGAATATCCTTTTTCTTCTCTTGTTTCCTCGAGAAGCTGCTCGAAAAAGAACGAGTCCACATCGAGGACGACATCGGAAAACATCTGAATGAAGCGCCTGTAGGAATCATAGGCAAACCGCGGATTACCAGTCAGCATTGCCATTCCTTCCACTGTTTCATCATTCATGCCCAGGTTCAGGATTGTATCCATCATACCCGGCATGGAGAAAACTGCTCCGGAACGTACAGAAACGAGAAGAGGGCGTTTGAGGTCACCCAGCTTTTTCCCTGTATTTTCTTCGAGGGTGGTCAATGCTTCAAGAACCTGCGCCTGGACTTCGGCCGGGATTTTCTTTTCCGCTTCGTAATAGGCATTGCAGGCTGCAGTTGAAATCGTGAAACCAAAAGGTACAGGGAGGCCGATCCTGGTCATTTCTGCGAGATTGGCACCCTTTCCGCCCAGAAGCTCTTTCATGTCACTTTTTCCCTCATTGAACATATACACAAATTTTGTCATTATGTATGGCTCCTCTCTTTTTTCAAAATGTCCAGGATCAGGCTGGCTGTTTCTTCAACTGCCTTGTTGGAAACATTGATGACCGGGCAGCCCACCCTCTTCATGATTTTTTCAGCATAATCCAGTTCTTCAAGAATCCGTTCAAAACTGGCGTAATTGGCTTGTGATGTGAGACCAAGGGCTTTTAGGCGTTCGCGGCGGATCTCATTCAGCTTATCTGGGGAAATGACGAGCCCGACACATTTATTGCGGGGAACATTGAAAAGTTCCTCAGGCGGCTTGACTTCCGGGACAAGCGGCACGTTCGCGACTTTGTATCTTTGATGAGCCAAATACATGGACAATGGGGTTTTGGATGTCCTTGATACCCCGATCAGCACAATGTCGGACCGGATAATTCCCCGTGGATCACGGCCATCATCATATTTAACAGCAAATTCAATTGCCTCGATTTTACGAAAATATTCGTCATCCAGCTTCCTCATTAAACCCGGCTGCTGGTTTGGAGCCTTTTCAAATTTTTGCTCAAACGCTTTCATCAGCGGCTGGAGAAGATCAATCGCAAGGATGCCTTCTTCGGCAGCCCGCCGGTCCAGGTAGCGTTTCAACTCGGGTACGACCAGCGTATAGGCGATAATGGACCGGTTGTTCTGTCTGGCCAATATAATCACATCTTCAATATCTTCGGCATCCTCCACATAGGAATTGCGGCGGATATCCACGCTGCCCCCGTTAAATTGGGTGGCAACGGCCTTAACGACAAATTCGGCTGTTTCGCCGACCGAGTCGGAAATCACATAAACTGCTTCCTTCTGCTTCAAAGACTGCTCACATCCTTTCAAGGTTAATAATCAAGGAGTTCAACGTATGCTCTGGTAATGGTCGTTTTTGTAATTCTTCCGATAACTTCATAAAGCTGGTTTTCCTGGTCCACCTCCCGGACTACCGGCAAGGAGTCGATATGGTTTTGGATCAGCTTTTTTCCTGCTTCCAGCAGAGTTTCATCAGGACTGACCGTAATCACATTGGGCATCCTCGTCATTATGACGCTGACCGGAAGTTCCTCAAGATTGCTGTTGCCAATAGCGGCCCGCAGCAGGTCTTTCCTGGAAATGACTCCAGCCAATTGCCCATTCTTGTCCACTGCATAAAGAGTTCCTACATCTTCAAGGAAAATTTGCACAATTGCATCGTAGACGGAAGCCGATTTGGGTACGACAATTGGGTGGGCCTTGTAATCTCCCACAAGCTGGCTTGCCAGACTGGCCGCATCCTGCTTGAAAGCGCTTTGGGGGTTGATGAAATAGCCCACCCTGGGTTTTGCCTCAAGATTTCCGGCCATCGTCAAAATGGCGAGATCCGGACGTAAAGTTGCTCTTGTTAATGAGAGCCTGTCGGCTATCTGCTTTCCCGTAATGGGTCCATCTTCTCTCACGATATGCAGGATTTCCTCCTGTCGCTTTGATAGTTTAATTGAATTCACCGCCCCTCAGCAGCCCAATAGGATATAATAATAGAGATTGATAAATCTAATTGTGTTATGCTTATTTATATATAGTATATTACATTTAAACATATATCGGCACAAGTAATTTTTTATTTTTGTGGCAAAATTGCTAACATTTGTATTGAAAATGAGTTACATCCGGGCGTTTTTTCAGTAAGTAATCCTTAATTTGTGCAAAAAAGATGCAGTCCAATTCGCAAATGAATTGGACTGCATCTTTTTGTGATTATGAAGGTTTTACAATAATGAATGGCATTTCATAAGCGGAGAAAATCCGGTTAATGTATGTACCAGGGGCTTAAAAAGCCTAAATTAGCGGAGAAATTCCGTCTAACTTCTCTTTTTAGAGCTAAATCTATGGATTTTATTAAGATAAACGGAAAAACCTCCCTTATATTGCAGGAAATATGGCCATTTCCAAATATAACTGGAAATTTTCCGTTTATTACTCAAACCCAGTATGGAACTTCCTTAATGTTAATACAATCCCCTCTCGGTTACGTTTTCTGCCTTTCAACTGCATTTCGAACCACAACTCTTTATAAATGAGTAACCGCAGTTATTAAAAGCTTCTTAGAATCATAATATATTGCTTTCATCACAACTCCAGTTCAAGCAAGATCGGACAGTGGTCGCTGCCCATGATATGCGCATCGATTTCCGCTTTTTTTATCGAGGATGCCAGCTGGTTTGAAACAATGAAATAGTCAATCCGCCATCCGATATTCCGCTCACGGACCTTGTTCATATAGCTCCACCACGTATAGGCGCCTTCCTTGTCTGGATGCAAATGCCTGAAGGAATCGACAAAGCCGCTATCCAGCAGCTCAGCCATTTTCCCGCGTTCTTCATCCGTAAAACCTGAGTTCCCTTTGTTGGATTTCGGATTTCTAAGATCAATGGAACAGAAGGCAACATTCAAATCCCCGCATAATATGACGGGCTTGGCCTCATCCAGTTCAAGCAGGTACTCCCTCAGCCTGTCTTCCCATGCAAGCCTGAACGGCAGTCTCGCGAGGTCCCGCTGCGCATTGGGACTGTACACATTGACAAGGTAAAAGCCTTCAAACTCCACCGTAATCGCGCGGCCTTCCGAGTCATATTCCTCCATATCAATCCCGTACTTAACTGAGAGAGGTTCAACCCTGGTAAAAACCGCTGTTCCAGAGTACCCCTTTTTCACCGCATAATGCCAATAATCCTGATAGCCCTCACCAAGCTCCAATTGGATCTGACCTTCCTGAAGCTTTGTTTCCTGCACGCAGAAAACATCTGCATCCACTTCCTTGAAATAATCCAAAAAACCTTTATTGCAGCAGGCTCTAAGCCCATTTACATTCCAGGATACCAGTTTCATTCTTCTTCCCCTTTTAATGAAATAAAGGGAACAGCCAAATGGCCGTCCCCTTTGCATTATAATACAGAAACAAACTGCAGCTAAGCAACTTGCCTTACCCAGTTTTTACTGTTCAAGGCTTCTGGCCAGATTGGCCATTTCAATGGCTGATGCAGCCGCTTCATAGCCCTTGTTGCCTGCTTTCGTGCCGGCTCTTTCAATCGCCTGTTCAATGGAATCGGTTGTAAGCACTCCGAAAATGACCGGAATGCCGCTGTTCAGCGCTACAGCTGAAACCCCTTTTGCCACTTCGTTGCATACATAGTCAAAATGTGGTGTCGATCCGCGGATGACTGTACCAAGCGTGATGACGGCATCATACTTGCCGCTGTTCGCTAGCTTTTGTGCGATCAGCGGGATTTCAAAAGCTCCAGGAACCCAGGCTACATCCACATCCTCTTCAAGAACGCCATGCCTTCTGAACGCATCCTGTGCGCCGCTCAAGAGCTTGCCAGTAATGAATTCATTAAAACGGCCCACAACGATGCCGACTTTCAGTCCAGATCCAACCAGATTTCCTTCAAATATTTTTCCCATTTTGCATCCTCCTAAAATCAAATATGAAGCATATGTCCAAGCTTCGATTTTTTTGTTTTTAAATAGTGTTCATTTTCTTTTTTTGTTTCCATTTGAAGCGGGACACGTTCCGTCACTTCAAGGCCATAGCCGCCCAGGCCGCTGATCTTCCTTGGGTTGTTTGTCAGCAGCTTCATCTGTCTGATGCCAAGATCCCTGAGGATTTGGGCGCCAATGCCATAGTCGCGAAGGTCGGGACCAAACCCGAGTTTCTCGTTCGCCTCAACGGTATCCAATCCATCTTCCTGCAGCTTGTATGCCCTCATCTTATTGATAAGGCCAATTCCTCGCCCTTCCTGCCGCATGTACAGGAGAACGCCCCTGCCAGCTTCGTTGATCTGGGTCAGGGCAGCGTGCAGCTGGGGTCCGCAGTCACAGCGGAAGGACCCAAAAATATCGCCTGTCAGACATTCCGAGTGTACCCTGACTAGTACCGGTTCTTCGGTGGATATATCTCCTTTCACCAAGGCGACATGTTCCTTGCCGTCGACGACATTGGTATAGCCGACAGCCCTGAAGTCTCCGAATTCCGTTGGCAGGTCAATCTCCACTTCTTTTTGGACCAGCTTTTCCTCTTTGTTGCGATACTTGATAAGATCCTTGATGGTGGTCATTTTAAGGCCGAACTTGTCCGCAATGGCGCGAAGCTGCGGAACACGGGCCATTGACCCATCTTCATTCATGATTTCACAAATTACGCCTGCCGGTGCGGAACCAGCCAGTTTTGCCAGGTCTACAGCTGCTTCTGTATGCCCTGCTCTTCTAAGTACTCCGCCTTTTTTGGCAATCAGCGGAAAAATATGCCCCGGCCGTTTGAAATCGGCAGGCTTGGAATCGGGATTGATTAATTCCTGAACCGTCCTGCTTCTTTCATGAGCAGAGATTCCCGTAGTGGAGCTTTTATGATCCACGCTTATGGTGAATGCTGTTCCGTGGGGATCGGTATTTTGATAGGTCATCTGATTCAGTTCCAGCTTCTTTGCCAGTTCTTCCTCAATCGGTACGCAAACCAGCCCCCGGCCATGCGTCACCATGAAGTTGATGGTTTCAGGAGTCGTTTTTTCGGCCAAGGCGATAAAATCCCCTTCATTTTCCCTGTCTTCATCATCACAGACAATCACGATTTTTCCATTTTTCAAATCTTCGATGGCCTCTTCAACTTTGTCAAACATCTGCTTCCCTCCCTATACGAATCCGTTCTCTTCCAAAAAGCTCTTTGTAATATCCTGCTTTTTCCCGCCGACACCGGTATTCCTTAAATAATGTCCCACATATTTGCCAATCATATCACATTCAATGTTCACCTGGTCCCCGGCTTCCTTTTGGCCAATAATGGTTTCAGCCATTGTATGGGGAATCAATGAAATGGTAAAGGTATTCTCTGTCACTCCGAAAATCGTCAGGCTTGTCCCATCGACGGTAACTGATCCTTTCATGATCATCCCCGAAGCCAGGTCCTCACTCACTTGAATCTCATAGTAAACCGCATTTTCCAGCCGCTCTTTCCGGACAATCGTTCCGATTCCATCCACATGACCTGAAACAAAATGCCCGCCAAAACGGCCCCCTGCTGCCATGGCCCGCTCCAGATTCACCTTGGAGCCAGGCTTTAGTTCCCTTATATTGGTTGCTTTAACCGTTTCAGGCATGACATCAACAGAAAATCTTCCAGTTGTAAAATCAGTAACCGTCAGGCAGACGCCATTGATGGAAATGCTGTCGCCCAGGTTTACATCCTTTAGGATTTTTTCGGCATGGATGGAGATTTCAAACATCGGCCCTGTCCGGCGGATTCCGGCAATGGTCCCTATTTCTTCAATTATTCCAGTAAACATGGCTTCAACTCCTTTTCGGTACGGCAACAATTCGAATATCCTTGCCAACCATGGTTACTTCTTCAATTTCCAGCGACACGGCATCACTGATCTGTTTCAGTCCTTCTCCGCCAAAAACAGATGGGGCCAGCTTCCCGCCAATGAGCTTCGGAGCAATATAGGTGATCACCTGCTGAAAGGTACCTGCTGAAAGAAAGCTTCCATGCACCTCTGCCCCGCCTTCCACAAGAATGGAAGTGATTCTTTTTTTGCCTAGTATCTGCAGCATTTCGGGAATATCCAGCACTTCGCTGTCCAGCTGAACCACCTGTACACCTGCCGCTTCCAGGTCGGCCATTTTTTGAGGGTCCGCCCTCCGGGTGGTCATCACCCAGGTCGGTGCCTCTCCGTCCATCACTACATGGGAATCAAGCGGGATGCGAAGAGTAGAATCGAGGATGATCCGGACGGGATTTTTGCCTCCGCCAGGCAGCCTGGTTGTCAGGCTTGGATTGTCCATGATTACCGTATTGACTCCCGCCAAAATGGCATCGTGCTGATGGCGGAGCACATGGACATCGCGCCGGGCTTCCTCCCCGGTAATCCATTTGCTTTCCCCTGTTACCGTCGCTGTTTTCCCGTCCAGGCTGGAAGCCGACTTCAAAGTTACAAAGGGCAAGCCGCTTTCGATAAAATGGAAAAAGATTGAGTTCATCCTTCGGGCTTCCTCTTCAAGAACTCCTGTTTCTACCTCGATTCCGGCATCTTTCAGCCTGCCGATGCCCCGTCCGGCTACAAGCGGATTGGTGTCGGTTGAGGCGACCACAACTCTTTCAATGCCTGAAGCAATAATAAGGTCGGCGCATGGGGGGGTCTTCCCATGATGGCTGCATGGCTCGAGAGTCACGTAAATCGTGGCTCCTTTTGCCTTTTCACCCGCCATTCTAATCGCATGGACTTCGGCATGTGGTTCGCCAGCCCTGAGATGGGCCCCCATCCCGATAATCTCATTATCCTTCACTACAACCGCTCCAACCAATGGGTTTGGAGAGGTCTGGCCCTCCGCACTCCTGGCCAGTTCAATCGCCAGCTTCATGTATTCCTGATCGCTCATCCAAAAGTCTCCTTCCAACTACGGGCTTTTTCACCTGTTTCAACTAAAAAAGGACCCAAAAACATCATACCGATGCTTTGGGGTCCTTAAAATGGCAATAGGAAATTAAGGGTAACAAATGGGCACACTTGTCCCAATAAAAACCCTGTTTTGAAAAATTTTTTCCTTCTCCCATCCAGACTTTTACTGTCGGCCCTGGAGTTTCACCAGATCCACCGCTTAACGTAAGTTAACCGGGTCACGGACTAAGAAGCACTCGCTCACTTCATCACCGCCGGTTGGGAATTGCACCCGACCCCGAAGGAATATTATATTTAAATCTTATTATATGCATAAACCATCATAATTGAAAAGGAAAAAGTCCTTAAAATTTAAAAAAGAGAGAAAACGCCTCTCTCTTTTAAAAGTTATTTAACCACCTGTATAGCATTACGAATGTAGGCCCAGTTTTGCGGGGCAGGAAGGCTAAGCTGCCAAAAGGTCGTTCCCGCTAACCCGTATATGTCGATCAGCCTGAACTTTGCAATAGTGGTTCTGATATCCTCGAACCAAACGACATGTTCCTGATTATTCTGCCGGTAGCGGAAATGAGGGGATTGAGACCGTAAATCAAACTGGATTGGACGCCAATTGGAAATAGCGAGATTTTGGGAAGCGAGCAAAGACCTTGCCAAAGTAAGATTTCCTGGAATGACCTTGTCATATCCATAAAGCGGCATGGCAATTTGCAGCTTTTTAGGCGGGATTTGTCCCACTGCATAAGCAATCACCTGTTCCACCCACCACAAAGGGGAAATTGGGTCAGGAGGTCCGCCGGGATAACCATAATCAATCGTCATCACGGCTACAATATCGGCTATGGATGCTATGCCGCGATAATCATATGCACCAATGATGGGATTAGCGGGGATGTCTTCTGTCTTGGCGTGAACATTGACATGGAGAATTAGGCTGCCAAGAGCCTGCTTTAATTCGGTAAGGAAAAATAGAAAGTCGTTTCGCTGGGCCGGGGGTATAAATTCAAAATCGATACTCACACCGCTGTAGCCCCGCTCACGGGTCAAATTGGACAGGCTTGATACAAGGTTCCTTCTGAGTGCAGGATTGGACAATACCCTTCCCGCCAGCCCAGCGCTGAACTCGTTTGCAGTCAGGTTGCGGATCATGAGCAGCGGCTTGACATTCAGCTGCAGGCTTCGCACAACAATTTCCCTGTCTTCCAGCTGGACATAGACGTATCCTTCCTCAGTAAAAGAATAGGCCGCTACAGCCAGGTAAGTCAGATCGGGGGCAAGCGATGGCAGCTGCGACAGAAAGGACTGTGCTGAATATGGAACAATGAATCCGAGCGTTTCCATTTCCAGCTTAAGGGGAGAAGGTATTTCAATAATCTGGCCAACCCTTAGTTCGCCAGGCTTCAATCCGGGGTTGGCTGTGGCAATTCCACTGATGCTGGTATTGTATTCGACTGCCAGCTTCCAGTATGTATCGCCGGGGCGGACTCGATGAACCCGCTGGTACATCTGCTGGGGCTGAGGGATGAAGAGAGCCAGCCCGGGAACGAGCGAATTAGCAGAAGGCAGGCCGTTTACTGAGACGATTTCCCGGATGGATATACCGTACATGCGCGAAATGGCCCATAGGGATTCCCCGCTTTTCACCACATGGACAGCCATCACAGCCCTCCTTTTCCGTCTTTTATTAACTAGTTTATGGCCACAAAGCCTTAATATGCTAACAGCTGTTTACCTTCTTCTCCTGCCGGCGCTGCGCTCCTGGCTCCTTCCCCGGCTGGATCTCCGATGGTAACAGGCATCACAAATGGGAAACCTTGCATTCTCTGGCAGCTTTTTGCCGCATTTCTTGCATTTATTTTGATAATTCTCTACCTCATCTTTTAAATGATCATGCACTTCATCGCTAATTTCATCCCTGAGCCTCTCCCAGTAAACAGCTTCAGTCCGCTTGCCCAAACGGTACAGGAATAACAGGTGCAGCCCGATCGCTTTATAGCTCAACTCGGAATCTTCCAGCCCTTTCTTTTTAATGACCGGGTCAGGCAGTTCCCTTCCGTCTGCTATTGCCATCATCGTTTCCAGCCACTGGCGGACAAGAAGGTGCTCCTTCGCCGCGAAAGGAAGATGCAAAAATCCATATAAGTCCATCATCGAAAATCGTACTTCAATCGGAGTGCCTTTTATTAATTCATACAGCTCCCGCTCTTCGGAGAGAGAGGCCTTTTTGGTCCCTTTCGGCGGTTCAAACCTCTCCCAAAGCTCAAAGAAAACGCCCAGGTCACGGTAATGATGCCCAAACCGCTCAAACACGGCGGCAGTCGGGGCAATTGCAAAAGTCTGTACAGGCTCGTCCACTTTTTCAAGCAGCCTGCTCATCCGCTTAATATCCGACGAGAACGCTACCTTGCCAACATTGTATATCCCTTTCCTTCCTGCACGGCCTGCAATTTGCTTCACTTCCTGTGAAGTCAGCGTCCTTCTCCTCGTCCCGTCAAACTTCTCTGTTTCCAAAAAAACAATCCTTCGAATTGGCAGGTTCAATCCCATTCCAATTGCATCTGTCGCAACAACCACTGTAGTCTTGCCGCTGTTGAACATTTCAATCTGTTTTTTTCTAGTCTCTGGCGGCATGCTGCCGTAAATCATGCTGACAGAATGCCCGCTGCGCTGAAGCTTCGCCGCCGTTTCCAGAACGCGTTTGCGGGAGAAGCAGATGAGCGCATCCCCTTTTTTGGTTTGTTTAAGTTCAAACTCTTTCTGTTCTACTTCCAGCGGTACGTCCCGGCTGTATTCATGCAGTTCAATTTCAGTGCCTTCGAGCAGGTTGAACAGCATTTGTTTGATATTGTAGCTTCCAATGATATGCACTTCCCTGGCATTTGCCTTGGTGATGGCCCGATACCATGAAAATCCGCGGTCCTTGTCGGCAATCATTTGCGCTTCGTCGATTACAATCACGTCATGGAAATCCTTCTCATGAAACATCTCCACTGTACTTGAGACATGCTTGGCACCTGCAACCGGCTTTTCTTCCTCACCCGTTTTAAGGGAGCAGGGAACTCCTTCCTCGTTTAGCTTGTCGTAAACTTCAAGGGCGAGGAGTCTCAAAGGCGCAAGATACAGCCCGCTTTCTGCCTGCTTCATGCTTTCAAGAGCCCTGTGCGTCTTACCGGTATTGGTTTCGCCAATATGCAGGACATAACGCACCCGCGAGCCTACTGAGGGGATGTAGGCCGTGCCAAATATATCTTCCATGACCCTGGCTTCTTCTCCCCTTTTCCTTTCAGCCTCAGCCTCCTCCTCTGCTTTTCTCCGGGCACGCTCTGCTTTATTGCGTTCAAATATTTGCTGGTGCAGCTTCTCCTCGAAGGGCAGCTCTGCAAGCTGCAATAAATCTTCCAGGTATTCCCCAGCTAATTCCAAAGTCATATCTTCTGCCAACTCATAGCATTCCGAATCAATCAGTCTGAAAAGGTTTTCCGGATTCAAATCCTGGTTATAAAGTTTTTTATATTCTTCCTTGAATTCAAGCGGAATATCTCCGGCCAATTTTTCAGGAATCATCACACTTACAAATTCCAGAACTCCATTCTCATAATGCTCGTAATACGTTTCATATCCAAAAGAGCGGCTGCTCCAATCCGACGAAATCCCGCCTGTCAGCTCCTCAAAAAAATCTCCTGCTGTCACATAATCCCGCGTTTCAAAGTTTCCATCCTCCACAAGGGCCTCTTCCAGCCTGTAAGCTTCCACATAGGCATATCGCTGGTTGTGGACAAAATCATGCTTAATCTGTCTGGCAGCATAATGCCTCGCATGCAGGTAAAATAAATCAAAGTTCTCCTCTGTATGACGGCGCGTCCAATCGGCCAGCCTTCCTGTGAACTCAGAGCGCTCCTTATCGAGTTTGGCCTTCTCCTGGCGCAAAAAGAACTTTTGCCTTGCTGCTTCATAACGCTGCTCCCATTCCTCCTCCTTGCCTGTAAACCTTTGTTCCAGCCAGGAAGCAGCATTAAAAACCATCATCGACCGGATTTCCTCCCGAAAAAGCTTATTAATGATTTTTTTATCTACTCCATCTGTCACAAAGCCTTTTTCGTTCAGTAATTGCTTTTTCTCTTTTTTGGGCACATCGTTGGACGCTTTATTAAGCCATATATTGATCCAAATCTGATCAATGAAAGCTTTTCTTTCTTCCATATAATCATGAAAGGACGGCACAGCATCCTGCCTTTCCATGAACGCATCTAAATCTTCGATTAATTTTTGTTTGGTTTGTTCAATGGCGGCAGGGTAGACCTGTTCCAGTTTGCTCATCTGCGTGTCCCCTTTCTCCGTTTCTTTCTATTATATGTAAAAAGCCTGTCCGCATAAGGACAGGCCAAAACTTTTCATTCCATATGCCCAGGAGCGGTGTCCTGCACCATACATTTTGCTTACCTTATATAGGCAATGATGCCTTCTTCATCGTCGAGAACCAGCTCGATTCCGGAAAAAGGGTCTCTGCCCAGTTCCTGATCAAGCCACATTCTAAGGGCTTCGATCATATTTTGTTTAACCAGGATTTGCTGCCTTCCATTCACAAAGGTTTCTGCCGAAAAGCCATAATCGTCATCATACATGAGTTCAACTGTTACCTCGTCTGGTGCGATTTGCTTTTTATCTGCTATATAAATGCATATGGCGTTCACAATATCCTGTTCGTCAATTTTTAGCGACGCCACTGATCTTCATCCCTTCTCATGTTCCTTCTAATCGAAGAGATCACTTTGCTAATCAGCATGAATACCACAAGGATCGCCAGGATATTGACCATCATTCCGAAAATTGGCCCAAGTCCTCCCATTCCAGCCAAAAGCCCGCCGAATAATAGTCCAGCAAGCCCGCCATACATGATTCCTCTCATCAAACCGCCATTATTGGCTGTATTGGCCCGGTTAGTAGTGTTAGTGTTGGTGTTTCGATTGACGGTGTCATTTTGACGGTCTTGATTGGTTGTCCGGTTGTTATTGAAGTTTTTCGAACCGGAACGATATTTTTTCGCACTTACCTCCGTTTGCTGCAGGTCTTGGAAAACATAGTTCCCTGCTGGCGAAAACATGATCATGATAGCTACGAAAGCAGACAATAATTTTTTGAGCATCGTATTCCTCCCAAATCTAATTTCTCTTAACATTTACTATACGTATGGATGGGAAATTGGTTTCAAATATTTTATAGAAAAAACATTTTTTATTCTTTAACTAAAATACCCCAAAAAATGCAATTTGAACATTCTGCTTTTGACATTTTTTGTTTTCATAATTTAGTCACATTTAGAGCCAAGAGATAGAAATTTTCATGTTAAAATCATTCTAAACAGGTAAATCTGTGATTTATATCACACTTTCCCAAAAAGTACCTTCGTTCAAAGGCATAAAAATGAACTTCTTTGTGAACAAATGAACATGTATTGTGATATAATGATCAAGGTTTATCGCTTATCATTTTAGAAAGGGGAACATGTATGAAATTAAAATGGGTTTTATTATCAGTAATGATTACAATTTCAGCTGTTCTGACTGGTTGTGAGCCATTAATGGTCCTTGATCCAAAGGGACCGCAAGCTGCTAGGCAGGCCAGTGACATAATGATGTCAATCGGAATTATGTCATTTATTGTCATTGTAGTCTTCTCCCTTTTAGCGTTCATGTTAATTAAATATCGTGCATCGAAGCAAAGCGAAGATTATGAGCCTCCTTATATTGAAGGAAATATTTGGGTGGAAGCCATTTGTGTGGGGATTCCAATTTTGATTGTAGCCTTCCTTTCGGTCGTATCTGTTCGAAGCAACTATATCGTTGAAGCTACACCAGAAGGCTATGAACATAAAGAACCTTTGGTCATTTATGCCTCTTCATCCAATTGGAAGTGGCATTTCAGCTATCCGGAACAAGGAATTGAAACGGTGAACTATCTTTACATTCCGACTGACCGGGCGCTCGAATTTAAATTGTACTCCCATGGACCAATCACCAGCTTTTGGATTCCGCAGCTTGGCGGACAGAAATACGCCATGGCTGACATGGTGACTACGCTCCATTTGGCTGCCGATGAAGCGGGTGAATATATGGGACGCAACGCCAACTTCAGCGGGAAAGGGTTTGCTGAAAACATTTTTGAAGTGACGGCTATGCCGGAACAGGAGTTTGAAGACTGGGTGGAAGAAGTGAAGGATACAGCTTCCCCAATAACAGAAGCAAAGTTTAATGAACTGCTAGAGCCTGGCCACCTTGGCCGAATGACGTTCACAGGTACCCACCTTGAGTTCTCACCTGCTCCCGAACATAATCATGGAGCCGGCAACAGCAGTCAGGACAATGAACACCACGATGAAGAAGAACATTCAGACCACAGCGGTCACTAATTCTTATGATCTGCCAATATGGCACAATAGCAATCTATGATTGAAAGGAGTCACAAAAGGATGGAATTTTTCCAACGATTTGCCATACCACATCCAAGTCCGGCGATTTACGCTTCCATGGTTGCCATTGTTTTAACCATGATTGCCATTGTCGTGGGTGTGACCTATTTTAAAAAATGGGGCTATCTATGGCGTGAATGGCTGACGACTGTCGACCATAAACGAATTGGGATTATGTATTTGATTTCAGCACTGCTGATGTTGTTCCGCGGAGGCGCCGATGCGATCATGATGCGCGCGCAGCTTGCGGCTCCAGAAAATACCCTGCTGGATGCCCAGCATTATAATGAAATTTTCACTACCCATGGCGTCGTCATGATTATCTTTATGGCCATGCCATTCATCATGGCGCTGATGAACTTTGTTGTGCCCCTGCAAATTGGCGCACGCGATGTCGCTTTCCCGCGCCTGAACGCGCTAAGCTTCTGGCTTTTCTTTATGGGTGCGATGCTGTTTAACATTTCATTTGTTGTCGGCGGTTCTCCGGATGCCGGATGGACATCCTACTTCCCACTTGCGGGGAACGAGTTCAGCACTTCCGTCGGAACGAACTATTATATGATTGCGATTCAGATTGCCGGAATCGGTACACTGATTACCGGAATCAACTTCCTGGTAACCATTCTTAAAATGAGAGCCCCTGGCATGACTTTGATGAGGATGCCAATGTTTACTTGGTCGGCTCTGATTACAAACTTGATTATCGTATTTGCGTTTCCTGTCTTGACAATTGCCCTCTTGATGGGAACAATGGACCGCCTGTTCGGAACCCATTTCTTCACTTTGGATAATGGCGGAATGGATATGCTTTGGGCGAACCTGTTCTGGATTTGGGGACATCCAGAAGTTTATATCCTGATCCTGCCTGCATTTGGTGTTTACAGTGAGGTTATCTCAACATTTTCACGCCGTAATCTATATGGCTATACATCCATGGTCGCTTCCATGGTGGTTATTTCCCTGCTCTCCTTTACCGTGTGGGTTCACCACTTCTTTACAATGGGTCAGGGAGCATTGACAAACAGCATATTCTCGATTACAACAATGGCGATTGCCGTGCCGACTGGCGTTAAGATCTTTAACTGGCTGCTTACGATGTGGAGAGGAAAGATTGTCGTAACGACTCCAATGCTGTACTCACTCTTGTTTATCCCGCTGTTTACAATCGGCGGTGTAACAGGTGTCATGCTTGGAATGTCAGCGGCTGACTACCAGTATCATAATACAATGTTCCTGGTTGCCCACTTCCATATGGTAATCATCCCAGGCGTAGTCTTTGCGATGCTTGCCGGTCTTACCTATTGGTGGCCGAAGATGTTCGGCTTCATGCTGAACGAAAAGCTCGGTAAAGCAGCCGCTTGGGTGATTGCGGCAGGTACACTTTTAGCGTTTATGCCAATGTTCTTCACAGGACTCGATGGACAGGCACGACGTATGTACACGTACTCCGAGACCGCTGGATACACTACCGGCAACATGATTTCCTTTGTCGGAGCCGCCATCCTTGCTATCGGTTTTGTGATTATTGTCTACAACATTTATTACAGCTTCCGTTACGCACCAAGAAATATTGGTTCCGATCCATGGGATGCGCGTTCACTTGAATGGGCTACACATAGTCCGGTGCCAGATTACAATTTTGCCGTAACACCTCAGGTTGAATCCAGGGAAGCCTTCTGGGATGCTAAGAAAAAAGGCCATGTTCTCTTCAAGGAAGAATTGAAGAAAATCCACATGCCGAATAGCAGCGGAGTACCGTTCATCATGAGTGCCCTGTTCTTCGTATTTGGATTTGGTTTCATCTTCTCCATCTGGCCGCTTGTCATCATTTCCGGCATAGGCATCTTTGCCTGCATGGCTCATCGATCATTCGAAAAAGATGACGGATTCTATATACCTGTTGAAGAAGTGAAAGAAACAGAAGAAAAACTGGGAGGTGCCAAATAATGAAAGTCGACCAATCTCTCCCTTTGGAGTATGGCACGGAACAAAACCAGATGAATATTTTAGGTTTCTGGATTTTCCTGGGAGCCGAAATCATGCTCTTCGCTACCTTGTTTGCTTCCTATTTCACTTTGGAGCACCGTATCGGCAGCGGGCCTTCCGGGGCAGAAATTTTTGAAATCACGCCAGTCCTGATTGAAACGTTCCTGCTGCTGACCAGCAGCTTCACAATTGGCCTGGCCATCCATGCCATGCGTTTGGGAAGGCAGAAAGCGATGATGGGATTCCTTGCGGTCACTCTTTTGCTTGGCCTAGCCTTCCTGGGAGTTGAAATCTACGAGTTCATTCATTACTATCACGTCGGTGCCACCCTTCAAACGAGTGCCTTTACAGCCATCCTGCTGACAACACTCGGCACTCATGGTGCACACGTGACATTGGGCCTATTCTGGGGATTGTTTATTTTAATCCAGATTAAAAAGCGCGGCCTCACACCGGCTACTGCGAATAAGTCTTTCATTTTCTCGCTTTACTGGCATTTCCTTGATGTTGTCTGGATCTTTATTTTCAGCTTCATCTACCTGAAAGGAATGATGTAATATGAGAGAATTATTTCCAATGAAACAAGTCATGGGATTTGTCTTTTCCCTGCTTCTTACCGTCATTGCACTCGCAGTCTACTTTTTGGATATGTCATTCGCAACCGGAATAACCATCCTTCTGGTTACAGCTTTCATACAGGCGACTGTACAGCTGGTCGTCTTCATGCATGCCGGCGAGACGGAAGATAAAGCTTCCATTTATTCAAATGCCTTCTTTGGCATTCTGCTGGCTGTCATTATAGTTTTAGGTACCCTGCTGACCATGATATGGGATATGGGGTAAAAAAAAAGAGCGCCTGATTGGCGTTCTTTTTTTGTATTTAAATAACGTTCTTGCTCTTCCCTGCTTTTAGCAGCATTTCCTCCGTACCAGCCAGGAACACACCCATGATGAAGATAAAGATAGCCCCCATAACGGTGCCAATGCCGATTCCAGTGGCTACCCCGCCAGAGCTTAAAAAGAAACCGTAAACAAATATCGCAATGCCAATCGTCAAGATAATTCCACCTGCATATTTAACTGCATGAAGCATTCTTTGATAACTCTCCATTTTAAGAACCTCCTTTGTGTATGGTATTCCCGTTACTTCAGATGAATACGCTTACAAATAAACAAAAACTAAACAGCAATGGATCCATCTTATCGCTTCCTTTATATTCATTTTACCAGAAATTATAAAAAAATGTCACAAAATGTTCACAATAAATTCATATTTTTTTCACAATTAGGAAAAGGTCTGTCCTTTCCCTAAAAGTCTGTTGACATTCAACGTTTTAATGTAGTAAAGTTAGATGAAAATTATAAATCTACAGATTTCTTATCAAGAGAGGTCGAGGGTATGGCCCGATGACGCCTCAGCAACCATCAATGTCCGCATTGAAAAGGTGCTAAGTCCAGCAAGTTGTCCAACTTGGCAGATAAGAAGAAGATAATGGAACGGTCATAAAGTCTTCTTCTTAGGAAGACTTTTTTTATTGCCTTTTAAACAGAAAATTAGACGGATCAGGGAGTGTTGAAAAAATGGTGAACATCAATACAAAACTTGCGCAAATTGGGAATCGCAGTGAGACGGCTACAGGAACCGTCAACCCTCCCATTTATCTATCAACGGCATATCGGCACGAAGGAATCGGACAGTCCAGCGGCTATGATTATGTTAGGACCGGGAATCCAACCAGGGAAATTCTCGAAAAAGCGATCGCAGACCTGGAAGAAGGTGACCGCGGGTTTGCCTGTAGTTCCGGCATGAGCGCCATCCTAACGGTGCTGTCTCTTTTTCAATCTGGAGATGAATGGCTAGTTTCTAAGGATTTATACGGCGGTACATACAGATTGCTGGAACAGGGCTTCAAGAAATGGGGATTGGATTGCCAGTATATCGACATGGCCAATCTGGATGAATTATCCTCTTCTATTACGGAGAATACAAAAGCGATTTTTGTTGAGACACCAACAAATCCATTAATGGAAACAGCTGATATAGAAGCGATTGTAAAAATCGCTAAAGCAAAGGGAATTTTAGTGATTGTTGATAACACCTTCTATACCCCTCTGCTGCAAAAGCCGCTTACCATGGGGGCCGATATTGTCATCCACAGCGCCACAAAATATCTCGGCGGTCATAATGATGTCTTGGCAGGTTTAATTGTTGCCAAAGGAAAAGAGCTTTGTGACTCCCTGTTTTTGTACCATAATGGTGCTGGCGCGGTTCTCAGTCCTTTCGATTCCTGGCTCCTGGTCCGGGGAATGAAGACCCTGTCCCTTCGAATGGAAAGGCACGAGCGGAACGCATCTGCACTGGTAGAATTTCTTAAGGAACATGAAGCAGTAACGGATGTCCTTTATCCAGGGAGAGGGGGAATGGTTTCATTCCGCATCCGCCACGAGTCGATGGTCAATCCTTTTTTACAGAATCTGAACCTGATTACATTTGCAGAAAGCCTGGGCGGCGTGGAAAGCTTCATTACATACCCAGCCACCCAGACTCATGCCGACATCCCAAAGGAAGTCCGTGAGGCAGTCGGCGTTTGTGACCGCCTCCTCCGTTTCTCGGTTGGGATTGAAGAAGCGGAAGATTTAATCGCCGACTTGAACATAGCCTTTGCCAAAGCCAGTCAGGAGGTATTGTAATGAGTAATGACAATTTTTCTTTTGAAACAAAGCTTCTTCACAATAAATATAAAGTGGATGCTGCGACTGGAGCGGTAAGCGTGCCTCTGCAGCATGCGTCAACCTTCCACCAGCCTTCTGTTGACAGCTTTGGGAAATTTGACTACAGCCGCAGCCTGAACCCGACAAGGGAAGCACTGGAGGAAATCATCGCCGAAATGGAAGGCGGCACAAGGGGATTCGCGTTCGCGTCAGGAATGGCGGCGATCTCGACCGCGTTTCTTCTTCTCTCCCAGGGAGACCATGTCATTGTCACTGAGGACGTCTATGGCGGTACATTCCGAATGGTTACCCAGGTATTGAACAGGTTCGGGATTGAGCATACCTTCGTAGATATGACTGACCTGGCTGCCGTAAAAGCAGCAGTGCAGCCCAACACCAAGGTGATTTATGCCGAGACGCCTTCGAATCCGCTTATGAAGGTGACCGATATTAAAGGTGTAAGTGAAATCGCCAAGGAAATCGGTGCGCTCACGTTTGTTGATAACACGTTTATGACACCGTACCTTCAAAGGCCGCTCGATCTTGGCGCAGACATAGTGCTTCACAGCGCAACCAAGTTCCTCGGCGGCCACAGCGATACTCTTTCCGGCCTGGCTGTCACAAAGGATGAGGAGCTTGGGGCAAGGCTTTATGCCCTGCAAAACTCTTTTGGTGCGGTCCTCGGTGTCCAGGATGCCTGGCTTGTAATGAGAGGAATCAAAACCCTGTCTGTCAGGATGCAGCAATCACAGCAAAGTGCCTGCCAAATTGCGGCTTTCCTCAAGGACCACCCGCTCGTGGCCAAGGTGCATTTCCCTGGCCTGGTAAATCACCCGCAATACGAGATTCATTGCAAGCAAGCATTGGGTCCTGGTGCTGTTTTATCCTTTGAACTGGAGAATGAGACTCTGTTCAAGGAATTTGTGCAAAATCTGAAATTGCCGGTCTTTGGTGTCAGTCTCGGCGGAGTGGAATCCATCCTATCGTACCCTGCGAAAATGTCGCACGCGGCCATGCCGGATAACGAGCGGCAAAAAAGGGGGATCAGCAATACCTTGCTGCGCCTGTCAGTCGGTCTTGAGTCACCTGAGGATATCATATCGGACTTCTCACAGGCACTCGAAGCGGGTTTGGTTTACTTAACAAAGGAGAGATGAGAAGATGAGCTTCCTAAGCAAATTACAGAATGGACTATTAATTGGGGATGGCGCCATGGGCACCCTCCTCCACTCCTTTGGAACCGACACTTGTTTCGAGGAACTGAACCTTTCGCACGGAGAGGATATTAGCAGGATTCACTCCGCCTATATCGAAGCCGGAGCAGATCTGATTCAAACCAATACCTATGCCGCAAATTACCTGAAGCTCCAAAGATACGGCCTGGAAGAACAGGTTAAAGAGATCAACAGCGCAGGTGTGAAGCTTGCCCGCCAGGCTGCAGGAAGTGAAGCCTATGTTTTGGGAACCATTGGCGGCAGCAGAGGTCTGCGGCCCAGCATGCTTCCAATGGAAGAGATTAAGAGAAGCTTCAGAGAGCAATTATATTGCCTGCTCCTGGAAGGTGTTGATGGCATTCTCCTGGAAACCTATTATGATCTTGATGAATTGGAAACAGCTTTGGCGATTGCACGCAAGGAAACGAACTTGCCGATCATTGCCCAGCTGACGCTTCCTGAGCTTGGAATGACCCAGAACAGGGTGCCGGTTAATGAGGCTTTCCATCAGCTTGAGGAGCTTGGTGCCGATCTTGTTGGACTTAATTGCCGCCTTGGTCCCCACCATATGATCAAATCGCTCGAAGCTGCGGAAATCCCAAAAAAAGCTTATTTATCAGCCTACCCGAATGCCGGTCTCCCATCCTACACCGATGGCAGGTTCCAATTCGAAACCAACGCTGACTACTTCAGGCAGTGCGCCAGAGATTTCCGGGAACAAGGAGTCAGGCTTCTCGGCGGCTGCTGCGGAACAACTCCCGAGCATATCAAGGCTTTTGCCACAGAGCTAAAGGGATTGTCTCCTGTAAGCGAAAAAACAGTGGTCAGGAAAACAGAAAAAATACTAGTCGAACCTTCATCCCTAAAACGCTCGGAGCTTCCGCTTCAGGAAATTGTCAAGAAGCGTCCTTCGGTTATTGTTGAACTCGACCCTCCACGCAAGCTCGATACAACGCGGTTTTTTGACGGAGCTAAGGCTCTTAAAGCGGCCGGCATCGATGCGGTGACACTGGCTGACAACTCTCTTGCTTCTCCGAGGATATCCAACTCAGCCTTGGGCCATATGGTAAAGGAACATATTGGCTTGCGCCCGCTCGTCCACCTTACCTGCAGGGACCGAAACATCATCGGCCTTCAGTCACATCTGATGGGTCTGCACACACTTGGGCTGCACGACATCCTGGCAATCACCGGTGACCCTGCCAAGGTTGGCGATTTTCCGGGAGCTTCTTCCGTTTTTGATGTTTCATCTTTCGAATTGATTGAAATGATTAAGCAGTTCAATCAGGGCCTTTCTCCTTCAGGGAAGGATTTGGGCCAAAAAGGTGCATTTTCGATTGCGGCCGCATTCAATCCGAATGTCCGGTCACTCGAAAAAGCTGTGGCTCGAATGGAAAAGAAAATTAAATGCGGAGCAGATTACTTCATTACCCAGCCGGTGTATTCCGAAAAGCTGCTGCTTGAAGTTTATGAACAAACAAAGCATCTTGATGCCCCGGTATATATTGGCCTGATGCCTTTAACCGGAAGCCGGAATGCCGAGTTCCTTCATAATGAAGTGCCCGGCATTAAAATCTCACAGGACATACTCGATAGCCTGGCCGCGATCAAGCATGATCCGGTCCAGTCGAAACGAGAAGGCATTGCGATAACAAAGTCACTGATTGAAGCAGCTGCCGAACTGTTTAATGGCATCTACCTTATTACCCCTTTCATGAATTACGAAATGACGGTTGAGCTAGCTCATTTCGCCCATGAATACAGCGAAGGTCTTTCAAGGAGGAAACTACATGCAAAAAGCTTCATTAACTGAACAGCTTAAGAAAAAAATCCTCATTATGGATGGAGCAATGGGAACGATGCTTCAGCAGGCGGATTTAACGGCTGCCGATTTTGGAGGCGAAGAATATGAGGGCTGCAACGAGAATCTCAACCTCACCTCCCCTGGCGTCATCGAAAAGATTCATCTTGCCTATTACGAAGCTGGTGCCGACATTGTTGAAACCAATACTTTTGGTGCCACTTCCTTGGTGCTCGATGATTATGACCTTGGACATAAAGCCTACGAAATCAACAAAGTCGCCGCTGAAATCGCCCTGAAGGCTGCCAGCCAGTTTTCAACACCTGATTGGCCTCGCTATGTAGCCGGTTCAATGGGCCCTACCACCAAAACGCTTAGCGTTACGGGCGGTGCGACTTTCGATCAATTGGCCGCTGCCTATGAAGAACAAGCGTGCGGCTTGCTGGATGGCGGGGTTGACCTCTTGCTACTTGAAACAAGCCAGGATTTATTGAATGTAAAAGCGGCATATACCGGAATTCAGAAGGCGTTCAAGCAAAAAGGGATTGAAGTTCCGCTCATGATCTCGGCAACCATAGAGCCGATGGGAACCACCCTTGCAGGACAAACGATTGAGGCTTTTTACATTTCTGTAGAACATATGAACCCAATTGCGATTGGATTAAACTGTGCGACTGGCCCGGAGTTCATGCAGGATCATTTGCGTTCCCTCGCCAATCTTTCTGTTTCAGCAGTCAGCTGCTACCCTAATGCCGGATTGCCGGATGAAGAAGGTCTCTATCATGAGACTCCTGAAACGCTGGCACAAAAACTGGAAGGCTTTGCACAGGAAGGCTGGCTGAATATCGTCGGCGGCTGCTGCGGAACCACTCCGGAGCATATCCAGGCCATTGCACAGGCAATGCAACCTTATGCGCCACGTGACAAAGAACCAAGTACGCCTCATATGGTTTCAGGCATTGAACCGTTCATCTACGATGATCCAACTCTCCGGCCGATCATGGTAGGAGAGCGGACAAATGTGATTGGCTCCCGTAAATTCAAGCGCCTGATTACCGAGGGCAAGATAGAAGAGGCAGCTGAAATCGCCAGGGCACAGGTGAAAAACGGCGCCCATGTCATCGACATCTGCCTAGCCAACCCGGACAGAGACGAACTTGCTGATATGGAACAGTTTATCCAGGAGGCTGTAAAAAAGGTAAAAGTCCCGTTAGTTATTGACTCCACAGATGTAAAAGTTATCGAGAAGGCACTAAAATATTCCCAGGGCAAGGCGATTATCAATTCAATCAACCTCGAGGACGGCGAAGAACGCTTCAAGGAAATTGCCCCACTGGTCCACCAATATGGCGCTGCCGTAGTCGTTGGGACGATTGATGAAAAAGGAATGGGCGTCACCGCAGAAAGAAAGCTGGAAATTGCGAGGCGCTCCTATGGGCTTCTGGTTGAAAAATACAAAATCAACCCACAGGACCTTATTTTCGATCCATTGGTATTTCCAGTCGGAACCGGTGATGAGCAGTACATCGGCTCTGCCAAAGCAACCGTCGACGGAATCAGGATGATCAAGGAAGAATTCCCGTTGACACAAAGCATTCTTGGAATTAGCAATGTGTCTTTCGGTCTCCCTCCTGTCGGCCGGGAAGTCCTTAACTCTGTTTT
This sequence comes from Mesobacillus campisalis, assembly GCF_000986785.1. Classification (GTDB taxonomy): domain Bacteria; phylum Bacillota; class Bacilli; order Bacillales; family Cytobacillaceae; genus Mesobacillus_B; species Mesobacillus_B campisalis. The sequence goes on along the minus strand of NZ_LAYY01000011.1, from coordinate 72,113 downwards.
CCTTTATCATTGCACGCAGGCCGGTCTCGACTATGCGATTGTAAACACAGAAAAGCTTGAGCGCTTTGCTTCTATATCAAGCGAGGAAGTCGCTATGGCTGAAGAGCTGCTGTTTAATACCACCGATGAAACACTTGCCAAATTCACCGAGTTCTACCGCGGCAAGAAAAAAGAGGATAAAAACGCAAAACTTGATATGACCCTTGATGAGCGCCTCGCTTATTATGTGGTTGAAGGCACTAAGGAGGGGCTCCTTCCTGACCTTGAAGAAGCATTGGAAGTCTATAGCGCGCCGCTTGATATTATCAACGGGCCATTAATGGATGGAATGAAGGAAGTTGGCCGCCTGTTCAACGAAAACCAGCTTATTGTAGCCGAAGTGCTGCAAAGCGCAGAAGTGATGAAAGCAGCAGTTGCTTTTCTGGAGCCGCATATGGAAGCGAACGACAGCACGGCAGCTAAAGGAAAAGTCATTCTCGCAACCGTAAAAGGCGATGTCCATGATATAGGAAAGAACCTGGTGGATATCATCCTAAGCAATAATGGCTATAAAGTCATCGACCTTGGAATTAAAGTAGCAGCTAATACCCTAATTGAAACGATTAAAAAGGAAAAGCCCGATATAGTCGGCTTGTCGGGACTGCTTGTGAAATCAGCTCAGCAAATGGTGCTGACGGCCCATGACATGAAGCAGGCTGGCATTGATATTCCGATTCTGGTCGGAGGCGCAGCTCTGACAAGAAAGTTTACCGACACCAAAATTGCAGCTGAATATGACGGTCTTGTCTGCTATGCAAAAGATGCAATGAACGGATTATCACTGGCCAATCAACTGCAGGACCCTGGAGAGATTGAGAAGCTGATTTTGGAAAAAAGAGAAAAATTGGCGTCAATTCCTGAGCCTTCCGCAGCCATGGCCGGCCCTCAAACAGCCACAGCTGTCCTGACACGCCCAAAAGCTGTCCAGGCGGCCCCTGTATTTATACCGCAGGATACAAAAAGGCATTTATTAACGTCCTATTCCCTTGACCATATTGAACCCTATATCAATATGCAAATGCTGATCGGCCACCATCTGGGCGTAAAGGGGAAAATAGAAAAGCTCCTAGCCGAGGGGGATGAGAAAGCCTTAAAGGTTTATGAAGTAGTCCAGGCGCTAATCGCTGAAGCAAAATCCAGCGGTTGGATTGCTCCTAAAGCTGTGTACCAATTCTTCCCTGCACAATCCGACGGGGACAAAATTCATATTTACGATCCGCAAGAAGCAGGAAAAATCATGGAAACCTTTGATTTCCCGCGCCAGGAGAGTGCACCTGGTCTTTGTCTTTCCGATTTCTTGCGGCCTGTGGGAGATAAAGAAATGGATTACGTCGGATTCTTTGCCGTTACAGCCGGAAGAGGAATCCGCCAGGCTGCTGAAAAGTTGAAGGAAGAAGGCCGCTTCCTGGAAAACCACGCGCTGCAGTCATTGGCACTGGAAACAGCAGAAGGCTTCGCCGAACTGATCCACCGCCAAATGCGCGACCGCTGGGGATTCCCGGATCCGCCAAGCATGACGATGAAGGACCGCTTTACTGCCAAGTACCCTGGCCAGAGGTTTTCCTTCGGGTATCCGGCCTGCCCGGACCTTGAGGACCAGAAAAAGCTGTTTAAGCTGATCCAGCCTGAAGACATCGGCATCCAGCTCACCGATGGCTGCATGATGGATCCGGAGGCATCGGTGTCTGCCATCGTTTTCTCCCATCCGGAAGCAAGATATTTTAACGTCTTAAGGTAGTCATTAATTTATCAAGTAAAAAAAACAGCCGGTCACACTGTGGTGATCGGCTGTTTGTATTTTAGATTAACATTCCCGCAACTGCCGCACTCAACAAGGATGCCAGCATCCCCGCAGCAACCGCGCGCACTCCCAGGCGGGCAATATCCCCGCGGCGCTCAGGTGCCATGTTCCCCAGGCCACCAAGCAGGATGCCAAGAGAAGAAATATTGGCAAAACCGCATAGTGCAAAACTGACAACTGCCACAGTCTTAGCGGACAATTCAGGAATATCAGGTGCAAAAGAAGCATAAGCTACAAATTCGTTCAGAACCAGTTTTTGACCAATGTAACCACCAGCCCTAACCGCTTCTTCCCAAGGTACACCTACGGCAAATGCCAATGGGGCAAAGACAAAGCCTAAAATCTTTTCGAGCGTGATTCCCTCAAGGCCGAAGAGGCCAGCAACACCACCCAGGATGCCGTTGACTAGAGCAATCAAAGCGATAAACGCCAATAACATTGCTCCGATATTCAAGGCAAGTGAAAGTCCTACAGAAGCACCGTTTGCGGCAGCATCAATAACATTGGTGCCTCCCCTGTCGTCTTCCACCTCAACAGCCCCGGCCTCAACTGGCTTTTCGGTTTCCGGAACCATAATTTTAGCAAGGATCAGACCTGCCGGTGCAGCCATGAAGCTTGCTGCCAGCAAATATTCAAGTGGAACCCCAAGCAAGGAGTAGCCAACTAAAACAGAACCGGCAACAGAGGCAAGACCTCCGACCATTACGGCAAACAGTTCCGACTGCGTCAAAGTTTTAATGTAAGGCCTGATGACTAGCGGTGCTTCCGTTTGGCCGACGAAAATATTGGCCGCTGCGGATAAGGATTCGGCATTGCTTGTTCCTAATAGCTTGGCTAGGCCTCCGCCCAAAATCCGGATAATCCATTGCATGATACCTAAATAGTACAATATCGAAATCAGGGACGAGAAGAAAATGACGACCGTCAGTACTTGGAAGGCAAAAATAAACCCGATATTTTCTGCCTGGAATAACCCCCCAAAAAGGAAATTAACCCCTTCGTTCTGATAGTCAACTATCTTCTGTACTCCCGCTGACACGGATTTCAGCAGTTCGCGTCCTGTTTCCCATTTCAAAACAATAAATGCAAAAACGAACTGGATTGCCAGTCCTCCCAGGATCGTTCTCGGCTTAATCGCCTTGCGATTGGAAGAAAATAAAAAGGCAATGGCAAACACCGTCAAAATACCAAGTAAACCCCATAAATAATTCACTTTTTTCACCTCTGTAATATCTTGTAGAATGTTGACCAGAAATATACTTTTCCCGGCTGAACTTTTTTTGTTTCAGCCTTTGGTAAAGCCCTAATTCTTATCGCTCTTTTCCAGCTTGTCCAACAGGAATCTTGCCGTAAATTGGTCGGTAACCAGACAATTGGCATACTTGCCCATCAAGGCTCCATAGATTCCATTGATTTTATTTGCTCCTCCGGCTACAAGGATGCTCTGCTCTTTTGCCTTTAAATCGTCAAGACCGATGCCCAAAGTTCTTTCGTTTAGGTCATGATTGCAAATCTCGCCGTCCGAGTCAAAGAAACGGGAGCAAATGTCTCCTGCTGAATTTCGTGAAAGAGACTTGATATCGGCTTCCGTAAAATAACCAAGCTGAAATAAAAGCGAATCCGCTTTCACTTGACCGATTGTAAAAACAGCAATATTCGCCTTTTTTCCCAAATCAAGAATGCTGCGGATATGGCGATCGGCTTCCATCGCCCTTTTGACCACTTCATGGTCTACAATCGCTGGAAGCGGAAGATGGTGCGGAGTGCAGTTAAAGGCTTTTCCAAACAAGTAAAGAATTTCAGAGGCATAGGTGTTTGTTTCCGAGTGGCTCACACCACCCTTTAACTGTACCACCTTTACATCCCTGACAAACTTTTGTTTCAGCTCTATTGCTAGATGATAGAGCGTGGTTCCCCAGGTTACGCCGATAATATCTCCATCTTTAACAATCTCATTTAAGTAGGCCGCCCCGGCGCCTCCCAAATAATTTTTAATGAGATTATCCTCATATTGGGGAATGGAAACGACGATTGCCTTTTTTAGCTGAAATTTTTCTTCGAGCTCTTGAGACAATTTTTCAACCTGTTCGGTGGGGTCATTAATTTTTATTTGAACAATGCCCTCGCTTTTTGCCTGCTGAAGGAGCCTGGACACCGTAGGCCTGGACACGCCAAGCTTTTTGGCTATGTCGCTTTGGTTAAAATCCAGCAAATAATAAAGTTTGGCTGCTTCAATGACCTTCTCAAGCTTTTGATCTTTTTCCAACTTCATCACCTTGGATATTATGTTTTGGAAGCACTTTCTCAGTTTACGACTTAAACGCAATTTTGTAAAACGTTATTTTTACAATTGTAAAACCAAGTTTATTGTGAATTGTTTTACGATTTCAAAAAAGCCTATTCCCATACGGGAATAGGCTTAAGGGGTAATGATAAGAAAAGAAAGTTTGTTTTTACTTGGCTGGTATAGGAACGATTTTTCCTTCTTCTACCGCGCCTACAACCAATTCGGCTTCAAAGCCTCCATCATCTCCAATGGCAGGGATGTCATAGATTTTCTTGTCATCAGCAAGATTATCAAGGCCATCCTGCATATGGTCACGGATTTTATGAGGATCATCGACGGACTTGGCCGCTTTCATGGCTTCCACAAATACATGCATTCCAATATAATTCAAGCCTGCTTCAGATCCTGGGTCTTCTCCGTATTTCTCATTATAGCGCTTTACGAAATCAGGAACAGCCGCCTCGTCGGAATCAACAAGAGGCATGACCCCGATTGAACCTTCGAGCAATTCATATGTGCCTGTCACACGCTTCATTTCATCAAGCTTTGCCTGGTCCATGATGATGAAACCGCCCTCAAAGCCCAGTTCACGCGCCTGTTTGGCCACCTTGGCTGTAGGTTCTGAAGCTCCGCCAATGAACAATACATCCGGCTTTTCTTTCAAAGCATTGGTGATGATCGTAAAGAAGTCAGTATCCTTAGTGAAATCGATGGAAGTGTTATAGACTATTTCACCGCCCTGCTCCTCCCAGTATGGCTCAAGCTTTTCGGCCCAGTCTTTTCCGTATTGGGACGCAGTTGGCAGGAAGGCGATTTTTTTGCCGAAGCGCTCCATTGAATATTTGGTGAACGGAGCCAGGTAACCATCGTACCGCGGCGGGATCCTAACAGTCAGTTCGTTTCCGGACTCGGTGATTTTTGGCTCGCTCGTATAGGCGCCAATGAGGAAATTATCCTGCTGGTTGAAGACCTGCATTGCAAATACACCGCCGCTGTGCGGAGTAAAGACGATTGGTGTCTTATGCTCCTGAAGCAAACGTTTTGCATTTGATCCAGCTTCATTTGGCAAATACTTGTCGTCGAGAGAAACAATGTTCAATTTGTATTTCTTCCCGTCAATTTCAAAACCGCCAGCTTCATTCACTTCTTCGGCAGCCATTTTAATGCCGTTCAAAGTACGTTCCCCATAGAATGCTGCCGGTCCGCTTAGCGGTCCTGTATAGCCAATATTCACGCTCTCAGCGTCTCCCGATCCAGTATCCTGCCCTTTAGTTTCCCCGCCGGAGGCCGGCTCTTTTGTTCCACCGCCGCTGCATGCGGCCAACAGGAGCATGAATGCCATCAGCATGACTGCTGCAAATTGAAACTTACCTTTCCTCATTTCGTTTCCCCCTAGTTTTTTATTGTCATAGTAAAATAGCTTAGGTAAGCGGGTCTTCAACTTCCCCCTGACCACCTCCTTTCCTGGACAGAAGGCACCCTACGCTCCAATATAAGCCTTTCTGACCTCATCATTCGTAAACAGTTCCTCTGATGTTCCTTCGACCACCACTGCCCCACTTTCAAACACATACCCTTTTGTCGCGATTTTCAGGGCAGCGTTGGCATTCTGTTCAGCCAGCAGGATGGTTGTTCCTTCCTTGTTGATTTGCTGGATGACTTCAAACATTTGTTCCACAATCAAGGGGGCCAGCCCGATCGAAGGCTCATCAAGCATCATCAGCTTCGGCTTGGCCATTAATGCGCGGCCAATCGCCACCATTTGCTGCTGTCCTCCGCTCAGGGACCCTGCCGGATCGTCTTTTTTCTCTTCAAGAATCGGAAACAGCTCGAAAACATGCTCCAACGTTTTTTTGATTTGGTCACGGTGCCTGCGATGGACATATCCGCCCATTTTCAAGTTTTCAAGAACGCTCATCGCCGGAAACAGCTTTCTTCCTTCCGCACATTGAGCGATCCCAGCCTTCACAATCCGGTCAGGCGACATCTTATCGATCCGGCTGCCTTCAAAGATTACTTCTCCCTGGAACGGACGGTTCAGGCCGCTCACTGTATTAAATGTTGTACTTTTACCAGCACCATTGGCCCCCAGCAGAACAACAATCTCGCCTTCTTCCACTTCGATATTGATATCGCGGATTGCTGTGAAACTGCCATACTTCACACTAACATTGTTAATTTTAAGCAATCGCGCTTCCCCCCAGATAAGCTTTTATGACCATTTCATTATTCCGGATCTCTTTCGGGGTACCTTCGGCAATTTTTTCGCCGTAGTTCAGCACCATAATTTTATCTGCCAGCTTCATGATCATCTGCATCTTGTGCTCGATCAGGCAAACCGTAATTCCTGCTGACACCATTTTCTCCATTAGCGCAGCAAGCCCCTCGGTTTCATCCGGATTGACTCCTGCTGCCGGTTCATCAAGAAACACAATCTCGGGATCGGTAGCCAGGGCGAGGGCAAAAGCGACACGCTTTTTTTCTTCCTGGGACATGCTGCCTGCCAATTTATAGGCTGCGCTGGTCAATCCTACAAACTCTAGAACCTCTATCGCCTTTTCCCTGCATTGCTTTTCTTCCGCTTTCAAACGCTTGGTTCTGAAGATGGCATCCACGAGATTTGATTTTGTCCTAAGCCGGTGGCCAACGATTACATTATCCAGGACGGTAGCCTGGTCAAAAAGATTGGTAGTCTGAAAGGTACGGGCCACTCCCAGTTCAGCAATCTTGTTGGAAGGAAGCCTGGTAATATCTTTCCCCTTAAAAATCACCTGCCCGGAACTTGGAGGATGAAAGCCGCTTATCAGGTTAAAGAAGGTCGACTTTCCTGCTCCATTAGGACCGATGATCGCATTGATTTTTCCTTTTTCGATTGAAAAATCAACATCATTGACAGCAACGAGGCCGCCGAATTTCTTTGTTAAATTCTTCGTCTCCAAGAACATGCGTCTTCCCCCTTACCTGTTTTCGTTTGAAGCCGCTGTGGCGGCGACACTTTTTTTTGCCATGACCAGCTGCTCTTCCCGGGCTTGTTTCTTTTGTTTCCGTTTCATCAGGGATTCGGCAATTCCGCCGACTATGCCTCTTGGATAAAAGATAACCAGCAGGGTCAGGACCGGCCCGAAAATAAGCATTCTGTAATCCTGCAAAAATTGCAGCTGCTGCGAAACCCAGACAATGAGAACAGTACCGACGATCGGCCCCGAAAGCGTTCCAATACCGCCTACAAGCAAATACGTCAGCAAATCAAACGTTATCGAAATATAACCGATATCCGGTCCGATAAACCGGATAAAGGATGCGTACAATGCACCGGAAAGACCAGCGAAAAAGGTAGAAATGACGAATACCAGCAGTTTGTTTTTCATGGTCGAAATTCCGATTGTCTGCGCCAAATCCTCACTGTTGCGGATTGCGATAAATGTCCTTCCTGTCAGCGAGTGGACAATACGGTACATAACCAAAACCGTCAAAAGCAAGAAGAAAAGCACTAAATAGTAATTCGATACAGGGGTTGTAAATTCAATCGGCCCGATATTACCTGGTCCGGGAATTCCAATCAGGCCCCTGATTCCGCCTGTCAGGCTGTCCCACTTATCAATTACCAGATAAATGATATAACCCACACAGAGTGTATAGATGGCAAAGAAATGCTCCTTTGTCCTTAAAGAGATAAGTCCGATAACCAACCCCAGTACGCTGGTGATGATGAGAGCAAGAATAAAAGCCACCCAGTAATTCAGCTGTGCTTTCGTGGTCAACAGCGAAAGGGCATAAGCACCTATGGCAAAAAAGCCTGCATGCGCCAGAGACAGATAACCTGTATAACCTGCCAGAAGGTTCAATCCATAGACGCCAATCATCCAGATAAATGAAAGAGTCATGACATGGACGAAGTAAGTATTATTGGTAATGAAAGGGAATATGATTGCGAAAATAATCAGGGCCGCAATCACATTTCTTTGCTTAAAAAATGCAGCCATCAATGTCCCCCCCTTGCAAACAGCCCTTTTGGCCTGATCGTCAGGATAAGGACCAGCAGGACAAACGCAATCAGGTCTTTATAATCGTTGGAAATATAGGTAGCCCCCAGGCTTTCAGTAAAGCCAAGGATATACCCGCCGGCAATCGCTCCTGGTATGCTTCCCATGCCTCCCAGAATGATTATGACGAAGGCTTTGGTGATGACCAGATGCCCCATCCCTGGGAAAACGAGATTGATTGGGGCAGCAATCGAACAGGCAATCGCGGCCAATGCTCCGGAAATCAAAAATGTCAGCATTGCCACTCTATTCGTGTTAATCCCGACCAGATTTGCTCCCTCACGATTTTGTGACATGGCAATGATGGTCGCTCCGGTGTAGGTCTTCTTCAGGAAAACATAGAGGAAAATCATGACGACCACTGCAGCGATGATAATCAATAAACGCTGCATCGTCAGAGTGACTCCAGCTACATTAATAATCTGACCATAGGGGGAGGCCATTGTTTGGTATTCTGCACCCCAGATAAACTGAGCAAGTGCTTCAAGGAACAGCAGGATGCCAATGGCTGCGATTTTATCGTGGATGGGCGGCGCATGGCGCAATGGGTGAAACACAAGCCTTTCCATTAAAACGGCCAGAAGCCCGACCACAATGGCTGAAACAGCGATTGCCAGCCAGTAATGCATCCCCTGGCTGGTCATCATGGTCAGGGTAACATAGCCCCCCATCATATACAGGGCACCATGGGCGAAGTTAGGGATGTGCAAAATTCCATATACAAGAGTCAACCCAAGGGCGACCAGACTGTACACACTTCCGATTGTAAGGCCGTTAAATAGCTGCTGAATCAATATCTCCATTTTTCTCCCCCTTCAATAAATTGAGATGAATAAGTATCTATTAGACATTGCCGGCTTTTTCCCGCTCCTCTTCCTGAAGCCTGCGCCAGAGGATTTTACCACTGCTTGTCATCGGGAATTCACTTCTGAATTCTATTTCACGAGGATATTTATAAGCTGCCATATGCTGTTTTGCCCACTCGATAATTTCATCCTCGGAAATCCTGCCTTTATATTCTTCATTCAGGATAACAAATGCCTTTACCGATTCACCGCGCCGCGGGTCAGGCACTCCAACCACGCACGCTTGTTGAATGGCCGGATGTTTATAAAGATAAGATTCGATTTCTGTAGGCCAGACTTTAAAGCCGGAAGCATTGATCATTCGTTTAACCCGGTCAACAATGAAGAAATACCCTTCATCATCAAATCGTCCGATATCCCCAGTCCGGAAAAACCTTTTTCCGTCTATTTCTAGGAACGATTGGCGATTTTCATCATCCCTGTTATAGTAGCCGACCATTACCTGCGGGCCGCAAACAATGATTTCTCCTACTTCGCCGACTCCAAGTTCCCTTCCGGTTGCCGGCTCAATGATTCTGGCATCCACATCAAATGAAGGGATCCCCAGACACTGCATCTTTGGTCTGTCAGGCGGGTTAAAATGAGTCTGGGCAATCGTTTCGGAAAGCCCGTATCCTTCTACAAACCGCAGGCCAGTCAATTGATGCAGCCTTTCGCCAACGGCCTCCGGTAGTGCGGCTCCCCCGCCGGAAATGGACTGGAGCGAGGCGATATCTTCTTTTTTAAGATTTGGGTTGGCAAGGAAATCGACAATCATGGTCGCAATCGCGACCCAGTGTGTGCACTGATTTTTTTTGATCAGCTCCACGGCTGCGTCCCTGCTCCAGCGGGTCATAATGGCCATTGTTCCGCCGGAATATATCGGCATGTGCATGCTGTGGACCATACCGGTAACATGGAAAAGCGGCAGGGACATGAGATGGACAGCATTTGGAGTTGCGCTTGACCAATGATTGGCCCCAACGGTATTGGCCTGGACCGTCCGGTTTGTATGCATGCAGCCTTTTGGAAGCCCTGTCGTACCGGAAGTATACGGCAGGACAGCCAGGTCATCGGCTTTTGCGCTATGTACTGCCGGTTTAAGATTTGCTTCAAGCGCTTGTTTCCACAAATGATGGCCAGGCTCCTGGATATCAATTCGCGGTTCTTGAGCTTCGGGAGGCATAACCCCTTCGAAATCATCACCGGTATAATCGGAGTAAGCCGCCAGTACCAGGTTTTCAAGGGTAGTGGATCCTAAGAGGGGTTTTACCTTTTGGTAGAGTTCCTGACCGGCAAGGCCTGTCTTGATTTCACCATCACGGATATAAAAGGATAATTCCTCAGCTGTCAGCATGGGATTAATGGGAACTACCACCGCACCAGCACGCAGGATTGCATAGAAACCAATCACAAATTGCGGTGAATTTTGCATAAACAGCAGTACCTTTTCTCCCTTTTCCACCCCAATATGCTGCAGATACCCCGCAAGTGCATTCACCTCATGGTCAAGCTGGCGGTATGTCATTGCACGGCCATAGTACAAAATTGCCTTATGTTCTGGATACCTGGCTGCACTGACCTGGAGGTTGTTATAGAGAGAGGTCTCAGGAACAGTCAAGGATTTAGCCAATTTAGGCCAGTGATCAAAGTGAAGTTTTAACATGCAAACATCTCTCCTTTTTTCAGTAATCGTTAGGCTGGATCACTTACTTCCGCAGCAAATCTGTTTTTTAGTTGTGCTGCAATATCCGATACCGCTTTTTTTCCATCCTCCACAAATTCAGTCATTCCAAGGAAGCCGTGGATCATTCCCGGATAGCATACATACACTACGGGAACGCCTGCATTTTTAAGCTTATTCGCATAATGTTCTCCGCCATCGGATAAAGGATCGAACTCCGCTGTCATAATATACGCGGGCGGAAGCTTTCCGACTGCCTCATCGGGAATCAGCATAGGTGCAGCCAGTGGATTCAGGGTATCCTCCGGACCGGCTAAATACTGTTCCCTGAACCAGGACATGGTTGACTTGTTCAAATAGTAGCCTTCTCCATATTTTTCGTAGGAATCGGTATAATCAAAACCGGTTGATGGATATAAAAGCAGCTGATGGGCTATTGTAAGCTCGTTGCGTTCATTTGCAAGGTAGCATACTGAGGCCGCCAAATTGCCCCCCGCACTGTCACCGCCCACAGCGATGCATTCCTTCCTGATGCCCAGCTCGTCTGCGTGATCATATGTCCACTTGGCAGCCAGGTAAGCATCCTCGACCGGCACAGGGAATCTGTTTTCCGGGGCAAGCCCATAATCGACTGAAATAACAAGGCAGCCAGATTCAACCGCAACAGTGTGGCACAAGGCATCATGGGTTTCAATGTTTCCAATCACCCATCCACCGCCATGATAATAGACCAATGCTCCAGCGGGATGACCCTCTGGCCTGTATAGCCGGATGGCAAGTTCTCCTTTGAACCCATCTATTTTCCTGTCTTCGGTTTTGGCCTGTACCTTGGCTTTTGCCATCAGTTTGGCTGAAGTTTCAAATGCCTTCCTGGCCTCATCGACACCTAATTCCTCCAATGGCGGAAGCCCTCGCGATTCCAGCATCTTTAAAAGAAATTGAACTTGCGGGTGCAGTCCCATGAATACTCCTCCTCGAATTGTAAACGCTGTCATTTTAGTAGTGTGAATATTGAGAAATCTATAAAGGCATGTTTGCTAGTCTTCAAAAAAATACTACAATGTGATTCCGGCCTTCTTAATGCTCTTCACCCCATTAAGGATAATATCTGTATAGATCCGGGCCAGTTCTTCTTCGTCAATGTTTCCCTCAGGATTGTACCAGTAATAACTCCAATTGGTGATTCCAAGAATTCCAAAGGTCAGCATATCCGGAGGAATGCTGCTTTTAAATTCTCCAAGGCTGATTCCGGTTTCAATCAGCTGCTGGTAGTTTTTACGGAACAGGTTGCGCTTGTTTGTAATCTCTTCAATATGCTTTTCACTCAAGTGCCTCATCTCCCGGAAAAATATACGGGCACTCTCCCTTTTTGTTCCAATATTGCTAATAACCATATGAATAATTCCGTACAATTTCTCTGTGCAGTCTTTATCTGTGTTCCTTAAAATATCCTCCTGCTGGGAGATTAAGTTTTCTATATAATCCAGATGAATGTCCCTGAGCAAATCTTGCTTGCTGCTAAAATAGTAATAAAATGTCCCCTTGGTCACATCCATCTTCTCGACGATGTCCTTTATCGAGGTGGCTGTGTACCCCTTTTTATCAAATAACTTGATACTTGTTTCAATAATTTTGTCCTTCATCGCCCAGTACCCCTTGCCCGCCACCCGCAAAGTCCCGGAACGGGAGGGGTATTCACAGCCAGAACCCTTCCCGTTCCATAGCCTTTACTGTTCATTTTCGATAATGGTTGCAATTCCCTGACCACCGCCAATGCAGGCTGTAATGAGGGCATATTTCCCGCCGGAACGCTTCAGTTCATAAACAGCTTTTGTAGTGATGATCGCGCCAGTTGCTCCAAGTGGATGGCCATGTGCAATCGCGCCGCCATTGACATTTACTTTTTCCAAGTCCATCTTCAGCTCGCGGTTGCAGGCAAGAACCTGTGCCGCAAATGCTTCATTTATTTCAATAATATCCATGTCCTCCAGGCTAAGTCCCGCCTGCCCCAATACCTTTTGGGTTGCGGGAACCGGTCCGATTCCCATGATGTTCGGATCAACACCGGCTATTGAATAAGCTTTCACAGCGGCCAATGGCTGGACACCGAGCTGTTCCGCCTTCTCACGCGACATTATGACTAACGCAGAAGCCGCATCATTCAATCCTGATGAACTGCCCGCCGTAACTGTCCCGCCTTTCAGGAATGCCGGCTGCAGCCTTGATAGGCCTTCGATTGTCGTTTCCGGCCTTGGATGCTCATCTGTTTGAAAGACGATTGGCTCCCCTTTTCTCATCGGAATGGTGATGGGCACGATTTGTTCCTCAAACCGCCCCTCTTCCATCGCTCTGGCCATACGCTGCTGGCTTTGCAGGGCAAACTGGTCTTGTTCTTCACGGGTAATATTATATTTTTCCGCCAGGTTTTCGGCTGTGATTCCCATTGGGGGATCGCCAATTTCCGATGGTGACAGCTGTGACTTCCTGAATTTCGGAGGAGCTGCGCTGTAGGCTTTTTCCGGCCGCTCCATAAGGTACGGTGCCCGGCTCATGCTTTCCGTTCCACCTGCAACATAAATGTCCCCATCACCGGCCTTTATTGCCATGGCAGCAATATTTACGGCATTGATGCCTGATCCGCACTGGCGGTCCACAGTCAAGCCAGGAATGTTGATGGAAAGCCCGGTTTGAAGGGCCGTAAGCCTGGCAATATTGCCACCCCCGCTTAAGACGTTCCCGAAAATCACATCATCTATTTGTTCCGGATCAACCCCTGCCCGTTTAACTGCTTCCTTGATTACCTCTGCGCCAAACACATGCGCTGGCACCGATGCAAGTGCGCCTCCTTGCCTGCCAATGGCTGTCCTTACTGCGGAGACAATTACTGCGTCCCTGTTCCTGCTCATTTCCCCATCCTCCTTTTGTTATAGAACCAAACCCGGTGGGCTTTTCCTACATTGCATTTGTGCCGCCGTCCACGACAATGATCTCACCTGTCATAAAATCGGAGGCTGGTGCCGCCAATAACAATGCAACACCCTTCAAATCATTTTCGGTTCCAAACTTCCTTAATGGAGTTCCTTCAAGGATGGCTTCTCCTCCCTTGTCTAGAAGCCCTTTGGACATTTTGGTGGGAAAGAATCCTGGAGCGATCGCATTCACATGAATACCTTTTGGGCCCCATTTTACGGCAAGGTCTTTCGTAAAGGTGACTACAGCTCCCTTGCTTGCATTGTAGCCGATTGCATTCATGAACTTTGGGTTGGACCCCTTTAATCCAGCAACTGAAGCAATATTGATGATCTTTCCGGATTGCTGTTCAATCATTACTTTTCCCACTGCCTGGGACATCAGGAAGGTGCCGGTCACATTGACATTCATGACTTTTTGCCAGGCTTCCAGCGGCATTTCTTCCGCGGGAGCTCCCCAGGAAGCGCCGCTGTTATTGACAAGGATATCGATGCGGCCAAACTTGTCCAGTGCCGCCTTAACCACTTTGTTTACGTCTTCGGGATTGGTAACATCACATTTCAAAGCGAGCGTTTCCACTCCTAGGCCTTTCAGCTTTTCGGCGACCTCCACACAGGCTTCCTCTTTACGGGAGCAGAGAACGACATTTGCTCCTGCTTCCGCAAACCCTTCTGCGATTTGCTCGCCAAGGCCTCTTCCGCCCCCAGTGATGACAGCGGTTTTACCTTTCAGGCTGAACAGTTCTTGTATATGCACGGCAGATTCCCCTTTTTATCGGTATTTTTTCAATTCATATCTTGCGATTGCACGGCGGTGGACTTCATCCGGCCCGTCAGCAAGCCTCAGCGTCCGAATGTTCGCCCAGCTGGCCGCCAATGGCGTGTCTTCGCTAACACCTGCCGCCCCAAATGCCTGGATGGCGCGGTCGATGACATTCAGTGCCATATTCGGAGCCACAACCTTGATCATGGCGATTTCCGATTTTGCTTCTTTATTTCCGACTGTATCCATCATGTAAGCTGCTTTTAATGTGAGCAGTCTCGCCTGTTCGATTTCAATTCTCGAATCGGCAATCCATTCCTGAATCACCCCTTGCTCTGCCAGCTTCTTGCCGAATGCTTCCCTGTTTTGCACACGCATGCATAACAGCTCAAGTGCCCGCTCTGCGGCCCCAATCGTCCTCATGCAGTGATGGATTCTGCCAGGACCGAGCCTTCCCTGTGCAATCGCAAAGCCCTTTCCTTCGCCCCAAAGCATGTTGGACGCCGGGACGCGGACATTGTCATATTCAATCTCCGCATGGCCATGGGGAGCATGGTCATATCCGAAAACCGGAAGGACTCGCTTGATCGTTACTCCAGGTGTATCCAGGGGAACAAGGATCATTGATTGCTGTTCATGTTTCGGGGCATTTGGGTCGTTTTTCCCCATCACAATCGCAATTTTGCAGCGAGGGTCTCCTGCACCCGAGGACCACCATTTGGTTCCATTGATGACATATTCATCACCGTCACGAATGATGCTTGCTTCGATATTTGTCGCATCAGAAGAGGCTACATCCGGCTCTGTCATTGAAAAGCAGGAACGAATTTCACCATTTAGCAGCGGCTTAAGCCATTTTTCCTTGTGCTCCTCCGTTCCATAGCGAACCAGCACTTCCATATTGCCGGTATCAGGTGCAGCGCAATTGAAAACTTCAGGAGCAATGCTTGAACGGCCCATGATTTCACAGAGGGGGGCATATTCCAGATTAGTCAGGCCTGCGCCCAGTTCGCTTTCAGGTAGGAAGAGGTTCCATAAACCGGCATCCTTTGCTTTTTGCTTCAGTTCTTCCATAATCGGCGGGACCATGGAAAAGCGATCTTTTGGATCCAGCTGTTCATAATACAGTTTCTCGTTAGGATAAACATATTCATCCATGAATTGGGTTAATTTCTGTTGGAGCTCCTGCACTTTATCTGAATAAGTAAAGTTCATATTCATCACTCCTAAGCAATTTTCTGCCAACCTACTAACTAGTCGGTATGTATTTACCAACCATAATATACAAAACTTTCTCAATATTCAACAAATATTTCGAGTTTACTCTGAGTAAATTTTTAAACACTTACCGATTCAACCGAAAACCATTCTATTAAAAAAATAATTTATCTTCAGTTCACTTTATTTATTCGATGACCGGATGATTTTATAGATTCCGGATCCTTTGGCAATCAAAACATCCTGCTCGTCATGGATTGCCGACTCAACCGCTGCCGTTTTGTAGCCAAGCATGTTGATTCTCGCTCTTGCTGAAACAACGCCCGAGCTTATTGCGGAAAGGTACTGTACATTTAAATTCATTACGGCAACATTCGATTGGCAGACTTCCTTGAGTGCCAAAGACTGAATGGTATCAAGCATGGATGCATGAACTCCGCCGTGAAGCGTCTTGTTGGTATTAAGATGCTTTAAATCAATTGAAAGCTTTATTACAATATCTTTGTTGTCCTGCTTTTCTATTTCAAATCCTAAGTGATCCAGAAATGGATTTTTTGTGAAACAAGTATTTTTTTGCTGTGTTGCCGACATCAAGCCGCCTCCCTACCCGGCCTCCATTTCTTTATCAATAGAAATAGAGCTGCTTTTCGGATTGGTTTTGAATGTTCCGGTTGCTTTTGCGACCGTTTTACGATTTTGGTCATAAATAACCCCGTCAGCTGTCACATACTTGCCATCCCCAAAAAGAATGGATGTTTCGGCGATGTATGTTTGCTTGGGATCTAAATCAAAATAGCTTATATTTAAATTGATCGTGACCGCAAAGGAACTGGTAGCTTTCGAGATTGCAGCACCCATGACAATATCCAGCATGGTTGCAAAAACTCCAGGATGCACGGTCCCATCTTCCTGAAGCAAAAAGTGCTGCAGCGGGAGTTCCAGACGAAAGGAGTGCCCGCTGTCATCGTCTTCTCCTATAAAACCAAGATAGTCATAAAAAGAGGCCCCGCTTTCATTTGCTTCCACCCTAACCCTCCTATCTAGTGCATCTTCACCATTTTCCCCGTTGTTTTTTCCATTTCTTTTAGAATGCAATAAACAGCCTCCAGGACGGGGGTTTCAACCTTAAGGTCTTTGCCTTTTTTCACGATAAATCCGCAAATCGATTCAATTTCCATCAGTTTACCTTTCCGCTTATCCTGGAGCATGGAAGTTTCATGGTTTCGTCCCAATTCCCCTTGTGCCATAATCTCCTTCCAGGCATCTTCATCCAGCTGAATTCCCGCTCTTCTGGCAACAGCAATTGCTTCCCGGCATATACGCTCCGCCGTGCTACTAAGGCCGGCATCATCCAGTATCGTCCCCACCCTCGACTCAATAATGGCCGAAAGCGGATTGAACGTGACATTCCATAGAAGTTTTTTCCATTTTATGAGCATGATATTATTTGAAGTAACTGTCTCAATGCCAGCTGAGTTCAGCAGGCCTGCCGTTTTTAGTACCTGTTCATTTCCCGAAGAGTCGATTGCTCCAATAATCAGCCGCGGAGGAATTCCTATTTGCCTCACGACTCCTGGCTCCCTCAGCTGGGCCTGTATATAGGTAGCAGAGGATAATACACGGCCCTTCCCAAAATAGGTTGCCAATATTTCTTCATTGTCTACGCCATTCTGCAGTGTAAGGACAATTGCGTCCTCCTTTAAAACTGGCAGCAGGCGCATGGCGACTTCCCCGGTAGCCGTAGCCTTTACACAAAACAGGACAATATCGGCATCTGCCAATTCATCATAGGAGTCTGTAAAAATCCCAGACGCTGTAAAATCTCCCTGTTCACTTTCTATGGCAAGCCCGTCTGTCTTCAGCGTGGCCAGATTGGTTCCGCGGGCAAGGAAGACGACCTCGTTTCCCGCCCTGCTCAGACAGGCGCCAAAATAACCTCCTACTGCCCCCGTTCCGACAACGCCAACCCTCATTATGCTGCCTCCCCATTTTCTTTTACGTGCAGGTGGACATTCGTCAAAAGGCGAAGAAACGTCTTCGCCTTTTGATGTTCGTTTGCCAGTCAGTCGAGCAGATCTGGCTGTTCTTTTACAATTCTGTTCCACAAAGGCTGGAACTGGAACCAGCCTGCTTCTGTCGTACCTACCTGACTCCGAGTGGTTTCAGCATTGGCCGGATCAATCAGCACAGGTTTTCCGGATGCCTCTGCCAGCAGCTGTGCCTGGCACGAGCGTTCCATGGTAATAAACCACCATGCAGCTTCATCCACCGATTTGCCGACTGTCAGCAAGCCATGGTTCCGAAGGATGCAGGCTTTTTTATCGCCCAGGGCCACTCCAATTCGGCGGCCCTCCTCCACATCCAGAACCACACCGGTATAATCATCGAACAAAGAATGATCATCATAAAACGCGCAAGCATCCTGAGTGATCGGATCCAGCAGCCTTCCCAGCGAAGACCATGATTTCCCGTAAACGGAATGGGCATGGGCTGCCGCTACAACATCAGGCCGCGCAGCATGTACCTGCGAATGGATGGCAAACGCTGCCCGATTAACCGGAAGCTTCCCCTCTACCACAGCCCCTTCATGGTTGCACAGGATAAGATCGGATGCTTTAACTAAACTGAAATGGACACCGAAAGGATTCACCCAAAAATGATCCTTCCATTCAGGGTCCCTTGCCGTGATATGACCGGCTACTCCTTCATCAAACCCAAATTTGGAAAACAGCCGGAAGGCGGCCGCCAGCCTTTCCTTCAAATGCTGTCTTTCTTCTTCCACCGACTGGAATACTGGAGGCTTGAAGCTTAATTCCATTTTAACAGCCACGGTATCACCCTTTTGAATGAATTTCCCCTTCTGGGCCGGGGAACTGCCAGTTAATAGACTTTATATACAACCTCGCCCTTCAGGACAGGCTTCTGGTCCTGGTTCACGGCAAGGACCTCGAACGTCAGCCTATCATTTTGCCGATCCTTAAGCTCAGCCTTAAGAGTGATGACATCATTCAGGAAGACCATGCCGCGGAATCGAATGGAATACTCCTCTATGAAGCCTTCCTCATAGTAGGATGTGAAAAGCTTGGCGAGATTGCCCATTGTCCACATTCCATGGGCAATGATTCCAGGCAGGCCAGCATTTTTGGCTTCCTCATCAATCGTATGGATGGGGTTGAAATCCCCGGAAGCACCTGCATATTTAATCAGATCAATCCTTGAAACAGGTTCAAGCTGAATTTCTTTCAATGCATCCCCAACAAACAGCTCCGCAATCTTTGTCATACGTTTTGCACCTTCCTATAGGCTTCGGAAAGAATGACAACCGATTTGGAAGAAAAGATCAGATTGCCTTCCTGATCCTCGCCATTATTTTCAAGGACTATAAAGCCCATCTCGCCTAGAGCCCCTTTTTTCTCGTAATAGTCGCCAACCCTGGCATAACAATAGACATCTTCCCCAACCAGCAGCGGCCGTTCATAATGGTAGATTTGCTCTCCATGGATAAGGCCCTTGTTGGGCAGATGCAAACCCTCAATCACACCATAGTCAAATACCCTTGGGAATGTCGGGGGAGCGATATTGGCGCCGTAGCGGGATTTTCTCCCTGTTTCTTCATCAAGATAAATCGGGTGCATATCGCCGATGGCTTCAGCAAATTTTTTTACAGCCCCGCGTTCAACGGTATTCTTGACTTTGTTAGAGGTTTTACCAATCATTTCCTTGAACATCATTTAGCCTCCTCGCAAAAAATTAGGTTTTTGGGCCTCCAGCAACATAAATGACCTGACCGTTTACAAAAGACGATTTCTCGTCAGCGAAAAAGGCAACGGCATTCGCAATATCCTCTGGCTTTCCGCTTCTGCCGACCGGAATTTGCGATACACTTGCCTTGATCAGTTCCTCAAACGGAATGCCGATTCTTCGCGCTGTTTCTTTTGTCATATCGGTTTCAATAAATCCTGGGGCAACGGAGTTCGCCGTGATCCCATAGCGGCCGAGCTCAATCGCCAGTGTCTTGGTAAATCCCTGAAGGCCTGCCTTCGCAGTGGCATAGTTGGCCTGGCCTCTGTTGCCAAGAGCAGATGTAGAGGAAATATTGATAATCCGGCCATATTTATTTTCTACCATGTACTTCTGGGCAGCCCGAGCGGCCAGGAAGGAACCCTTCAGGTGAACATCCATGACTGTATCCCAGTCTTGGTCGGTCATTTTAAACAGCAGGTTGTCACGAATCACTCCTGCATTGTTTACGAGAATGTCAAGCGAACCGAGCGTATCATTGATTTCTTTTGCAACTTGATCAATCTGCTCTGCATCAGTTACGCTGGCAACCTTTGAATACACTTCCACACCTTTTTCCTTCAGCTCTGCTGTTGTCTGTTCGAGAGCCTGTGCATCAAGGTCGATGAAAGCCACCTTTGCTCCTTCCCGGGCAAACAGCTCCACAATTCCTTTTCCAATCCCCCTGCTTCCGCCTGTAACGAAAGCGACTTTCCCGGCAAATCTACCTGTCATGCTAAAACTCCTCCTCTAAAAATCTAGTAAACTCATCACCTCAAGAGATAGCGCTTACAATTCTATCTTAAATGTACTGGCCCAATTTTACATGGCCTTTGATTAAATTTCTGGAAATAATCAGTTTCTGAATCTCATCTGTGCCATCATAAATTCTCCAAAGCCTTGCTTCTCGGTACCAGCGCTCAAGCGGCAATTCCCTCGTATAACCCATTCCCCCGTGAATTTGCAGCGCCCGGTCAATGACCCGGTTGCCCATATTTGCGCCGTACAGCTTGGCAATCGATGCAAGATGGCGATTGTCTTCCCCCTTGTCAAGGGTGTATGCCGCATTCAGGACAAGCCATCGTGCCGCTTCAATTTCGACAGCTGAATCGGCGATCATCCATTGTATTGCCTGCCTTTCGGCAATCGGCTTGCCGAATGTCTCTCTTTCTTTTGCATAATCGATTGACATTTGCATGACTCTTTCAGCTGCACCCACAGCGCGTGCGCCTACGATCCATCTTGCAAAGCCTATCCACTCAAGCCCAAGATTATAGCCTTTGTGCAATTCCCCAAGGATGTTTTCCTCCGGAACACGTACATTGTCGAATACCAGCCCTGCAGGACCCCATTCTCCCATCGTATGTATATACTCTGACTTCCAGCCCATGTCCCGGTCAGCGATAAAGCAGGTAACGCCTTCACGGCCCCTTGTCGCCCGATGCCTTTCCTTGTCGGTGATGGCGATGACCATTACAAAATCGGCTTCATTTCCGCCTGTTATGAAAGTTTTCTCGCCATTAAGCACCCATTCATTGCCATCTTTGACAGCCGTCATCTTAATATTTTGTGTATCGGAACCGGCACCCGGCTCGGTCATCGCAAAACATGATTTTTTGTCGCCATTAATGGTAGGGAGGAGATATTTTTGTTTTTGCTCTTCATTGGCATAATAAAGGATGTTGTCCGCCGATCCGCCAAAGGCAAAGGGAACAAAAGTCTTGGAAACTTCCATATATACCAGAGCCATCATCATTTGACCAAGATCTGCACCGCCATATTCCTCCGGAGTATTGATTCCCCAGAACCCGGCTTCCTTAGCTTTCAGCTGAAGCTCTTTTAATTTGCCGGGAGGAAGGCCAGGCTTTCCTTCTCGTTCATTTCGCAAAACATCGTTTTCAAGCGGCATTAGTTCCTTTTCCACGAAACGGCGAATTGTTTGCTGAACCATTTTTTGCTCATCTGTCAGGCGTAATTCCAACTTCCTCATCTCCATTCTTTTTCATTTTCTACCGCTAACTAAGGTATGCAGGCCCCCAAATTTTCCATACCAACCAGTTGGTATGTTCTCTTCTATTTTATTTTGAACTTTCAGAAAATACAAGCATTAAATGAATTAAATTCATAAATTCGGTCCAATCATTGGCACATTCACGTTGACAATACAAAAACCCCCTCAAAAAGAGGGGGTTACAGTCTAAACTTAATCTTCTACAACAACTTTTTCCATAACATCGCCATTCCTCATAGCTTTAGCTGCTTCCAAGCCGGATGTTACCTTGCCGAAAACGGTGTGAACACCATTCAGGTGCGGCTGCGGATCATGGACAATGAAGAATTGGCTTCCGCCTGTGTCCTTCCCAGCATGGGCCATTGAAAGAGCACCAGCTTCATGCTTATGCGGATTTCCTTCCGTCTCACATTTGATCGTATAGCCAGGGCCACCAGTCCCTGTTCCGTGCGGGCAGCCTCCCTGAGAAACAAAACCAGGGATAACCCGGTGGAAATTCAATCCATTGTAGAATCCTTCATTTGCTAGTTTTTCAAAGTTGGCAACAGTTCCAGGGGCTTCGTTTGGATATAGTTCGAATTCAATTTTTTCCCCGTTTTGCATTTGTATGTATCCTTTTTTAGCCATATTCAACATCTCCTTATTTTAAAATCAAAAACATCATACCATTTTTCAGGCTGGAAATAAAAGTGCGGCGCTCTTTTCGAATCCTTCTGTTTAAATATCCAGTGGAGTGGTATAATAAAAGGGCTCCTTCCGAACATTCGCTTGTTGCGGGACACTTAACCACTGTACGGACGGAAGGAGCCCTGCACTGCAGGAAAATTAAACATTAATCCTGTCCAGAGGCTTTGCCTCTGGTTTTTATTTTGAGCTCTGACAGCTCGCTGTATATCGCAACAATGTCCGCAAGCTTCATCCGCACCAACCCACTTGAGGATGGGGCCACAAAATCGATAGTCCCTGGTACCACCGATTCTTCCTGCCTTCCCCAACCTACATTTTTTCTACCGCTATATTCCTGATAGACACCCTTCCCAACAAAGCAGGCAATTTTGGGGTTATAGAATCCGATTTTGCTTTTCAATTCTTCTCTTCCCTGCTTATATTCTTCCTTTGTGATTTCATCGGCTGCCTTTGTCGGACGAGAAACAATATTTGTCAGACCATATCCAATTTCCAAAAGCCTGGCATCCTCAGCTGCTTCATATTTACGGGGAGTCAGTCCTGATTCAAACAATATTTTCCAAAAGCGGTTATTGGGATTGGCATAATGGTGACCAGTTTCCCCAGAACGAATGCTTGGATTGAACCCAATGAAAACAATATCAAGACCCTGCTGTAAATGATCTCCAATTACCTGCATCTTAACACCACCATCCATTTTTCTGCCTGCTTGTATTTTAAGCCAATGGGCACCTCATTGCCACCGATAGAAATCCTTATTTCCTTTTTCGTTAATGCACGAAAACAGGCTTAATTTCCAGCGGAAAGGATATGATAACAACAAGAAAAGGAGGAGATTCTAATGACAATGAGAAAAGAGGATGAAAAGGCGCTAAATAGATTTACCAGCACAGATGATGATCACAGCATGGTGTGCCATGAAGGACTGTTTTATGAAGGTCTGCGGGCGGCCATCGATGATATGGAACAGGATGATCCCGAGGAAAAATAAAAGGATGCCCCGTTGCAGGCATCCTGAATGTTGTATGGTTAATCAATATAACTCTCTTCCGCTCCTTCTTCCCTGCTTAAATACCAATCCTTCACTTGAGTAAGAATGGAAAACAAGAGGAAGAAGTTCATTGCCCAGACGCTGATAAATGGTGAGATGCCGCCAAAATCAATCGTCTGATAGCCCTTGAACTGCATGACAATGTAGGATTCAATAAACACCAGAATAAAACCGCCTACACCTGCAAAAGACATCCGTACCATTCTCTACGCCCCTATCCATAATTTTCTTGTTATTGCAATAATATCTTATGCATACTGGAAACGCAATAAAATGTTCATATTTTAGACAAATTTGTTTCGACTTTCAGTTAATTCACAAAAAAAGAGGTGCACAAGAGCACCTCTTTTAGTATAATAATATCTTTTTTAATTTACTGTAAGTGGGACCACTCGCTGGCCGACTGCTGCGATTAATTCTTTAGGCATAGGAAAATTAACTGCTGCCGGGTCGGAACTCACTGCCAGTATACTTCTTTTGATGTCTTCCTCTGTAAGGCTGTACTGGGCGAAATCCTGCGGCAACCCGGTTTTCACCTGAAGCAGACGGATTTTCTCCACTGTTTTCGCCAAAATCCCGGACGGATCCTCATCCGGTGCGGCTTTCACCCTAAGGGCCTCCGCAAGCTCCCTAATCTTTGGCAAATAAAGACTAGGTATGCTTTCCATTACAACAGGGAGGAATACAGCATTCGCCAGTCCATGTGGAATGCGGAAGAGAGCGCCATAGGCATGCGCAAAGTTATGGACAGGAATTGCGTTCAGGGCAAAGCTAAAAGCCGTAATTCCCATTAAGCTCGCTTGCAGCATCTCCATGCGCGCCACTACATTTGCCCCGTTTGCGACAGCTTCCGGCAAGTTTTTTTCAATGAGGCGGATGGCATGCAGGGCCTGTGCATCGGTCAGCGCGGTCGCTGTCGGCGACGCAAGTGCCTCGACGGCATGGGTCAGTGCATCAAAGCCAGTAAAAGCTGTGATGGCCGGAGGAAGACCCACCGTCAAATCGGGGTCGAGGACAGCGATATCGGACGAAATAAATGGGTTGATAATATTGGTCTTCATTTGGATGTCTTCATTAAAAATAACCGCGATCGGAGAAACCTCCGACCCCGTGCCTGCTGTTGTAGGCACAGAGATATGGGGAATCGGAATATGGGTAGCCTCCGGGAACTGCTCGTACAATAATCCGCCCGGGATGGCTTCCTTAATATCCGAAAGGCCCTTATGCAAGGCATATTTGACTCCTTTGACCGTATCAAGAACACTTCCTCCGCCCACAGCCAAAAGCCCATCCGCACCAATCTCCCTTGCATGCCTCACAGCTGCATTGACACACTTGCTCTCCGCGTCCTGGGTGATATCAAGGAACATACCTGCAAGCTCGGGTCCGTTCCCCCTGGATGTCAGCGAAAAAATCTGTGCCACCTTTTCTACGACACCTACCTGCTCCAGCCCCCTGTCACTTAACAACAAAACTCTTTTTGCACCCAGCCCCTTAAAAAGATCCGGTACAAGTGCCCTTGTATTTGAACCGCTGTATATGGCAGTCCGCAGCATAAACTGCGACATCATCCGTGTTTGCATCCTCTTCACCTCATATGAATTTTTTATTAAAAGTTTTGTTCACTCTGAAAACAACAATCCGTACCAGCTGCGGCGATGGATTTCAGGTACCATTGAAGTATGGACGTGTTTAACCTGGGTATAGGCATCAAGTGATTGCTTTCCCATTTCCCTGCCAATCCCGCTTTGCTTGTAGCCGCCAAAAGGAGCATCATTTCTCAGCATATGCCAATCATTGATCCACACCACACCTGCCTGCAGCTTCCTGGCCACTTCGTAGGCCTTATTGACATCCTTTGTCCAGACCCCGGCTGCCAGGCCATAGATAGAATCATTCGCCATTTTGATGGCTTCTTCAAGTTCAGAATAGCGGATGACGCACAGGACAGGGCCGAATATCTCCTCCCTGGCAATTTTCATATCGTTTGTCACATTGGTAAAAATGGTCGGCTCGATAAAATGGCCGCCTTCACAGCCTGGAACCGCCAGCTCCCCGCCTCCGCAAACCAGGGTGGCTCCTTCCTTTTTGCCTGCTTCAATATAGGATAAGATGCTTTCCTTCTGTTTTTTCGAAATCACAGGACCGATGTCGGCTGCCGGATCCAGCGGATTGCCTGGCTTTATTTTGGATGCAAGCTGTACAAGCCCTTCTACAATAACATCATGGAGGTGGTCGGGAACGAAGAGCCTCGTGCCTGATTCGCACAGCTGGCCTGAATGCAGGAATACACCAAACAGGCTGCCAGGCAAGGCAATATCGAGATCGGCGTCTTCAAGGATGATATTGGGCGACTTGCCGCCAAGCTCAAGGGTCGTATTCTTAATCGTTGCCGCCGAAAGCTCCATGACTCGCCTGCCAACCTCAGTGGATCCTGTAAATGCAACTTTGTCGACATCCTTATGGCTGATAAGCGCTTCTCCCACTTCAGCTCCCGAACCGGTCACGACATTAATGATACCTGGAGGAACTACCTTTGAAATGATTTCTGCAAGTTTCAGTGTTGAAAGCGGGGTATAGCTTGCAGGCTTCACGACAATCGTGTTCCCCATCGCCAGTGCCGGTGCTATTTTCCACGCAGCAATCAGCATCGGCATATTCCATGGGGTAATTGCCGCACAAACGCCAATAGGTTCCCTCCAGATAAAGTTATGGGCTGGTCCCGGGAATGGAGGTGAAGGCAGCGTTTCGGAGAACTCGTATCTTTCTACGAACTTCGCCAGGGTCTGGAATAGATCGACCATCTGCAAAATATCATTTGAGCCAATCCGCCGGACAGTCCCGCCCGAACTTATTGCCTCTAGATAGCACAGTTCCTCTCCATGCGCCGCTATTTGATGGGAAATAGCGTAAAGAACTTTGGAGCGTTCCTGGGGTCCCATGTTTTTCCATTCTGTATTGTCGAAAGCCTCCCTAGCCGCTTGGACAGCCTTATCCACATCTTCTGCTGATCCTTTCGCCACCTCTGCGACAACATCACCTGTTGCCGGATTATGGACATCAAAGGTTCCCATGCTGGCCGCCTGCTGCCATTTTCCGTTGATAAACAAAGGGAACGTTAGAACTTCTGTTTTAGCACTCATTTTAATCCTCCTCTATATTGGTATTACAGAACGCCCATTTCTTTTTCAGAAACACCGTAGATTTCTTCAATTTTCTTTCCCTTAGCACGTGCCAGGATATCCATCCTTACAGAAAGCTGCTTCATCGTGAAATTCATGGTATCTTCAAGTATATGTCCAAATTCGCTTACGTCGCGGCCCGCGAACCCTTCCTGGTTGATCCTGACAGCCAATGGAGCCAGTTCTTCCATCTTTGCAGTAACAAGATCATAGAGATGAGGATGCTCGCAAATCAGGCGCTGAAGAAGGAATGTCCCGTAGGCAATATGGCGGGACTCATCACGCTTCAAATTCTCAATCCCCTTCATCAAGCCTGGCATCAGCCCCAATTGTTCAAGAGATTGATAGAAAGAGTAATATCCTGTTTCAGCCATTACCCCTTCGACAAACATGTTGTACACCGTCGCTGCTTCAGCTACGGCTTCCGGGGACTGGTCTGACTCCAGTCTTTGCATGGTTTCAGGCAGAATCTTATAAAATATCGTTTTATACGTATCAGAGTGGAAATGGGAAAGGTCTCCTGTTTCTCCGATGGCATTCAGGACCAGCCGGAAGAATTCCGTGTGCTTTGCTTCTTCAAAAAGGAAAGTGGTCAGGAACATTTCTTCTTCCAGCCTCCCTTCCTTGGCAATGCTCATGATTAATGGCAGCAAATCGAGCGTTACCGCTTCCTCTCCGGCCTGGAACTGGGAAATCAGGCGCAGAATGTCATGCTGCTGTTCAGCCGTCAGGGTTTGCCAATCCTTTGCATCCTGGGTAAAATCGATTTCCGCTGGGTTCCAAATGCCATGTTTCTTGGCTTTTTGATACAGCCGGAAAGGAAAAGAATCCTCCAGCAGCCCGCGCTTGCTTGTCGTTAATATCGTCCGTTCTTCCACAATATCAGCTCCTTAAAGAAAAATATTTATGGTAAGGATAACCTTGATGTATGCTCTATGAGCAAAACCGATCAGCCCTCATTCCTGCCCAAAAGGCTGCACGATATCTGCGGCCGCCTTCCGCAATTGGGTTTTAAGGATTTTTCCGACTCCATTTCTCGGCAGGGCTTCCATAAACACGACTTTCCTAGGTGTTTTATTTATGGCAAGATGGTCCTGGCAGTACAAAAGCAGTTCCTCTTCAGAAACACTTGATCCATTCTTTTTTACGATACAGGCCACCATCTCTTCCCCCATCCGTTCATCTGGCACTCCCACCACTGCAGCCTCCGAAACAGCTTCATGGCCATTGAGGATCTCCTCCACGTCGCGGGGATAGATGTTGAAGCCACCTCTGATGATTAAATCCTTTTTGCGGTCAACGATGAAGACATAGCCTTCCTCATCCATCCGGGCCATGTCACCGGTATGCAGCCAGGAATCCTTAAGAATCTTTTCTGTTTCGTCAGGTCTCTCATAATAACCATTTGTCACATTGTCGCCCCTGACAACAAGCTCTCCAACCTCTCCTGCAGGTACCTCCACGCCATCCTCATCCACAATCCTGACTTCCACACCTGGAATCGGGATTCCGACTGAGCCCGGCTTAATTGGGAAGTTTTTGCGATGGGAAGTGACCACCGGGGCAGCCTCCGAAAGCCCATAGCCCTCATAAACCTTAGCCTTGAATTTTTCCTGGAACGCATGTAAAAGAGAGACCGGCAGCGGTGCCGAACCTGATCCCACCCATTCGAGGCTGCCCGTGTCGTATTTATCACTGTCCGGATAGGAAAGCAATGCATGTATCATGGCGGGCACGGCGGAAAACGACTTAACTTTATATTTTTCAATGGCTGCAAAGATTTCAGCTGGATTAAAAGCGGGAAAGACAACAACGGAACTACCGGTTAAAAAGCAGATGTTGGACATCGTTAAACCATACACATGGGCAAGCGGAAGAACCCCAAGCGTCGTTCCCCTCTCCGTTTCATTATGCTTTGCTGAATTAGCCGCATTGGAGTAAAGATTTTTATGAGTTAGAATGACTCCCTTTGGGCTTCCGGTTGTTCCAGAGGTATAAAGAATAACGGCTGTATCGTTTTCGGAAATGGTGATATTGTTCTTTTCAGTTCCAATGGCGCGCTGTTTCAGGACGCGGCTGAAAGAATGGATGTTCCCGCCGGCAGGCATATCGACCGCAATGATGGCTGGCTTCATATCCAGACCCATTATCGCTTCCCTGACCTTATCAATCACAAAAGCAGACGTAATAACCGCTTTTACATCGCTGCTGGAAAGTATATAGTGGATTTCTTTTGGATGGAGCGTAAACATGACAGGAACAATTACAGCACCTGCACGAATGATTCCCTGATAGGAAAAAACCACTTCAGGGCAATTAGGCATGATGACTATCACCTTATCTCCCCGGCCAATACCCATTGACTCCAACCCGGCAGCTAGACTGTCTGAAATCACTTTTGTCTCCAAGTTGGTGTAGGACCTCTCCCTGAAATGAATGACATCATATTCGCCATATGTTTCAATGTTCGAGTCCAATAATTGTTTTAGATTCACGAATTCCCCTCCTTGGAAAAAATCCTTTCAATTGGCAGAACTACATGAAAACGCTTACATATTTCCTGCGAGAAGAATCAACCACCACCCTATTCCGCCGGAGCAAATTTGAATATTATGAATATTTCTTCGACAAATTCCTAATTCCTGCTTTTTCCTAATTTTTTTTTAATGAACAAAAAGGTTTTAGATATTGCCGATTCTTTCCTAATACAAAGGTTTAGGCAAGACGACAAAAAAAGGATGCCGGTCAAGGCACCCTTTTTCCTCTTATAGCGGTTACCCGCTGCGCTGTTTTTGTTTTTGCATAATCTCATAGGACTTTTCGATGATATCAGTCAGTACATCACCTTTATATACTCTTCCGATTTTGGTGTTTTCCTGATAATAGGCAACAATCTCATCCAATTTATCGGCAGTCTCTTTTGTCACTCTCACATTCAGCTGCAGCCTGTTGGTATCAGCCATTTTTTCCACCCACTCCTTGAACCCATAGCAATTAGAGCATTTGCCACTCTTCTGTCTTTCTATCGATATTCTTCGCTAAATTACGATTATATTCTACATCCTTCTATTGTATCATACAAAGTACCGAAAGAATGGGTCAACTGCCCTTCATACATAATTTTATGAACAGCTTAGCAAAATAATGGCAGGAGGTGCGTGAGATGGAACCAAATAAGCCTGGGAGCAATAAGATGCCGGACTTTAAAGAACTGGACGACCGATTGATTGGCGATGCCCCGAGTAAACCGATGCTGGTGATCAAAACGAATTTGGACCCAAAAGATTCTACCGTAGACAATCCCTATTATGAAAACCTGGGACTAACAGATACTGATAAATTTCGGAACTATTTTGAGGAGCGGAAAGAGTAATGGAACAGACAATTGCCTATTTGAGGGAGATCCTTGCGAACTATACGGAAAAAGATGATGTCAGTGTCGGCATATACCGCAAAATTGAAAAGGGAAGCTATGCTTCTGAAGGGGCACTGGTCAATGACCTGACCTTTGAAGAGTCGGAATATCTCAATAAAATCCTGCCTTGGGAAATACAATACGCAAAAAATGAACAGGATGAACAGCGTGCCTATCAACTTAATGAGGTGTATGAACTTTTATTTTAACCGTATAATATTTCCATAGTCAAAAAGGATGGACCCAATGGGCCCATCTTTTTTTGATTACGGTGTAATGACGTGTTTATCGCCTCCGAATTTACGCTCCCTGTCCTTCTCATGGTGGTATACTGCATTGATTTCGCCGCCAATCACAAGGGCAAGCCCGGTTAGGAACAGCCATAGCATAAGGACAATCACCCCGCCAATACTTCCATACGTTGCGGAGTAATTGCCAAAATTGCTGACATAAAAGGAAAAGCCCAGGGAAATCAGCTGCCACATGATGGTCGCAAAAATGGCTCCCGGAAGCACATGCTTCCATGGATACTTTTTATTTGGAGCCACTCGGTATAGTAAAACCAGGACTGCAATAATGACTGTGAACGCGATTACCCAGCGCATAATCGAAATCAGGGTTTCCATGCCCCCGGAAATTGGCAGGAAGGAAGTCAGGAAATCAAGGATGACTCTTCCAAATACGGGAAGCAGCAGCGCCACGACAAATGCCACAATCAGGGCAAAGGTCATGAGGATGGAAAGCAGTCTCGCTTTGATGAAGGAACGGGTCTCTTCAACATCAAAAGCAGTATTCATCGCTTTAATAAATGCATTCATCCCATTTGATGCAGACCAAATCGTCCCTATAATCCCAAAGGTCAGCAAACCGCCATTCCGTTCCGTGATGATTCTGAGAACATTGTCCCTTAACAGTTCGGCGGACTCCGGCGGCAGGACATTGTCTACAAACTGCAAAGCAGTTTCCGGCTGGATATTCAAATATGGAACGATGGCTACTAACAGGATCAGCATTGGAAAGATGGCAAGCATATAATAGTATGCCTGCTGGGCAGCCAGCCCGGTAGCCTGGTCATTCTGAAACTCGCGGAAAACTTTCTTTCCATATCTTAGAAGCTTGTCTTTCATGATTGCACCCCATTTTATCTGCTGTTTGCTTCTCTTTTCCCGGGATTATTGACTGCTAACCAATTTTTTTCATAAAAGCCCTTTTTATAAAAAAGCCGGCCGCGGAATTTCCCGCAGCCGGCTGCCTTGCCTAATCAATATAAAAGCTATCCCTATTCTTCTCGTCTTCCACATAAGGGTCATGCTCATAGGCAGGGAGGTCCCCAAATGATGTCATGATTCCTTCCTCATCCAGTTGACTTTCATATTGCTCATGCTGGGCGTTTGGAAATACGGTAATTTCCTTCCCTTCAATATCATTGCCAATAAAATTTTCGTAATCCTCCACATAGCCGGTGTTCTCTTCGGACTCGTTATACGTATCATTATAATGGTCCTGAGGCTGGTAAAAATCGGAAGGGGTTTCCGATGTTCCATAACTTGCTACATCCTGCCAGGAATCCTCCGCATCATAGGCAACACTTTCATCCTGCAAGTCTTTGTCAAATTTTCCAAAAGGCGGCATCAACACACCTTCTTCAATGGGACGGTTGGTACTGATCGTTCTATCGGGTGTATGCTCAATGCAAAATCTCGTTTCCGGAACAGCCTCGAGCCGCTCATAGGGAATCTCCTTTCCGCACACCTGGCATGAACCATAATCCCCTTTCTCCATCGCCTGAAGAGCACTTTGGATATTCTCCATCTGATATTCATCATGCTGTTTCAATGCTATATCCTTTTCCCGTTCATACAGGTCCGTTCCCTCATCCGCCGGGTGGTTATCAATGCTGGAAAGCTCCCCCATCGATTCGTGGTAATGCCCTCTTTCCATGCCATAATGCTCATTTATCTCAAAGTTTTGTTCAAGCTCCTGTCTTCTATCAAGCAATTGCTGTTTCAAAGCATCCAGCTGCCCATTTGTCAGCATATAACCTGCTCCCTTCTTTCACCGTTTTTTTTAGTATTCGCAAATCCTCTGCTTTCATGAAAAAAACTCCGCATTAGCCCAGACTTTGGCAAACCCGGTCCTATTTTTAACATATATCATACGATATAAAAACAATAAAAAGGAGGAGCATGAGTTTATATGCCTGAAGATAAAAAGCCTGCCGCAATAATCTATTACCCGAAAACAAAAGCGGTCGCCTCCAGCAACCAGGCGGTCTTCCGCGAAAACTTCCTCGAAAATGCCCTGCAGGAACAGCAAAAGCTGGCAAACAAACTTGTTGAATTCCATTCTGCAAACGCTCAAAAAAGCGAAATGTACAACGATGTCTTATTAGAGCAAGTCATATTGCAGGAAAAATTATTACGTGATATGAACCGCAAACTTGCCGAGTATGAAAAAACAACAGCATCGCTAAATGAACAACTAAAGCACCAAGTTAAAATGAGAGAAGTTCTGGAGCGGCATGACGACCTCCAAAACGTCTACCATAAAACGGTGATGGAAGCATTGGACAGCCATGAAGCAAATGCTGAAAAACTCGACCGGAAGCTGGATTTCATCAAGTCCTCGATTTTTGAAAGGGCAGCCGACCTTTCTGAAAAAATGGACGGTCATTTTAACAGGTTTGCAAATTTCATGCTCAATTTGTTTACAAAACGGGGGATTCAGAGAATAGGGCAAAAGGAGAATGACCGGGATATAGTCAATTAAAAATAAACTCGTGGAGGCAGGGAATTATTAGGCGGAGGAATTCCGGTTAAGGTATAAAGCAGGGACTTAAGAAGAAGAAATAAGCGGATAAATTCCGATTAACTTCTCTATATAGGCCTAAATCTAAGGAAAAGATGAGTATACACGGAAAAACTCCGCTTATATTCGGGGAAATGTTGGCATTTCCCAGTTTAAGCGGGGTTTTTCCGTTTATTTTTTATGGCTTAATAAAACTGAACCAGCTTTTTCTTCAGGAGAGCGGTGTGACGGAGACAGCGCATGCTTTAAATTCCGCTGTGCCCGAGATTGGATCGAACTCATTAATGGTCAGGACATTGGTTGGAACCTCAGACCAGTGAAAGCTCATAAACACAAGGCCGGGGATCACCTGATCGGTTATCTTGGCCTTTACCTGCAATTCTCCTCTTCTTGAGCGCACCTGGACCAAGCCGCCATCCTCTATGCCGAGCCTTGCAGCATCTTCCGGATGGATATCAAGGCTCTCTTCCGTTTGCTTGAGTTTGACGCCTTCTGCATAAAATCTTGTTTGCGTATGCGTATTATAGGATTCATAGCGGCGTCCGGTGGTAAGAGTGAACGGATATTCTTCATCAGGAAGTTCAATTGGCGGTGTATAGTCGACAGGAACAAAGCTTGAAACCTTTTGCTTGGCGGTGTCATGGAACTCCAGATGCATGATTTTTGTGCCAGGGTGATGCTCATCCGGGCATGGATAATGGATGCTATATTCCGTTTCCAGTCGTTCATAGGAGATTCCGCCATACATTTCCCATGCCAATTCACGGACTTCATTCCAAATCTGTTCACTTGATTCGTACTTCATGGGATAACCAAGCCTTCCAGACAGCTCACAAAGAATTTCCCAGTCTTCTTTCGCCTCTCCCTGCGGCTCCACCGCTTTCCTCACCCTTTGAATACGCCGGTCCGTATTAGTAAAGGTCCCCTCCGATTCTCCCCATGATGTTGCAGGCAGGACCACATGAGCGTATTCTGCTGTCTCTGTCATGAAAATGTCCTGGACCACCAGCAAGTCAAGTTTTTTAAATATTTCCTTTGTATGATTCATATGCACGTCCGCAAGCAGAGGGTTTTCGCCAATGATATACAGCGCTTTGACTTCATTGTTTTCCATGCGCTCAAATGTTCTTGTCTGGGTATCGCCTATCTTACTGTTTATTTCTCTGCCCCAAGCCTGTTCAAAACGTTTGCGGTAGGTTTCATCCGCCAGGCTTATACCACCTGTCAGCTGATTTGGCAGGCAGCCCATATCCCCTGCTCCCTGGACATTATTCTGCCCGCGAAGCGGCATGATGCCTGTTCCGCTTTTCCCGATATGCCCGGTCAATAAGGCCAAATTGGCAATATCGAGAACATTGTTCACTCCGCAATGATGCTCGGTAATTCCCAGGGTATATGCAATCATCGATCTTTTGGCGAGTGCATACTCGCGGGCAGCCTCCATAATCACGTCCGCGCCGAGGCCGGTCAAGGTTTCCGCAAACTCAGGAGTATACCTTTCTACTTTCTGTCTTAATGCCTCAAATTCGGTTGTATGATCCTTGATAAAATCGGTATCGTACAACTCCTCTTTTATAATTGTGTGAATCATGGCATTTATCAAGGCAATATCCGAACCGACCTCAAGCTGCAAATGGCGGTGGGAAGACTTGACCATATCGATTTTTCTAGGATCGACCACAATGATTTTAAGTCCTTTTTTGACCGCTTTTTTCATTCGGTTGGCGATAATCGGGTGAGCTTCTGACGTATTTGAACCCATCAGGAGCAGTACCTCCGCCTCATCGAAATCCTCCAGGGTATTTGTTGGAAATCCGCTTCCAAACACAGTCGCCAGACCGGCGACACTTGGGGCATGTCATGTTCGGTTGCAGCCATCGATATGGTTGCTGCCTATAGCGGTCCTCATGAATTTTTGGGTAATGTAGTTGGATTCATTTGTCGTCCTGGCGCACGCGAACATCGAAATGGCATCGGAACCGTGTTTCTCCTTGATGTTTGTGAGCCTCTTTGCGATGAAATCATAAGCTTCATCCCAGGTGGACTGTACCAGAGTGCCCCCTTTCCTGATCAAGGGATGCTTCAGCCGGTTTGGGGCATGGACATATTTATAGGCGAATGCCCCTTTCACACAGGTTTGTCCTTTATTGACAGGCGCTTCTTTATCCCCCCTTATTTTAACAATCTGATTGTTCTCCACTTCCAGCACCAGGCCGCAGCCAGTCCCGCAATATCCGCATACCGTTCTCACTTTTGCTGTCTCCGCCACCTTTTCTCCTCCTTACTAACGTATATATATTTATGATAGTTGATTTTTTCATAGCGGTGTTAGAGCTCTTAACATAAATATATGTCCGTTTTTCAACAATTCCACTAAATTAAGGCGGTCATGGAAATGTTTCGACTCAGGCAAAAAATAAAGAAGATGAGCAATTGCTCATCTTCTAGGCTGTCTTTGCGGGAAGGAGAATTTTAAAAGTCGTCCCCTTATTCTGTTCACTCTCAATATACACTTTACCATTATGACTTTCGATAATTTTGAACGAGACCATAAGACCCAGTCCATTGCCATTCTTCTTAGTTGTATAGAAAGGCTCCCCAATCTTCTTGAGTGTTTCAGGCGGTATCCCCACTCCTGTATCCTGGATGGAAATTTCAACATTGCTTCCGGCCACATTGGCACGAACAAATAAATCACCGCCAGCTGGCATGGCTTCAATTCCGTTTTTAATGAAATTCAGGAATACTTGCTTAAGCCTATTTTCATCACATTCGATTTGCACGATATCTTTATTAAAATCAAAATGCAATTTAACATTCCGTTTCCTTGCTTCAAACTCTAGGAGCGAGACGGTATTCCCAAGGATAGGCACGATGTTCCTTTCCTCCAGCTCTGCTGCTTTAGGCTTGGCAAGCAGCATGAACTCTTCCACAATATTATTGACCCGATCGATTTCGTCTAGAATGATATCAATGAACTCACGGCGCTGCGGATCTTCTTCATCCAGCTGCAAAAACTCGGCATACCCTTTCATCGATGTTAACGGATTCCGGATTTCATGGGCAACCCCTGCGGCAAGCTGGCCGACTGCAGCAAGCTTATCCTGCCTGTGCAGCATTTCCTCTGTTTTCTTCCGTTCCGTAATATCATTCCTGATAGCCAGGTACTGATACGGTTTTCCATTCTCTTTAAGGAATGGAACAATGGTCGTGTCAACCCAATAATACGAACCATCCTTCGCCCGGTTGCGGATTTCGCCTTTCCATACTTTCCCGCTGCCAATCGTTTTCCACAGGTCCTTGAAAAATTCCTTTGGATGAAAGCCGGAATTGAGCAGCCGGTGATCCTGACCAATCAGTTCATCCCGCGAGTATTTCGAGATTTCAACAAACTTATCGTTCACACTTTTAATGATGCCTTTTTCATCCGTAAAGGCAACAATGGCTGCCTGGTCGATTGCGAACTTGTAATCGCTGACTTCCTTCAAGGAATCCTTTAGATTTGCTTCCGCGGCCTTCCTGCTTGTGATATCCGAACGAATGGCAACATATTGGTAGGGTTTCCCCTTTCTGTTCAGGAAGGGAACGATTGTAGTGTGAACCCAGTAGTAGGAACCATCCTTCGCCTTGTTCCGTATTTCACCTTTCCACGTCTTCCCTTTGCCAATCGTTGCCCACATTTCCTTGAAGAATTCCTTGGAGTGGTACCCGGAATTAAGAATGGAATGGTTTTGGCCAAGAAGCTCTTCCTCACTGTACTTGGAAATCTCCACAAACTTATCGTTTACATAGGTAATTTTACCTTTAGGGTCGGTTATGGCAACAATCGAAGAAACATTAAGGGCATCAGTAATATCTTTCAAATTTGTATCACTATCGGCAAGCCGTTTGCTGACAAGAGCGCTGGATGCGATCAATCCACCTAGAATGATGACAGCCACGAACAGGATAATATAGCTGATCAGCGACTGAGGGATTGTTATTTCTTCTGCTCCCTGCCCTTCAAGCACATTGAACGACGTACCTTGGGTAAGCAGCATATGCCCCTGCACAATCGCTCCTGTAACCACCAGGGCAGTTAAGGGCTTCAGCCAGATATGGCTTGACTGTGAAAAATTCTTGGAGTAAAAGAGAATCCAAAATGAAAAGAAGAAAGCAATATAAACAAGCAAAATCGCTATAGCCATGATTGCCGGCTGGTAGCGGAAAGACATACCCAAAGAGTACATGCCTATAATATGAACGGATAATACGGCAAGGGTCATGAATAAACTGCTCAGCAAAAGCCGGCGCCCATCGATGCCCTTTCCTGCAAGCGATAAAAACGCCAGCGTGGTGAAGGTAATACCCAGCAAGATTGACAGGATATTGATTGAAATCTGATAAGACACCGATTCGCCAATATTCCAGGCAAGGAAGCCGAAGAAATTCATCACCCAAATGCCAATCCCCATTGAAATAGAAGCACCAATAAAAAGAAGACGTTTATTCTTATCGGAAGACTTCTTCAAAGTAAATAAATCAAGCGCTGTATAAGAAGACATTAATGTCAAAAGAATCGCTACCAATAAAAGAATTGGGTTTACTGACAAATCGAGGTTATCCATTAGCAGGCATCATTCCCCATTTTTCTAATTTTGTTTACCTTAATTGTAATGGATTCAAGAACATAATTAAAGCCAAAAAACATTTGATTGTAATAATATTGTCACTTTTTAGCCTTGACATCAAAATGGGTTTCTAAGGCGGTTTTTTTCGAACTTTTTATAAAATAGGCTATCCAAAAAAACATTTTTTGATTATACTGTACTATAACAGATAAACGAATTTAATTTTGTATTACAAAAGGAGTGTGTATTGTGATCAATCCAGTTGAATTCTTTAGAACCCTTCCCAAAAAAGTGTGTCCCGAATGCGGTGAACATATGGAAGAACAAGCGGAATCTTACCTGATGGAATGTGACAGATGCCTGTCTAAAAAAATGGAATAAAGAGCGGTTCTTGCCATATTTGTATGGAACCCTTGTCGACAATAAAAGGCTCCCTCACACAGAGGAAGCCTTTTATTGTTTAACATCTTAAGAGACCCAACCATGGCACCAGCCAAGTTTACAAGCGCCTAATATGATCCTTTGGGGTATCATTTTGGGGCAGTTCAGCCGATGAATGCTGTTCCGCAGAAGAACCGGATACTCTTTATGAAATTACCTTATCCATAAAGATAAGCCATCTTCTTTTAAATGCGGTATAGTCACCGCGGGACTCATGATCTTTCCACCATTATGATCTGATTGACAATCAATGGCTGTTTGAGAGAGTTTTAAAGGCACATACGGAAAAATGGTTTTCCGTATACAGGCACCATGCCTAAAGATGCATCTTCTTCCTTCCTCTGGCCTTTCCATGTCCTTCCGGCAGTCCCAATGAATGTCCAAACATGAAATGCTTGGCTTTAACTGGAATTGATCATCCCAAAATCTTTCAAGGCTTCTGGCGCCATATTTCTGTGCCAGTTACCCGAAATTCATTCTTTTGGCAAGATGCTTTCCTATTGCGTATGGTACCTTGATAGGCAATATTCCAGCTAATTGCCCAATGGATGGCAATATCCTGTTTTACTGGTCCTTTTGAAAGGCATTCCGGGCATCGAGGTTAGGGGAACAGGCTGGCTTCAGGATCTCAAGCATAGCCATTTGCAATCTCCAATCTCGCGCATCACCGCTTCGCAATCGCTTACATAAGGAGGGAAGATTTACTCGTTCACAGTACGGAACGAACATGTTATGGTTGAGCCTCCTAAGATGTTAAGTGTTGATTTGTTTTCTTTACACTTTTATTATAACCTGAATTAACCAGCAAGGATGCAAGGATTGTGACAGATTGGTGAATAGAAAGGAGTTATTTGCTAGTGCCTTTTCTATTGTCCGATTTGGTTTTTTATTTGCGGGAATCACACTTCTATTGTCCGGAATCCTTGTTCTATTGTCAGAATACCTCGTTCTATTTGCCAAAACAACACGTCTATTTGCCAATGCCTTTTCTATTGTCCGATTTCCCTTTTCTATTTGCCGGAAACACAGTTCTATTGTCCGGAATCCTTGTTCTATTGTCTGAATACCTCGTTCTATTTGCCAAAACAACACGTCTATTTGCCAATGCCTTTTTTATTGTCCGATTTCCCTTTTCTATTTGACTGAATCACACTTCAATTGTCGGTAATCCAAGTTCTATTGTCCGAATACCTCATCCTATTTTTTCCGCTCGCTATCCCCATTCTATTGTCGAGATCACCTTCCTTTTTACCGAAACCGGCACCTCGTCCAACTTTTACCGCACAAAAAGGCGTCCCTCCAAAAGAGCTATCTTTCGTATGGATGGTAAGTTTTCGTGTTTGTTTTTAAGAATAAGGATGGAGAATACAGTAAATGTTAACAGCAAAAGGAGTTGGTTGCCATCACAAACAATGATAGGCCGAAAAGAGAACCTGCAACACCCACCCCATATGGCGGCATTGCGCCTAATGCAAATTTTCCCGGCGATTCAATAGATGAGCATCGCAGACTGGAAAATGCCAACATTGATTTGACTGGTGATGAAATACGTCAACAAAATGAGAATTTATGATTTTTCGGAAGGGAGAACATAATTGGATACTATAGAACCAAACGAGCTAAAGCAGGGAGATGAAGTATTTGTCATCTACCATAATCCCCATGTTCCTTCAGTCGCCAATGTCAAGGCAGCCGAAATTGTGCCTCATCCAAAAGACCCAAATGCGCTTGCGATGTTCATAAATGAAACATTCCATGTTATTGAGGATGATGACGCCCTGTTTGCCTCTGAAGACGCAGCTAAAAAGGCATATGAGGATGCCTACGATTCGGACACTCCGTATTTGCATTAAGAATGGACAATGTTTATTTCACGGAGCAACGGGTATGGAATATTGCATGCCACTATAGTAAGGAAGGGACTGGTAAGCATGAAAGTCTTAACAGCATCTTCACATCTTGTGATTGGCTATGCACTTGAAGAGGGCTTTGTGATTCTAAAAAAAAGGGGCACTGTTGCTCCCAACACTTTCAGGCAAGGAAACAAACTATCCCGTCAATTACTTACACCCTAATGAATTTCCTGCAAGCTTCGATAATGGAAAAAAGGCTGCATTCCTGCAGCCTTTTTCCATGTCACAAATCAGATCTCCTGCCAGGTTCATCCTTCCCGCCCGTCTCATTTCCTGTCGTCGCTGTATACCCCACCCGATAAACAAAGTCACGCTTCTGTTTCAGGGCTTTGGGCATTTTATACTGCGAGTCATTGCTTTGGAACTCACCTTTGTTTGACATATTCCCCATCCTCCTAACAATCCGATTGGTCTATATGCAGCGGCGGAGGTACAAGCCAGCCCTTGTCTTTCAATAGCCGGAGGCATTTTGTGGAAAATTGTGCTTTCTTCGCATGGAAACGGGCAAAGATGGCGGCAATATCCTCCCTGATGCACTGCCCCATGACCGTACTGCAGCCTACAAGCCCTGCAGCAAGGTCCATGCTGATTTTATTTGCAATTTCAGGATCTAAAAACCTGGCACCTGGAGGGATATTCTCAATGCAGGCTTCCGTGCGTGCCGGCGGTGTCGGCGGCAGGCCAACTCCATGATCCTTTAAAAGATTCTCAATTTCAGCTATCTCTTCTTTTGTTCCCTCTTCCAGTATATCGCTGATAAGATTTTTTAAATCTTCATCTCCAGCATGGTTCAGCATGGTTTCGTAAGCTGCAACACAGGCTTTGGCGGCGTTCAGATGCATCCAGACAGAATAAACTTCTCCGTAATGCATTGGTTCCTCTTTGGGATTCCCGCTTAATATTCCCATAGTCAGCCTCCTCAAGTATAAGGTTTTGCCTCCATTAAAGCGGCATTACTATTATGCTGCTGTGGGACTGATTTCATGTCAGGCAAACACATGCAAAAACACCTTCAAAAGAAGGTGTTGAGACATCACTGATAGCCTTTTCGAGGAATCCTCGTTTCCGATCCATCTTGCTGATTATCGATTACCGGATTGATTTCACCTTCTGTATAGGCATCGCTGACTTGTTCATGTGTAACCGCAAGCCCTGCGGACAGCGTATCATTACGCTGATAATCCTCAACTTCATATTGACGGCCGGCAATTTTAAGGTTTTCCTGCTCGTTTTGCCTCTTCATCTCTTCTCCTCCTTTCGGCTTTCCCTTAATTTCCTACAAAGAGAGATAAACCATACACTTATTAGCAGAAGAAAATGGGGTTATGCAATTTGGGTGAATAGATTTGCCTTCTCGCCTTAAAATAAGCATTAGCAAGAGAATGCTGTAAACATCTTTATTTTAGGCGGTGATTAGATGAAAGAGGTAATTTTAGCTTTATTGGCAGGTTTAATCGTCGGTATCCTCTTTAAAATGCTGAAGCTGCCAATACCGGCTCCACCCGTTTTGGCAGGAGTCATTGGAATTGTCGGTGTTTACTTGGGCGGAATTGCTGGAGAATGGCTGCAGGGGTTTTTTCGCGGGTAGAGAAAAAGAACCGGCGCGGTTCTTTTTAATTGGAGGTATGTGATAGTACGTTTTGCTGATAAGATTCTTCCCCTTCTGTTTGTTTTGCTTTTTCCTTTTTTGGCGAAAGATAGACATAAAGATACCCTACAAACCCGGCACCTCCTGCAATATTACCCAAAGTAACCGGCACCAGGTTATGGAAAAGGCCCATCATATTGACCGTTTCAGGATGGGGAACAAATAATGCAATGAGAAAGAGCGCCATATTGGCAATGCTATGCTCAAAACCGGAAGCAACAAAAGCAAAAACAATGAGCATCATGCTGCCGATTTTTGCTCCATCCCCCTTTATATGGAACGGAATCCAGTATGCAGCGAGGCACACAAGCCAATTGCACAGCATCCCCCGGAAAAAGAGCTGGTAAGCAGGCGTGGACATCTTCGCACCCGCTGCCTCCATGATAAACTGTGATTTTTCAGGGGAACTGAATAAACCGGTAAAAGCAATAACCATCGCAAAGAACAATGCCCCGATAAAATTGCCTATGTAACTGATTCCCCAGTTCTCAAATATATCCCTGGCAGTGGTTTTCCCAGCCATTGTGGACATTGCAAACACCATTGTATTTCCTGTAAACAACTCTGCCCCACCATATATGATCAGGACAAGGGCAATTCCAAAAAAGATTGAACTGATTAAATAAGTTGCAGGAGAATGCACATCGTAAAATCCCTCTCCCAACCGATATGAAACCATGATGCCAAAACCAATATACACTCCGGCCAGCCCAGCCCTTATCCAATATTTCAGCGGGTCGTCCTGCAATAAAGCCTTTTTCTTCAACGCAGATTTAACTGCCAAGTCATGCGGGTCAGTACTCATGAAAAAATCCCTTTCTGTTTGTGATTTTTTTCACATGATTTATCTAGTTCAATCATAGTACTACCCTGCCCTTTTGTTAAGTGGCAGAAAATGAACGAAGTGTGACTTTTTTTATAGCGTTTTCAGTTTACATAAAATGTTCACATTTTCTCTATTGACCTAGTGATTACATTTCTTTTTAATGAACATAGACAAAAGGAAAGAAATGTACGGTGTGATGAAAGAAACAGGAAAAGAGGAGGAGAAAAGTGGGCACGAAACAATATAAAAGCACATTAACCTATGAACTGGGTGAGCTGCTGAAAGCCTCAGATAGAAGTGTCAAGCTCAAAAAAGGCACCTATCTATTCCAGGAAGGCCAGCCAGCAAAAGAAATGTATATTCTCCTCTCCGGAAAGATTCAGATTTCAAAAATGAATGCGGAAAGAAAGGAATTGAACCTCCGATTATGTCAATACAATGATATTGTTGGGGAGCTGACACTCTTTACAGTTGATCCCAGGTATTTATTCAATGCGAAAGTAATAGAATCCGGGGAAGCAGCAGCCATTAACATTGAAAATTTGGAAAAGGTATTATTCAATAACAGCAAGCTAGCCTATGAATTCATAAGGTGGATGAATGACCATTTCCGGAAGACAACCACAAAGTTCCGGGATCTCGTGCTTAATGGCAAGAAGGGGGCCTTATATTCCACTTTGATCCGCCTTTGTAACAGCTACGGCATCGTGAAGGAAACTGGAATCCTGATTGATGTTTACCTAACCAACCAGGAACTCGCCAATTATTGCGGAACAGCACGGGAGAGTGTCAGCAGAATGCTAGGCGAATTAAGGGACGAAGGGATTATCTCCATTGAAAGGAAAAGGGTCATCGTTCACAGCATCCAGCACTTGAAGACCGAAATTGACTGTGAGAATTGCCCAATAGAATTCTGCAATATTGAATAGCGGCATCCTCAAGCACTAAAAAGGCGCTTTATGCGTCATATGATGGGAGAGCAGCAAGTTGAAGAAAATCTATATAATCTGCGGACTGATTATCCTGTTGGGAATCGGCAGCGGCATTTCCTTCTTAATGATCAGGGACGCCAACGCACAGATTCCAGAGAATATCACCCTTATGACACAAAATCAGGAAGACTACCGCTTTGGCGACAGCAAGAAGATAAAGCTAGTGGAATTCATTTATACCCACTGTCCGGACATCTGTCCAACAACTACACAAAAAATGAATCTGCTCAAACAGGATCTCCAGGATGAAGGTGTATTCGGCAGCAAGGTAGAATTTATTACAATCACAATCGATCCTTATCGTGATACGCCGGAAATCATGCAGAAATATATGGAGGCCTTTGAGATCTCGGATGATGGGAGTTGGCTGATGCTCACAGGCGATCCCGCTAATATTAAAGAAGAACAAGCCAAAATAAGGGGAGTGGCAGACCAATTCCAGTTCCAGTATAAAGATCCCGGTAATGGATTCTTTGTCCATAGTACCTTTACCTATTTAATTGATGAAAACAATAAATTCATAAAAAAATTCCCCATGGGTGAGGAATTCAATAAAGACGAAGTCTATGAAAGAATCATGAAGGAACTATAAAAAAAGCGGCGAGATGCCTTTTCTCACCGCTTTTTCTAATGCGAGTTCACTGTAGGATGTTCCTTATTCTGCTGCAGGGAGAAACATTCAGACTTTGGCTTAGTAAGGCTGACTTTTACCCCTGATTCTTTCAGACGGTTCACGATATCAACCAGCTGCTGTTTAGCCATTCGCAAAAACTCCTTTTACGACCTCTTTGTCTATCATTTTACCTCATAAAGATGATAAATGTGTGAAGATGAGCAAAAAAATTGAAATTTTTTTCAGGTTTGGTAAACCATTCATTCCATTTCTGCTTGCTGCTTTTCTTTTCCCCACTGGAATAGGATAAAACCTATTTTTTACAAATATAGGGGAAGGAATTCGCACTGCCATCCGGTATATGGTATAATGCTGTGGATTATGGTTAATGGAGGATTACAATGATTACAGTTAATAATGTGAGCTTGAGGTACGGGGACCGCAAGCTTTTTGAAGATGTAAACATAAAGTTCAGCCCTGGCAATTGTTATGGACTGA
Source organism: Mesobacillus campisalis (assembly GCF_000986785.1). Classification (GTDB taxonomy): domain Bacteria; phylum Bacillota; class Bacilli; order Bacillales; family Cytobacillaceae; genus Mesobacillus_B; species Mesobacillus_B campisalis. The sequence continues at coordinate 27,989 of NZ_LAYY01000011.1, read as the reverse complement.
TTGGAGCGAACGGCGCCGGGAAATCTACTTTCCTAAAAATCCTGTCCGGTGAAATCGAAGCCCAGACAGGGACTGTTTCCTTAACACCCGGGGAGCGCCTGGCTGTTTTAAAACAGAACCATTTTGAATATGAAGAAGTAGAAGTGATTAAAGTTGTTATTATGGGCCATGCCCGTCTATTCGAAATCATGCAGGAAAAAGATGCTATTTATATGAAGGCAGATTTCACGGATGAGGACGGGATGAGAGCTGCTGAACTTGAAGGCGAATTTGCTGAGCTTAACGGATGGGAAGCTGATTCTGAAGCAGCTATCCTTCTAAAGGGGTTGGGAATTGGCGAAGATCTCCATAATAAGAAAATGGCCGACCTCGATGGCGGAGAAAAAGTGAAAGTCCTGCTTGCACAGGCTCTGTTTGGCAAACCTGACGTCCTTCTTTTGGATGAGCCGACCAACCACCTTGATATTAAAGCGATTCAGTGGCTGGAAGAGTTCCTCATCAACTTTGAAAATACAGTGATTGTTGTATCCCACGACCGTCACTTCCTGAATAAGGTATGTACTCATATTGCCGACCTTGATTTCAGCAAGATTCAAATTTACGTCGGCAACTATGACTTCTGGTATGAGTCAAGCCAGCTTGCTACGAAGATGGCTCAGGATGCCAACCGTAAAAAGGAAGAAAAAATTAAGGAACTTCAGGCCTTTATTGCCAGGTTCAGTGCGAATGCATCCAAGTCGAAGCAGGCTACTTCGAGGAAAAAACTTCTCGATAAAATTTCCCTTGATGATATCAGGCCTTCCTCCCGGCGCTACCCATACGTTAATTTTGCGATTGAGCGCGAAATCGGCAATGACCTGCTGCGGGTAGAAGGACTTTCAAAAACAATCGATGGCGAAAAAGTTCTCGATAATATTTCCTTTGTCATGAATAAAGATGACAAAATCGCCCTTGTCGGCAAAAACGAACTCGCCAAAACGACCCTGTTTAAAATCCTGATGGGAGAAATGGAGCCGGACAGCGGAAGCTTCAAATGGGGCATTACGACCAGCCAGGCTTACTTCCCTAAAGATAACTCACAGTATTTCGAGGGGTCCGACCTGAGCCTTGTCGACTGGCTGAGGCAGTTTTCACCTAAGGATGACAGCGAGAGCTTCCTGCGCGGTTTTCTGGGAAGAATGCTTTTCTCCGGTGATGAGGTATTAAAGAAAGCGAGCGTCCTGTCTGGCGGTGAAAAGGTCCGCTGCATGCTGGCAAAAATGATGCTGTCAGGATCCAATGTCCTGGTTCTGGATGAGCCGACGAACCACCTCGACCTGGAGTCGATTACGGCGTTGAATAATGGTCTAATCAACTTTAAAGGTTCCCTGCTCTTCTCGTCCCATGACCACCAGTTTGTCCAGACGATTGCAAACCGGATTTTCGAAATCACCCCTTCCGGCCTTGTGGATAAACAAATGAGCTATGATGAATACCTGGAAAATCAGGAACTGCAGCAGCAAGTAGCGCAGATGTACTAGGATAGCGCGAGCGCCTTATCATTAATAAGCTAGAGCCCGGGATGACCGGGCTCTTTCATTTTCCTTTATTGCTTTTTTTGTTTATTTCGTGATGAGGGCGCCTTTACCCCGGATTCATGATTCGTTGTTCCCTGTCCTTCTACCTGGGGAGAGTTCAAACCAATTGTTGATGGGTCATGTTTACGCTTGGACATACATCCACCTCCATGATTATTAGTTTGCATGCTGGCTAAAAATATATGCAGGATGTCCTCCACGAATAATTTTCCTTCTGCGCGGAAAACCTTATTCAAGGAGGAGGTGTGTCAAATGGCAAGAGTTGGTGTTGAACAATCCTTAACAAATGTATCGGAAGCTCTGCGTGAAAAAGGCTACGACGTCATCGAGCTTCGTCAGGAAACAGATGCGCAGGGATGTGACTTCTGTGTAGTGACAGGAATTGACTCAAACATTATGGGAATGCAGGATACGGTAACACAAGGTTCCGTCATTGAAGCAAACGGCCTTTCCGCTGATGAGGTTTGCCGCCAGGTAGAGCAAAGATTAGGTAGATCATAATACTTTTGTAAAGGGGACTTCCAAAAAAGCAGTGTTTCTAGCTTCTTGGATAGCCCCTTTTACGTTGAGTGAATCTAATGGACTTATGCTGCGTTTGTGTTATGAGGACAGCTCCCTAATGAAAAACCGGGCTTCGAGTCCGAATGATGGCTGCTTTCGGACCACTCTCAAAAGAAAACCGGGCTTCAAGTCCGAATAATGGCTTCATTCAAACAGCTCCTTTATTTTTACTATTACACGGTTGGGCACTGACCCCTAAACTAAAGGCACCCTCACGTGAGGATGCCTCTTTATTACTTCCCGCTGATATAGCTGTTGGCCAGAAATTTTACAAAGACGTCATCCTTTGCAAGTGCTGCTCCGTGGCGGCGTTTGATCTCCCGTTCAGCTTCTTTGAAACTGGAGGACTTAAAATAATCCTTGCCTTCCCTTTCTACTCTCCAGTTCCCTTTAGACTCGGAATAAATAAAAAATGTTTCTCCTTGGTTGTTTTCATAAAGGGTGCCATATTCCGACTCCTTTAGGTTGTGGACATTCCTTGATGAATCGATTTTAATCGGTGACAGCGGGAAAACCTCTTTGACAAATACTTTGAAGCCTTCCTCAGTCAGCGGACACCCTGCCGCTTTTGCGTGTCCTCCTCCCCCGAACTGGCCCGCTACGGCTGAAACATCAACATCATCGTGGATCGTTCTGAGGCTGACTTTTTTCCCTCCCATGCTGATAATCGCAATATAGTCCAAGTGAGTATGTTCCTTGCCCAGTTCATTGCCCAGCTCCGAATGATAGGATTCCGCATGTACGATTCCTGCACACTTGCCCCCTATCATGATTTGCACTAGCTCCCTGCTTTTGCGCCGGATATATCTTTCAATTTTCTCATCTTCCATTTTCAAAAGCTGTGCCTCAAAATCATCAAATTCAAATTGCTCACTCTCGGCAAGGCGCTGAACCATCCTTTGTTCAAACTCGTCAATCGAAAGAAGGTAAAACAAGTCATTCAATTGTTTGGCTTTTACATTGTTGTTTTCATCCCATTCCCAGGTATCATACTGGCGCACAAGCTCGACAAATTCTGAAATCGGACCACCACTTCCGAGCTTCCCTGAGTGGATGAGTTCGTCATAAAACAATGAAGTTGCAGAAGCGAGCCTCCCATCCCCGTATTCCACTGTCACCTTGGCCCAGCTGAAATCGTTTAAGTGAAGCGCACTTTTATGATGGTCAATCAGCTTGACAGAAACTTCCGCTTCAACAAGCGCATCGATTTTCAATGCATTTTCTTCATTTACAGTGAGATCGGTAATATAAAGTCCACTCATTTCAGCCGCATTTTCATCCAGCCGCTCCAAAAATCGCGAAAGCTGAAAATTCAAACTGGAAATAGAATTGTAACGGACATCGCTTTCTTCAGGATAAGCAAGCCTTGCCAGGATGCCGCAGCCTACCCCATCAAGATCGTTATGGGTGAATACATGAATCATGTCCCTTTTCCTCCCATTTATAAAATACCTCTATTATTTTGGTGGATAAAAAAATTTCTATGCAAACCCTAATTTTAATTGCCAACGAAAAAAAGTAGACAAGTTTCCGAAGACCTTAAGCATATGATGAATCAAGGCTATTAAAAAGGAGATGAAGCTTGTGCATTTTTTGGTCATAAAAAAACAGTATGTATTCATAGCTATCATGATTTTGGCAGTTCTGACAGCAGGCTCAATTTGGCTTCTTAAGGACCCGGTTTCCGAGACAGCTGCGCGTCCAGGTTCCGAAAAGGCGCGGGACATCCATTTGGTTACTGGCGAGTTTTCAGCCACCACTCCTGCAGGCAAAAAAATCGAGGCGTATCGATGGGATCCTGGAGCGATCCTGCTTGAAAAAGACGAGAAAGTGAACCTTATCATTTATGGCGTGAATGGAATGGAGCATCCGTTTATTATTGAAGGAACAGATATAAAGGGCACAGTAAAACAAGGAGAAGAAACAGTCGTTCCGTTACAGTTCGCGAAGGAAGGAGTGTACAGGCTCATCTGTCTGACACATCCCGACAAGGACAGAAATGGCCCAATGATTGCGTATATAGTGGTAGATTAATTAAGCACAAAGGCAGGAGATTTTCTCCTGCCTTTGTGCTTTTTATCACTTCATTTCACAAAACATTCATAACCACCTTAAAACCTTGCAAATCTTGTTTGTTATAATCTATTTAGCTTCAATAAATGAATCATAATTATTTGTCCGCTTCTATATAACAGGCTTCAAAACACCCACGCATATATAGTACAGACCATCTAAAAGTTACTTAGCGATTTTATAAAAAACGCTGGAGTAACCGTCATTCTTGTATTGTTAACTAATTCACAAATTCGTCACAGCATAACTGTTACAGTAGTAGTATGATATAAGTGTAGCAACTGTTATATGCCCGAATAAACTTAATTTTGAGGTGAATGACAATGGAACAGTGGAAAGGTTTTAAAAACGGAACATGGCAAAAAGAAATCAATGTCCGCGACTTTATCCTGAATAACTTTAAACAATACAATGGCGATGATTCTTTCCTGGAAAAAGCGACCGACTCGACAAATGAGTTATGGAAACAGGTAATGGACCTTACAAGACAGGAGCGCGAAAAAGGCGGTGTCCTGGACATGGATACTGAGATCGTCTCAACCATCACTTCCCATGGACCCGGATATCTGGACAAAGAAAAAGAGACGATTGTAGGCGTTCAGACAGACGAACCATTCAAACGCTCCATGCAGCCTTTTGGCGGAATCAGGATGGCAAAAGCATCCCTTGAATCCTACGGATACGAATTGAATAAAGAAGTAGAACGGATTTTTACAGACTTCCGCAAAACTCATAATCAAGGTGTGTTTGATGCATATACGAAAGAAATGGTACTCGCCCGTAAAGCAGGTATCATTACAGGCCTTCCAGATGCATACGGCCGCGGCCGCATCATTGGTGACTACCGCCGGGTAGCCTTGTATGGAGTGGACTTCCTCATGGAGGAAAAGAAAAAGGATCATCAGTCCACAAGCCAAATCATGACGGAAGACAATATCCGCCTAAGGGAAGAGATTTCTGAACAATACCGTGCCCTTAATGAATTAAAGCAGCTTGCAGAAAGCTATGGGTTTGATATCTCCAAACCGGCAAGCAATGCCAAAGAGGCCTTCCAGTGGCTTTACTTCGCTTACCTGGCTGCCATTAAGGAACAAAACGGAGCAGCCATGAGCCTTGGGCGTGTGTCCACATTCCTTGATATCTACATTGAACGCGATCTCTTGGATGGCACTCTAACAGAGCAGGAAGCACAGGAATTAGTGGACCATTTTGTAATGAAGCTCCGCCTGGTCAAGTTTGCCAGAACTCCTGACTACAACGAACTTTTCAGCGGGGACCCTACCTGGGTGACTGAATCCATTGGCGGTATGGCTCAGGACGGACGCGCTCTGGTTACTAAGAACTCGTTCCGTTTCCTTCATACCCTGGATAATCTGGGACCAGCCCCAGAGCCTAACCTAACCGTGCTTTGGTCCACCCAGCTTCCGGAGAACTTTAAAAAGTACTGCGCGAAAATGTCGATCCAAACGAGTTCAATCCAGTACGAGAACGATGATATCATGCGCCCTGAGTATGGCGATGACTATGGAATTGCCTGCTGTGTATCCGCGATGGAAATCGGCAAGCAGATGCAATTCTTCGGTGCCCGTGCCAACCTGGCTAAAGCCCTGCTTTATGCCATCAATGGCGGAGTGGATGAAAAGCTGAAAATTCAGGTGGCTCCTGCTTACAGCCCGATTACATCCGACATCCTTGACTATGATGAAGTGATGGCTAAATTCGATAATATGATGGAATGGCTCGCAGGCCTTTATATCAACACCCTGAACATCATCCACTATATGCATGACAAATACAGCTATGAGCGCATTGAAATGGCTCTGCATGATACGGAAATTCTTCGCACCATGGCAACTGGAATTGCCGGACTAAGTGTGGTGGCCGACTCCTTAAGCGCCATAAAGCATGCAACAGTAAAAGTCATCCGTGATGAAAACGGCCTGGCCGTAGACTTTGAGACTGAAGGCGACTTCCCTAAATACGGAAACAATGATGACCGCGTAGACAGCATTGCTGTCGAATTGGTGAAAAACTTTATGAACAAGCTGAAGAAACACCCAACCTACCGCGGTTCCGTTCATACAATGTCCATCCTGACCATTACATCCAATGTGGTGTACGGCAAAAAGACAGGTAATACTCCGGATGGCCGCCGTGCCGGGGAACCATTCGCTCCAGGAGCCAACCCAATGCATGGCCGCGATACAAAAGGAACTCTTGCTTCCCTTTCTTCTGTTGCAAAGCTTCCATATGAGTATGCATTGGACGGAATCTCCAATACGTTCTCCATTGTGCCTAAGGCCCTGGGGAAAGAAGAGAACGGAAGAATCAACAACCTTGTTGCCATCCTGGACGGCTATGCAGCCAAGACGGGGCACCACTTGAACGTCAACGTCTTTAACCGGGAAACCTTGCTGGATGCAATGGAGCATCCGGAAGAGTATCCGCAGCTGACCATCCGTGTTTCCGGATATGCGGTCAATTTCATCAAGTTGACACGCGAACAGCAGCTGGACGTCATCAACCGGACATTCCATGATTCTATGTAAGAGAGCGTAAGCGCCTTCGGAACAATCTAAAAGCGGATTGTTCCTGCGATGTTAATTCTTAGAAGCTTTCCTTAGTGCTCAGCCCCGACCAGCATAAGACGATCCCAGAATAGAAGGCGTTTTTTGCCTTCAATTCTGGAGTGGCTTATGACTCGAGCTGCTCAAAGCTATGCTTCTCGCAAGATACTCGAGGAAGCTAATTCAAGGATGAAAACTGGCTAGGCGCTGGAGCTTGACAGTTATCTAAGTGCTCCACTTTATACTTTCTTATCTATGTAACACAAGGAGCTTCCTCCCCTTGGGGAAGCTCCAGCCATTTTAATTAAGCTGGCCCTTCTCCCCTAAACGGGAGGCTGGATGCCAACTTCTATCCTGAAAGGAGTTCTTCATCATGATTGGAAACATTCATTCTATCGAAACATTGGGCACAGTGGACGGACCGGGAATAAGGTATATTGTGTTTACGCAGGGCTGCCTTCTCCGTTGCCAGTTTTGCCATAATGCTGATACCTGGGAAATAGGAACAGGGAAACAAATGAGTGTTTCTGAAATCATTGATGATTTGAAGTCCTATCTGCCATTTATCGAAGCATCCGGCGGCGGAATTACCGTCAGTGGCGGAGAGCCCCTGCTGCAGATTCCATTTCTGATCGAGTTGTTCAAAGAGTGCAAAAAGCTTGGCGTTCATACAACCATTGACTCTTCAGGCGGCTGTTATTCAACAAGCCACCTCTTCCAATCGCAGCTTGCTGAGCTGCTGGAGTACACCGATTTGATTTTATTGGATCTAAAGCATATAGACCGTGAAAAGCATAAAAAACTGACGGGATTAACCAACGAGCACATTCTTAGCTTTGCACGATTCCTTTCTGATCGCCTGGTTCCGATTTGGGTACGCCATGTACTTGTGCCCGGTATCACCGATTCACAGGATGATTTACAGCGTTTGGGCGATTTTATCGGAAGTTTGCAAAATGTCGCCAAAGTGGAGGTTCTCCCCTATCATAAACTGGGCGTCTATAAATGGGAGGCCCTGGGACTTGAGTATCCTTTAAAGGAGGTAGATCCTCCCGGTGATGAAAGTGTTGAAAAAGCTTACTGCCTGTTAACCTCCAAATTGGGCGATTCCAATTAGCAAAGCCACAGCAATGAGGAAACACATTATGGAGCAGGAGTTGGCAGCATTCGCTGCTCTCCTGCTCCATCATTTTTGTAAAAATGCGCTGTTGATTTAAAATCCATTAAAGCATGTTTTCCTGGGTGAGATATTCCGGCTCGCAGTTTATGCAGACCGCATCTTCAAAATCCGTTACATTCACATCAGCGGGATTATATTTTATTCCGCACAGATCGCATAAGATCATTTCTTCCGCTTCTGGTTCCGCCGCCTCAGGAATGGAGTCATTTACTTTCAATTCTGTTACCCAAATCCCATTAATATTTCTCATTTCTGACTGCAGGTATTCTTTTGCGGCTTCTTCTGTCTCCCAGACTCCCCGGTCCCACAGCATTTCGTTTGCATCGCCTGCCTGGACCATCAGTCCATATACTTTTTTCATCGTAGTTTCCCCTTTCATAGCTGCCAGTCTTAAAAACTCCAAGAAAAGCTTTTCCTTGGTTGTTGCTATATTCTTAGCCTGTTTTCAGGGCTTTAAAACCAAATCGCCGCTGGTAAGTCGTGCATCGGTTGGTGCGAGATTTGGCACGGTGTTTCCATATCCGGTTTTAATCATTTATACTAGGACTATGCTTTTATTGTGGAAGCAAAATTGAGGTGACCATTGTGTTCGAACTTTATCACGGACTGGAATTTACCGTTTATTATCCTCTATATATCAGCGCCTTACTAAGCGTAACACTTTGTGTATTATGGAAGCTGAATGGTGACAGCCTTCTGGTTCATTCTTCCCTCCAAAGGACACAAATCAGGCTTTCAGCATCCGATTCAGCTTTTATTGCCCTGGCGGGACTTGCACTAAACAGAACGATTCTAATCCTGAAGACAGTAAAATTGAAAATCAGTGCTGATGATGAGGACAACCATTTTTCTCCCTCTTTTTAAATGAATGAAAACCAGGAGGAGAAAAATGAAGAAATTATCCATGTCAGTATTATCCCTTGCTGCAGCGGCTTTGGTTTTAACAGGCTGCCAGGCAGCGGGTGGGGAAACGACATTTTTCCGAAGCACATTTGTACTGCCCTTTGAAAAACTGATCCATCTGTTTGCCGACTTGACACATGGCAGTTTTGGACTAGCCATCATCCTGATCACTGTTTTGCTGAGAATGGTGCTGATGCCTTTAATGCTTAGGCAATATAAGACCCAGCAAAGCATGAAGGATAAGATGGATAAATTAAAGCCTGAGCTTGATGAAATCCAGAAAAGGCTAAAAGCGACAAAGGATGAAAAAGAACAGCAAAAGCTGCAGCAGGAAATGATGGCACTGTACCAAAAGCACGGAGTGAACCCGCTAAATGCGGGCTGCCTGCCGCTTTTGATCCAGATGCCAATCTTGATGGGGTTATATTACGCCATATCGGAATCCCATGAAATTGCGACACATTCCTTTCTTTGGTTCAACCTCGGTCAGCCGGATATATGGATTACTGCTGCTGCAGGAGCAGTCTACCTCCTGCAATTCAAGATATCCCAGGCCAACCTTGCTCCTGAGCAGCAAAAACAGCTTAAGTTCATGGGGCTCCTTTCGCCGATGATGATTGTCCTTTTCTCCCTTAATGCACCTGCTGCCCTTCCGCTTTATTGGACTGTCGGCGGAGCGTTTCTGATCCTTCAGACCTTTATCTCAAGAAGACTTTACAGTGTAAGGGCCAGCGAAACACCTCCACACGCTGAAAAAGCCTGAGAAGGCCGCAGGCTTCAAATGAACAGCAGCTGCCAAATACGAAAAAGAGCTGTCAACTTGGAGTGACAGCTCTTTTTCATTGTTTTATGCATTTGTGAAGTAATCCTTGTAATAGCCTCCGACTTTGCCGGAGTTATCGATGATAAAGTAAAACTCATCGCTTTCATTTTTGACTTCATATTCTTTTCCGGCGGTCAGCACACGGTTGACGATGTATTTGTTCGCATTCGTATGCAGGCATTTTACTTTTTTTATGGTTTGGCGTTCATGCCAGTCTAAGTGAATCATGTTCAGCATCTCCTTTATCCTCTTCCAATATAGTATAAAGAAGATAACTGTCTCTATGCAACTTCATTTTCGCTGTTATCTGCTCCAATCGCGCCGGTGGTTTCGCGAATTGCCAATACCCCTGCCTGTTCAAACGTAAACATTTCTCCTGTAAGGATGTTTTTAAGGGTGATATAACAAACATCACAAATGTTATCCATTCTAATAAAGCGCAAAAATGAAAAATGAGATCCACGGTAAACCACTTCATATATTCCATTTTCGCTAAATAAATTCATTGTTTTAATCCCTCTTTCCCAGATGTTTTACCTAGGTGATAGTGTCTATTTTCTCTTTACCACAAATATTGCTTGGTTTAAACATCCTGGGAGCAAAGATTAACAAAACCTTTATTTTATGCTTACACAGATTCCCTTGTTCCTTTGTCCCCTTTCAGCAAGGGTTTGAAAATCATGCTGGCAAAGACGAACAGCGGGATGACCGCGGCGATCGTAAAGCCAAGCGCGTAGCCCGGGATAGCTTCCTTTGCCACACGTTCCACAATATCAATACCCATGAAAGAGATGGCTAATCCTTTTCCATCCGCATGCACCATTATCGACCATAGATTGATTCCTTTTATAAGTAGAAGGAGGCTGAACGATAGTAAAAATAACGACAATATATATTTCATAGGCTAACCTCCACGTTTTTTAAATCATCATTACCACTATTTCTATAGTTAATTATATGGAATTCTCCTTGGGATTTATATAGATGTCACAGGATCTTCACATCTCCTGTGAACGGCTTAGCCACATTTAAGGAAAAAGTTTCCACCCAATTCTATAAAAAAATTCTTGTTTATGGGTTTTCAAATGCTTCATAAACCTTTACAATAAATTTAAACTTAATAAAAAATTAAATATTCAAACCATTCTACCGAGGAGGAATGCAAATGAAAATTATGAGCAATGAACAGTTGGTGGTCTCATATCGCGATGCATTAAAGTCGGAAAGTGATAAGGAATGGGCAAAAATACTTAAGGATGAAATTTCAAGAAGAGGTTTAAGGCCATTTAAGGCCCGTTAACAAATGAAAGGAAATCGCCGCTGCTTGCGGCGATTTTTTTATTCAATCGTAACTTACTATTTTCATCACCAAACAAACAAAACTCCGGACAAAAGTCCGGAGTCTTTGGTTCGTCAGCTTCCGAATAGCAGCGATTCAGGATCTTCAATGAGTTCCTTGACTCTTTTCAGGAATGTGACAGCTTCCTTCCCATCCACGATCCGATGGTCATAGGAAAGTGCAATATACATCATTGGACGGTTTTCCATCCTGTCTTTGTCAATGGCGACCGGGCGAAGCTGGATGGTATGCATACCCAGTATTCCAACCTGCGGGCCATTTAAAATTGGAGTGGAAAGCAGCGATCCGAATACACCGCCATTTGTAATCGTAAATGTGCCTCCCTGAAGGTCGCTTAAGCTGAGTTTATTTGTCCGTGCTTTTTCAGCTAACTCTCCGAGGCTTCCTTCAAGCTCGGCAAAGTTCTTCCTGTCCGCATCCCTGATGACCGGTACAACGAGGCCTTCGTCAGTCGATACGGCTACGCCAATATCATAAAATTTCTTGAGGACAATCTCGTCTCCCTGAATTTCAGCGTTCAAATATGGAGTCTTCTTCAGTGCGGCCACAACGGCTTTGGTGAAGAATGACATGAAACCAAGTTTAACATCGTTTTCTTCATAAAAACGATCCTTCCACTTCTTCCTCAATTCCATGACCGCGGTCATATCTACTTCGTTGAAGGTTGTCAGCATTGCGGCTGTCTGCTGTACCTCAACGAGCCTGTTGGCAATGGTCTGACGGCGGCGCGACATCCGGACGCGCTCTACTGGCTTGCCGCTTTCGGCAGCCGGCTTGGCCGGTTGCTTGTTTTGGGGAGCGGAAGGCTTGGATGCAGCTTCTGCCTTTGCAGGCTCAAAATTGGACACATCCTGCCTGCGGACTCTGCCTAATGGATCAGCCGCATTAATTTCACTTAAATCGATACCCTTTTCCCTGGCAAGCTTCCGGGCTGCCGGAGTTGCGATAACCCGTTCCCCTGCTCCCGCAGGCTTGGACTCTTCCGCCGCCTGCGCCGGGGCATCCCCAGCATCTGCAGCTGGCTCTGGGGCTTTCTCTCCCTGGTTGCCGGCATCAGACCCACCCTTCCCAGATGGGATGTTTGCAGTTCCTTCCTCGCTGATTACGGCAATTGTTTCTCCAACCTGTACGGTGTCGCCTTCCTCCGCTTTTAGCTCAGCAAGGACTCCTTCGTGTTCAGAGATAATCTCTACGTTTACCTTATCGGTTTCAAGCTCAACAATATATTCCCCTTTGCTTACAGCATCACCCGGTTTTTTCAGCCACTGGGCGATTGTTCCTTCACTTATTGTTTCTGCCAATTCCGGAACCTTGATTTCTGCCACCTTTGTTCCTCTCCTTTACTACTTCGTCAATGCTTCGTTAATGATTCTTGCCTGTTCAATTTTATGGATATCCGGCTCCCCTTCTGCCGGGCTTGACCGCCTTATGCGCCCAATATAGCCCACTTCAAGCCTTTCCTGAAGGGCCTCATTGATGCGCGGCTCAACAAATGTCCATGCTCCCATGTTCTTTGGCTCTTCCTGAACCCATACTACTTCTTTCAGGTTCGGGAATTCCTGGAACTTTTTCTTTAGCCTTTCAAGCGGGAATGGATAAATCTCTTCCAGTCTGAATATCTGCAGCCAATCATGCTGTTCGGGATCTACCTTATCCGCCAGGTCAACGGCAATTTTGCCGGTGCATAGAACAACCTTCTCGACTTTTTCTTGATCGGTTCCGAGTCCTGGCTGGCTAATGATGGACTGGAACTCTCCTGAGCTGAATTCTTCCGGATCAGAAGCCACAAGCGGATTGCGGAGCAAGCTTTTTGGCGTCATCAGCACAAGCGGCCGTACAGCTTCTTTTGGCAAAATCGCCGCTTGCCTTCTTAAAATATGAAAATATTGGGCTGCCGAGGTCAGGTTGGCAACAGTCCAGTTATTTTCGGCAGCAAGCGTAAGGAACCGTTCAAATCTTGCACTTGAATGTTCCGGCCCCTGCCCTTCATAGCCATGAGGAAGCAGCATGACCAGCCCGGACTTCTGGCCCCACTTTGCTCTTCCAGCAGCAATGTACTGGTCAAAAATTACCTGGGCTGCATTGGCAAAATCCCCATATTGCGCTTCCCAAAGGACCAGGGTTTCAGGAGCAAAAACATTATAGCCATATTCAAATCCAAGTACCGCTGCTTCAGATAGCGGGCTATTATGCACGGAGAATGAGACTTTCGCATCCGGCAATGCATGCAGCGGCGAAAACTCTTTTCCTGTTTCCCTGTCATGCAGGACGATATTCCGGTGCGCAAATGTTCCCCGTTCCGAATCCTGGCCTGTAAGCCGGACTGGCGTTCCATCGCATATGATCGAGGCAAACGCCAATGTTTCCGCCAGTGCCCAATCAATTTTGCCGTTATCGGAAAAAGCGTCCAAACGCCTTTTCAAAATCCGTTCAAGTTTCCCAAAGACTTTAAAATCCGCAGGCCAGTTAAGGAGGTCCTGATTGATTTTTGCCAGCTTTTCCTGCGGCACGGAGGTCTGGATCCTTGGCAGTCCTTTTTCGATCACATCAGGGACTTCCACTTCACTTAGGTGATGCTCGGTTTTTTTCGGCACCTTGTCATAAGCTGACGTCAGCTTTTGCAGCACTTCAGCGGACAAGTCCTTCGCCTGCTGTTCATTAATTACCTGTTCTGATAACAGCTTTTTCTCGTACAATTCCCTTGCTGTAGGGTGCTTTTGAATGATTTTGTACATAAGCGGATTGGTTGTCATAGGCTCGTCCATTTCATTATGGCCGTACCGCCGATAGCCAATCAGGTCAATCAGGAAGTCTTTTCCAAATTTCGTCCGATATTCGACCGCCAGGAGGGATGCCTCTATGCATGCTTCCGGGTCATCGGCATTAACATGGATGACCGGGATTTCGTATCCCTTTGCCAGGTCGCTCGCATATCTGGTTGATCTTGAATCAAACGATTCGGTGGTAAAACCGATCGTATTATTTGCAATGATATGAACGGTACCACCAGTATTAAATCCATGCAGCCCGCTAAGATTCAGTGTCTCCGCCACAATTCCCTGGCCAGGAAATGCTGCGTCCCCATGAATTAAAATGGACAGCGCCTTGGAAGGGTCCTGTTTGGATTTTCCTGGAAGGTCCCTCGTATCCTGAGCAGCTCTTGTAAACCCTTCCACCACAGATCCGACAAATTCCAGGTGACTTGGATTATTGGCCAATGTTACACGGACTTTAGCCGTGCTTTCGGATTTAATCTGGCGGTCCAATCCAAGGTGGTATTTAACATCACCAGTCCAGCCAAAGTTAATTCCAACTGAACCTTCCGAAGGAACCAGTTCCTTGCTCGGAGCATGCTGGAATTCAGCAAAAATCATTTCATAAGGTTTGCCCAGCACATGCGCGAGCACGTTCAGCCGTCCGCGATGGGCCATGCCTATATTGACTGTTTCCACTCCATCTTTCACGGAGTCCGAAATGACCTCATCTATCAGGGGAACCATTGTCTCCAGCCCTTCAATGGAAAAACGCTTTTGCCCTACAAACGTGCGATGGAGGAATTTTTCGAACTCTTCCACCTCTGTCAGACGCTTCAGCAGAGAGATGCGTCTCTTCTGCGAAAGGTTGGGTATAAGCCCTCCACTTTCAACCTTTCGGCGAAGCCAATTCTGTTCGTCCAGGTTATGAACCTGATGAAACTCATAGGCTATAGTGCTTGTGTACACCTGTTTTAAGTGTTCAATCGCTTCTGCGCCATTTTTGACATGGGGCGGAGCATCCGGACAAATCAAGTTTGCCGGGAGCTGTTCCAAATCCTCTTCAGTGATTCCCCATTTTTCTGGTTCATTGAGAGGGTTTTGCTGGCCCCTTTCCGACAATGGATAAACATCTGCTGATAGATGTCCATATGCCCTGATATGGTCCGCCAGCCGGAGTGCAGCAATTATTTTTTCAGCATCGCTGACTTGAAGTTTTTCATGTGTTTCATGTGTTTCTGATTTTGATAGATTCATTCCTGGAATATTTCCTTGGTCGAAATATTCCTTCATTTCCGGGTCTACTGAATTCGGGTCCTCAAGGTACCTTTCATACAGCTCAATGACATATCCCAAATTGGGCCCGTGAAAACCAGACAAGGCATCTTGACTGGCACCAGGTTTGTTCATAGAAGTTCCCCTACCATTTCTTATATAGTTAAAACGAATCCCGCACTTAAAAAATGAATAATTTTTAAAATTCAGGGGATACCGTTTTCATAGTCATTTTACCACTGCTCCTTGACGAGTACAAAGGTTTTGAACTCGAAGATAGTGAAATCATTGGAAAAAAATTTTCTGATAAACCTTATCTTACAAAAATTTCAAAAGAAGCAATTTTACTCCCATATTTTTCAATAAATGTTTTTTGTCAATAAAAATGCCTGGCAGGATGCCAGGCTGGTTTCAAAAGTTCATCAAATTTATATACAATGTTTTTGGAGTGGGAAGTTCGCTTCTCTTCTCGATCAAAGAGGCAAGGATGATATCATGGTTCTCCGCCGGAAATTCCATATGGCCGCAGCTGATGGTCTTTTGGAATCTTGCACCGGCTATGAATACATCCACCCCGTCATCGGTCAGGAAACCCACATTTTCTTCTAATACCGAGAAACGGCGGTGACAGTTTTTCGACTCTCGCATTTCATCCATCCTCCCATGTTTGCTGTATTTTTTATTATATACTAAAGATTCGGAATTTTTATGTGACATTTTTTTGACTTTTTTGTGCCCGCCAGTAGTAAATCCTGAACCCAGGGGCAAAAAAAAGTATGTGGTCACTGCCACACACTTTCCTTTGAATATTACGTTAAGGCAGCCCGGCCGGATTGGTAACTTTTATCCAATTCCTTTGCAATCAGGGCCGCAGCCTTTGCGGAATCATTTCCATAAACCTCGATGAATTTACCACTATACTCTTTCAGGGAATGGCTGTATCGCGGATCATAATAATGTACAAGCAGGATTGAAATCACTGTACGGTAATCACCTTTGATGAGAGCCTCTTCCAGCTCTTCAGCCAACTCGGGATTTTTCAGGCGTTTGACAATCCGTTCTACCTTCTCGTCTACATTGTTTTTGAACCAGGTTTCCGTTTTGTAAGGCTCTACATATTCCCTGTAAATCCGTTCAATCCTGTTATCAAGCGAACAGGAAATTAAAAAATGGGTTCCGTTCATTTTCCGTTCCACCATCGTTTCTGGCTGCGCTGCACGGCCTATCCGCTTGCTTTCTGCTTCAATGATGAAATAGCCCGATCCTTTTATCTCACTTAAACGC
Organism: Mesobacillus campisalis; assembly: GCF_000986785.1. Taxonomy (GTDB): domain Bacteria; phylum Bacillota; class Bacilli; order Bacillales; family Cytobacillaceae; genus Mesobacillus_B; species Mesobacillus_B campisalis. The sequence continues at coordinate 11,633 of NZ_LAYY01000011.1, read as the reverse complement.
TCAAATAAGAGGGCATCAAACGTTTTCTGGTTATGACCGTCGCCGATTCCAATCGTTCCAAATAGCGAGCCCCGGTGGTTGGCCATCTTCTCAAGGTCCAAAACCGGGTATCCCCTTCCTTGCAGTTCCTTAAGGATTTCCGTTTTTCCCGTTCCTGTCAGGCCATGCAGAACCACCGCCTTCTCTGGCAAAAGCATGGGAATCTGCTCCAATATATACTCCCGGTAAGCTCTATAGCCTCCGGCCAGCCTTAAGGATGGTATTCCGGAGAACTCCAGAAAGGAAGCTACAGCTTTGCTTCTCGAACCTCCCCGCCAGCAATGAATGACAGGCTGTGCGCCGGAATCCTCCAAATTCTTAATTTGATTTAAAATGGATGGCAGTTTCGGGGATACAATTTCCATCGCCCGCCATTTGGCCGCCTGGTCTCCGGAATGTTTATATAATATGCCAATCTCCTGGCGCTCTTCATTGGTAAAGAGGGGAATATTCACGGAACCTGGAATGGCTGCCTCTCCGTGCTCAATAGGTGAACGAACATCGACCGGCACATATTTCTTCGACTGGACGAGTTCATCAACAGTAATATCATGCATTTCCAATCATCCTCCAAGGATCCTGTCTGCCAATTAAAATACCGGCTAAAACTCCACTATTTTACACCCAACTGCTAAGGATTTCAAGCAACTGGGCAGGAAGGAACTGAAAAACAACCTGGAAGAAGTTTGAATCCCCGTTCTTTATTTAATCTCAACACCAGTCAATCTCTTAAGAGATCGGCAAAATCTCTTACATTCTTTTGGAAAGGCTTCAAGCCCCTCTTTTTTAAAAGTACCTCCCTTCGTTTCAAGCCTGACGGACCAGGACATGCCATCCACTATGATTCCATCTGCCTGATAATCTTCTTCCCAGTCCCATATGTGGAATTCATAAAGCTTCTTCCGGAATTGCTCCAGAGAATCCAGCCTGGCAATGGGCTTAATCGGCTTTGTTTCTTTTTTATCGAAATTCCATTCAAAACAAACGAAAGTGTTTTTTTCAAAATCGGCAACGATTTTAACTTCAGGTCCCGGATACCCGTTAAAAACGGCCGTCAGCTTGACAATATCGCGGTCAGGCCTAATGGGCACAACATCAACGTTTACATTCATTACTGTCACTTTCCCTCTTATCCTGATTCTCTCGATGGAGATGCCTCCATACCTGTGATTACACTAAGTATATAAAGCTGGCAGGCATAGTACTGTAACAAACAGCACGTTTCTAAAAAAATCCCAATACAATTATCCTTTCTATAAAATTGGCAGAATTTATTATTTTGAAAAATGTTTAAGGCCGGAAAAGAAAGGGTTAATAGAAGGAAAACAAATATGAGGTGTAAAGGAATGCTAAATACGATGGACCGCCAATTTGAGCAACCAAAGGGAATCTTCGGCAGAATCGCAGGATTCATTATGAACCTTGAAAACAAGAAAATAAACAGATGGACGATCCGCCAGTTGAATCCTCATAAAGGCGATACCATCCTAGAAATTGGGTATGGTCCTGGTTATGCCATAAACGAACTTATGGAAACAAAAAGAAGGATTACAATCCATGGAATCGATCTTTCTTCAAAAATGAAGCAGATGGCAGAGCGGAAAAACCGCGATTATATCCAGCAGGGCCGAGTGCGCCTTTATTCTGGGGATATCATTGATTATGAACCATCTCACCTTTATGATAAGGTATTTTCGGTAAATAATTATCCTCTTTGGGAGCATCAGGAGCAATCACTGAAAAAAATATACGACATGATGAGCATTGAAGGCAGAATTGCCTTGACGGTCCAGCCCAGGGAAGATGGGGCAGACGAAACAACAACCAGAACTCTTGGGGCCAAAATGCAAAAAGACATGGAAGAAGCCGGTTTTAAAGATGTTTCGGTTGCGTATGGAAATTATAGGCCTATATTGACGGTTTGTGTCACAGGCACAAAAAGATGACCTATCCCTGCTTGAGAGTAACAGAATATAAAAACGAAGGGACAGCCGTAAAAAAGCGGCTGTCCCTCCGTTCTATTTTGCTGCTTCGACAAGCTCTCTGATCTCGTCCAGCTTCCCTTCGTGGAACAGTTCGACTATTTTGCTGCCGACGATAACTCCATCGCAGTGGGATGACATTTCTTCCACCTGCCGGGGAGTAGAGATGCCAAAGCCGGCAAGAACTGGCAGAGGACTGATTTCTTTAACCTGTTGTAAAAAATGGCTGAGGTTCCCGTTAAAGCTGGTGCGGGCACCTGTGATCCCGGCAACGGTAACTGCATAAACGTAGCCGTTACCCTTTGCGGTAATTTTCCTGATTCTCTCTTCCGGGCTCGTCACAGTGACCAGCCTGATCAACTCGATTCCCCTTTTTGTCAATTCAGGAAGAATCAAATCCTCTTCCTCAAGGGGCAAATCTGGAATAATGCATCCATCGATCCCTGCCAAAGCAGCTTTCTCCGCAAAATTGGCGATTCCTAGGGCAATGATAGGATTGGCATAAGTCATTAAAATGAGCGGCATGGTGATTTCATCCTTGAATGACCGAACAGTCTCGAGTACTCCCAGCAACGTCGTTCCTTCGTTCAAGGCCCTTATCCCTGCTTTTTGGATGGTTGGGCCGTCGGCAACTGGATCTGAAAACGGAATCCCAAGTTCAACCGCATCCACACCGCACTCTTGCAAAAATAGCAGCTTTTCCTTGAGGGACTGCAGTCCCCCATCCCCTGCCATGATATAAGGAACAAAAGCTTTATGCTCCATTTGGTGAAAAACCTGATTAATTTTCGTCATGGACATTTCCTCCCATATGCGCCCTGATTGTCTGGACATCTTTGTCCCCGCGGCCAGACAGGCAGATTACGATTCCTTCGTCCGGTCTCATGGCGGCTGCCAGCTTTATGGCATAAGCCACTGCATGGGCACTTTCCAGGGCAGGAATAATCCCTTCAAGCCTTGACAGCTGTTTTACACCATCCAGAGCCTCTTCATCAGTGATGGATTCATACTTCACCCGGCTGATTTCATGAAGGTAGCTATGCTCAGGGCCAATTCCCGGGTAGTCCAGCCCGGCGGAAATCGAATGGGCTTCCTGGATCTGGCCATGGTCGTCCTGAAGCAAATACATCATGCTGCCATGCAGGATACCCGGCTTTCCCTTCGCAAGGGATGCAGCATGGCGGCCAGTTGAAATTCCGGCACCGGCTGCCTCGACTCCATACATTTTCACATCCTCATCTTCAATGAAGGGATGGAACATTCCCATTGCGTTGCTTCCGCCTCCTATGCAGGCAACAAGCGCATCCGGCAGCCTTCCCTCTTTCTCAAGGTACTGTTTCTTTGTTTCTTTTCCTATAACACTCTGAAAATCCCTTACCAGCTTCGGGAACGGATGCGGACCCATAACTGACCCTAGTATATAATGGGTATCTCCTACATTCGCAACCCAATAGCGAAGGGCCTCATTTACCGCATCTTTCAGAGTGCCGCTTCCTGAACTGACGCTGACAACCTTTGCGCCTAGCAGTTCCATTCTGAAAACATTGAGCTGCTGTCTTCTGATATCTTCTTCCCCCATAAAAATCACACATTCGAGATTCAGCAATGCACATACAGTCGCTGTAGCGACTCCGTGCTGCCCAGCCCCCGTTTCAGCGACAATCTTGCGTTTTCCCATGCGGACAGCAAGCAGAGCCTGCCCGATTGTATTATTGATTTTATGGGCGCCAGTATGGTTTAGATCTTCCCGCTTAAGGTATATTTTTGCTCCTCCGGCACGGGCGGTCAGATTTTCCGCATAATAAAGCGGTGTTTCCCTGCCTACATACTCTTTTAGCAAATGGTTCAGCTGATGATGGAAATCCTCGTCGGCCAATGCCTTCTCATAGGCTTCCTCCAGGTCAATGACTGCCTGCATCAGTGTTTCAGGAACGTACCTCCCGCCAAATTGGCCAAAATGTCCTTTTGAATCCGGCAGTGTGTAGGCTGCTGTCTTTGTGTTATTCATATGCCCTCATCCTCTCCAGCTTTAGCTATTTCAATAAATCTTCCAATTTTCCTTAAATCCTTTTTTCCCTCTGTTTCCACTCCACTGCTGACATCCACCATGAAAGGCCGGACCTTGTCTATTGCGGTCTGCACATTGTCAGGATCCAGGCCCCCTGCAAGGATGACATTCCGGCCTCTTTTTGCCCCGCTTGCAACATTCCAGTCAAAGCTCATTCCATTTCCGCCTTTGTACGTGGCAGGAGGACTGTCGAGCAGGACATAGTCTGATGTCTCATAATCAATTATGGTGATATCCTCTTTGTCTCTAATACTATAAGCCTTAATGAGTGGCCGGCCGATTTTCATGTAATCTCCGGGACTTTCTTCTCCATGCAGCTGGATATGGGTCAAGCCGGCCAGTTCCGCAATTGATGCGACTTTTTCTGGAGGTTCATTAACAAACACTCCCACCTTCCAGACAGCCTCCGGGAGTTCCTGAATGATTGCCTTGGCCTCCCCGGGGGTAATTTGCCGCTTGCTCGGTGCGAAAACAAAACCAAGTGCATCCGCACCTGCAGCTGCGGCGTGCAAGGCTGCTTCCGCGGTTTTAATTCCGCAAATCTTCACCTTCATAGCTGTTTCACCGCTGTCAAAGGAACTTTGAAGTCCCTGAAGAGCTGATGCAAATCTGCAGCCGCCATGAATGATTCCCCAACCAGAATGCCGTTGGCTCCCGAATGAGCTGCCCGCATTACATCCTCTCTCGTTTTCAAGCCGCTCTCGCTGATCAAGAATGCCCCTGATTTTCTTACAATCGGTCCGAGCTTTTCCGTCGTATCCAATTTGACCTCAAAGGTTTTCAAGTCCCGGTTGTTGATCCCGACTAATTCCGCTCCTGCCGACAGTGCTTTCTCAAGATCGGCTTCATCATGGACTTCAACAAGAGCCTCCATTCCAAGCTCCTTGGAGTATTCATGGAGCTCCTTTAATGAATGCTGGTCATGCACCGAGGCGATCAACAGGACCAGGTCGGCACCGGCTGCTGAGGCATGGGTGATTTGTTTTCGTTCGATAATAAAATCCTTGCAAAGGATAGGAAGTCCCACTGCACTCCGTACTTCCTTCAAGTCATCCATGGTTCCTTTGAAGTGGCTGTCTGTAAGCACGGAGATGGCCGAAGCTCCATATTCGGCATACATGGCAGCCTGCTTTGCCGGCTGAAGGCTGTCATTGATCAAACCCTTGGAAGGAGAGGCTCGCTTAAACTCCGATATGATGCATAACTCGGATGCATTTTTTAGCTTTTCAATAAAAGAATGTTTTTTTTGTGGCAACCCGATGGCAATTTCACTTAAATCCCTAATGTCTTCCCGCTTTTTGGCGATGATTTTGTCCAGAATGGTTTGCATTTATATGACCGCCCTCTCCGCATTTTTGCTTTTATGGATCAATGTTTCCAGCTTATCCAGGGCACTTCCTGAATCAATGCTTTCGGCTGCCTGGAATATCCCATGCTGGATGGTATCTGCCCGTCCGGCAGCGAAGATTCCGATGCCCGCATTAAGGAGCACAGTGTCCCTGTAAGCCCCTTTTTTGCCTTTTAGTACATCAAGCAGGATGGCAGCATTCTGCTTTGCATCCCCGCCGATGATTTCACTATTTTCATACAGCGATAGCCCAACTTCTTCCGGATGGACGATCTCACGGACAATTTCGCCATCCTTTAAGATAACCAGCTGGTTATCTCCTGCAAGTGACGCCTCATCCATCGAGCCCGCTCCATTCAGGACTACCGCCCGCTTGCGGCCCAGTTTCTTCAGCACCTGGGCAAAAAGCTCAAGTCTATCGGCCCGGTTAATGCCGAGGAGCTGGTAGTCCAAATCAATCGGATTGGTCAATGGCCCAATGAGGTTGAAAACGGTTGGAATCCTAAGGTCCTTTCTAACCTTCATAATCCGCTTGATTTTTGGATGGACATAAGGCGCAAACAAAAAGGCAATACCGTTTTCTTCAAGAATGTCTTCCGTTTTCTCCGGGGATAAATCCAGCGGTACTCCCAGTTCCTCCAAAACATCCGCACTTCCCGTTTTGCTCGATATGCTTCTGTTTCCATGTTTGGCCACTGTAACCCCCGCACCGGCAATGACAAATGCCGAGGTTGTGCTGATGTTGAAGCTTTGGGACCCATCACCGCCTGTGCCGCAATTATCAAGGACTCCAGTGAACTTCCTGCCAAAGGCCCTTGAATTGCTTCTAAATGCTTCAACAATGCCAGCAACTTCTTCTACCGTTTCTCCTTTGGTTTTAAGACCTACCATAAAAGCGGCAATCTCGCTGTCTGAGATTTCATCAGAGAAGATTTTGCTCACCGCTTCTTCCATTTCAGGCTGTGTCAGGGATTTTCTTGCTGTTAATTTTTCAAGATAGGACTTCATGTTTTTCATTCTCCTTCCGCATCTGTATTAAGAAGTTGTTCAGAAGCTGTTTTCCTTCCCTGCTTGCAATGGACTCGGGATGGAACTGCAGCCCATAGAGAGGAAACTCTTTATGCTTGATAGCCATGATTTCGCCATCTTCGGCAGAAGTGGCAAGGACGTCGAATTGTTCTGGCACGGTATTTTTTTCAATGACCAATGAGTGGTAGCGCATGACATCCATCTTTCGGGGCATCCCTGCAAAAATCGATGTTCCTGAATGGTTCAATCTTGATATTTTGCCGTGCATGATTCTCTCAGCTTTGGTGATTTTGCCTCCAAACGCATACCCGATCGCCTGGTGTCCGAGACAGATGCCAAGGATTGGAATGCTTGGCGCCAAAGCTCTGATTATATCCACACATATACCTGCATGTTCAGGCCTGCCTGGACCAGGTGAAATAATGATTGCTTCTGGCATCATATTAAGCACATCGTCGACTGTGAGAGCATCATTTCTTACAACCACAGGGAGGCTTCCCAGCTCTCCAAGATACTGATAGAGATTAAAGGTAAAGGAATCATAATTATCGATTAGCAGGATCATTTGCAGCCTCCATTAATGCCCTTAACTTATGGGCAGTCTCTTCAAATTCCTTTGCGGGATCCGAGTCATGGACGATGCCGGCCCCAGCCTGGATATAGGCTTTATTGTCCTTGATGACCATTGTTCGTATCGCCAGGGCAAAATCCATGTTCCCGCAAGCTGAAAGGTAGCCGATGGCTCCCGAATAAACCCCTCTTTTTGTCTTTTCAAGCTCGTTGATGATTTGCATCGCCCTAATTTTCGGGGCCCCTGAAACCGTCCCAGCCGGCAGGCAGGAGGCCAGCCCTTCTGCTGCAGAACATCCCTCAGCCAGCTTTCCGCTTACTTCCGAAACCAGATGCATTACATGCTGGTAACGCTCAACCTTCATATATTTTTCCAATTTTACAGTGCCGACCGTGCAAATGCGCCCCAGGTCATTCCGTCCCAAATCCACAAGCATCCTGTGTTCGGCAAGTTCTTTTTCATCGGCAGCGAGCTCTTTCTCGAGCAGCACATCTTCTTCCGGAGTTCTCCCTCTCGGCCGTGTACCAGCTATCGGATTTGTCAGGATGCTGTTTCCCCTTGCTTTAACCAGGCTTTCCGGCGAAGCTCCTGCAATGGAGTAGTCACCGTAGTCCAAATAATACATATAAGGGGAGGGGTTTTTGACTCTTAATTTCCTGTAAAAGCTGAACGGATTGCCGGAGACATCTGCCTCCAGCCTTCTCGAAAGCACCACTTGGAAGATATCGCCTTCTTCAATGTATTTCTTTGCTTTTAAAACCAGTTCTTCGAATTCTTCCCTGCTTACATTGGATTGGAAGTGTGATAATTTGAAATCCTCTTCCTGACTGGTGCTTCCACCTCGAAGCTCCTGCTTCCGCTTTTCCAGGCGTTGTGAGACCTGCTCACTAGTCGAGCCTGGTAATTCAAACCCGATAAGAAAGACTTTCTGTTTCAAATGGTCAAAAGCAATCACTTCATTGAAAACAAGCAAGTGCGCCTCAGGCATTTGGAGCGGGTCGGCCGGTTCGGGCCCAACACTTTCATAATCACGGATTACATCGTAGCCGATATAGCCGACTGCCCCTCCAATAAACGGGATATCTGCAATAGGCTTTGCAACTGGCAGGTAATCTTTTATTATGTCAATGACTGGGCCTTTCCTGATGAGTTTACCGGAAGGTCCCTTTACAGAAGCCTCCCCCCTGAACCCCTTGATTTCATATACAGGCTCGGCCCCGATGAAGGAAAAACGCCCTGCGTCCTCATGCTTGAGAGAGCTTTCAAGCAGGAACTTCTGCTTTCCCGATATCCTCTGGTAGATGGCAATCGGGGTAAGAGTATCTCCCTCAATTTCCTCCACCTTCACGTTTATCCCCTGATCTTGAATGACCATAAAGAATCCCCTTTCCAATCCAGATAAAATAAAAAAGTCCCCTATACGCACAAAAAGTGCATATAGAGGACGATTACGTATGACCGCGGTGCCACCTCAATTGAAACGGCGAAGGCCGTTTCCCCTTTTCGAATACTGTTCCATATTCTATCCTTTTAACGGCGGAACCCGTGCTTTCCTACTATCGTTCAGAAAGCCTCTTGCAAGCCCATTCGATAAACCATTCCGTACCGGTTCCCAGCAACCCGGCTCTCTGTGACGAAATTAGCTTATGTACTCTTCTTGCGCAACAATTTACCAATTATGAAGTTTTCGAACAAAACAAAAAGGGTTTCCCGCCTGTAGATAAGGACGAGAAACCCGTGGTGCCACCTTGATTGGCCGAAACCGGCCCGCTTTGAGCATCAAAGCACATGCTTTAATGCCTGCCTCTTGTAACGATGAGGCCCATTCGCCAGAGCCTACTTTCCGCAAGGGGTTCGGTCTGGGGCTCAGAAGTCCATTCACTGCAACGTCCATACTGGTTCGCACCACCCACCAGCTCTCTGACATTTCCGTTTCAGCTACTCCTCTTCTTCAACGCCAACGCTATTATTGTTTATAATCATAAACAACATGCCAGTTAAATGTCAATACTAATTTTCAAATTATTAAAAATTACCTAAGTTTTCGTCCAACGTGTTACCCTTTTGCTAATTTGACGCTTCCATTCATCCGCCAGTGACTCAACCTGTACAAGTTCGGCTATGGCGGCTGGTTCGTGTCCGTGCCCGTGCAGCATCAGCTGATTTGCCCTGTAAACCGAGAACTCCTTTTGCACCCGGCTGATTAGTTTTAAGCCAGAAGTTTTTCTGACGATTCCCTCTTCCCGCACTCTAAAGAAACAGCCTGTCAAGCAAGTCTCAAATACCCTGTTCAACAGGGTGTCAATTCCATTATGCCTGGAGATGGTCGAACATGGGACCCTGCCCTGGGTAATTTCAACCACAGCATCTCCCAGCTGGAACACATCACCAATATACAAATCATTTTCTGTAATGCCTGCCACGGTGATATTTTCCCCGAATGCGGGCAATTTAAGCTTCGTTCCGTATTCCTTTTCCCATCTGCTGTAATGGTCAAATGGATATAGGCAGACTGCTCTATCCGGCCCGCCATGGTGTTTTGTATCGGCTATGCCGTCACCGTCAAATCCATGTTTCCAAAGCATTGCTTCTTCAATGGGTATTTTGCCAATGGCTGATATATCCCGCCTTTCCCGCCAGTTCTGTTCTTTTGGCATCCCAACGTTCAACTGAACAATCGCGGCTTCCATATGTATTCCTCCTCAATTGCTTCTTTGTCTTATTGAGAATTTTACCATAAAAAAGAAATGCTATATCCTTACTTTTAGTAAAAGCTATTAACAGTACGAAATAAGGCGGGTATTGAAATGAACTATGCGGAAAAATTGTTCAGCCATTCCGGGAAAAAGTCCTCCCGGAAAAAGTCAGGTACCAGCGGAAAAAGATGGGCAGTCTTATCCATTTCCTCCATTCCTTTGGTGATGACACTGGGGAATAGCATGCTGATTCCCGTTTTGCCAGTAATGGAACGGCAAATGGGCATTTCTTCTTTTCAATCCAGCTTAATCATAACTGTTTATTCAGTTGTAGCCATTTTCCTCATTCCAATTGCCGGGTATTTGTCTGACAGGATAGGCCGTAAAAAAGTCATTATCCCAAGCCTTTTTATCGCAGCCATCGGGGGATTGCTCGCAGGCTGGGCATCCTGGCAAATGGATAACGGTTATTGGGTCATACTGATCGGCCGGGCACTGCAGGGAGTCGGAGCAGCAGGTTCATTCCCTATTGTTCTCCCGCTAGTTGGGGATATGTTCAAAAATGAAGAGGAAGTAAGCAGTGCACTGGGAGAGATTGAGACATCCAATACCCTGGGTAAGGTATTAAGCCCGATTCTCGGCTCCTACCTTGCCGGCATAATTTGGTTCCTGCCTTTCTTGTCAATTCCTGTTTTTTGTGCAATTTCCATATTGTTAATGCTGCTTCTTGTAAAAGCGCCAAAGAAGAAAAGTGAAGCCTTGCCATTTCGGGACTTCATCAAGAAGATAAGGCTCATCTTCAGTGAAAATGGGCGCTGGCTGTATGCGATCTTTTTTATCGGGATTATCCTCATGTTTGTTTTATTTGGCGTCTTGTTTTATCTTTCTGATATTTTAGAATCAAAGTATGGAATTACAAATGTAAAAAAAGGACTTTTTCTCGCCCTGCCTCTTGGAGCACTTTGCCTGTCCTCTTTTATCACAGGAAAGCTGATTAAGGAAAATCAGGTGCTCATGAAATGGATTGCCTTTGTGGGAGCCTTGCTTCTTGGAATCTCTACAGCCGTCCTGGGTTTTTCAAAAGATTTATGGTTCCTGATCTCGATTTTCCTTGTTGGGGCAATTGGAATCGGAGCCTCCTTGCCGCCCCTTGATTCTTTGATTACTGCTAGCATTGAAAAAGAAGAACGCGGCACGATCAGCTCCATATACAGTTCAATGAGATTTATCGGAGTAGCGGCTGGCCCCCCAGTTATCGCCATCATGATGAAGAACTCGGAACAAATGATGTTTTATTTATTGACAGGACTAAGCATTGCCGCTGCTCTTGCGACTTTATTTGCCATCAGGCCAAAGAAAAAAGGAGCATGAACAGGGCCGTTCAAAAAAACTGTAACCTGCCTTTTTGAGGCTGGTGGAGAAGTTTCGGGTGTGTCAATTGCTTTTTAGACTATAGGGAATTTAGGGGGCGCTGAGAAGGGGTATCAGTGCCCTTTTTGTAGTGGCAGGAAGTCATTTCGGGCACTGAGAGAAGATGTCAGTGACCTCTTTGTGGTGGAAGGAGACATTTCGGGCACTGAGAGGAGATATCAGTGCCCTGTTTGTAGTGATAGAAGACATTTCAGGTACTGAGAGGAGATATCAGTGCCCTTTTTGTAGTGGCAGAAGACATTTCAGGCACTGAGAGGAGGTGTCAGTGACCTCTTTGTTCTGGCAGGAGACATTTCGGGCACTGAGAGGAGGTGTCAGTGACCTTTTTGTGGTGGCAGGAGACATTTCGGGCACTGAGAGGAGGTGTCAGTGACCTTTTTGTAGTGACAGAAGTAATTTCAGGCACTGAGAAGGAGCGTCAGTGCCCTGTTTGTAGTGGCAGGAGACATTTCGGGCACTGAGAGGAGGT